>DATJSQ010000165.1:0-16015 GCA_035503995.1 Verrucomicrobiia bacterium | reverse complement strand
AACCAAGAAAAGTTTTTCTTTTGCGCCGTTTGCCGCCAACATCTCGAAGATGGCCGGCGCAAAAAATGACCGCACTCCGTGGCTCTGGATTCCCACCATTTATTTCATGGAAGGAATGCCCAACGCGCTCGTGGCCACGGTGTCCGTATTATTCTTCTATGACCTCGGGGTATCGAACCGGGAAACGGCATTTTTCACCAGCTTGTTGTATCTGCCCTGGGTCATCAAACCGCTCTGGAGTCCCGCGGTGGATCTTCTTAAAACGCGGCGGCAATGGATATGGGCCATGCAATTGGTTTTGGGGATCGTGCTCGCCGGCGTGGCATTGATGATATCCGCGCCGCACTTTCTCCAGTGGACGATTGTGTTCTTCGGTTTGCTGGCATTCAGCTCGGCGACGCATGACATCGCCGCGGACGGCTTTTACATCCTGGCGACCACCGAACATCAGCAGTCCTTTTTCATCGGCTGGCGGAACATTTTTTTCAATGTGGGAAAGATCGCGGCGCAAGGCGGCCTGGTATTCACGGTGGGCAAACTGGCCGAACGCTCGCGCAACCCGGCGCTGGCCTGGTCCATTGCCTTCCTCATCGGCGCGGGAATCTTTGTGTGTCTTGCCGTTTATCACCATTTCATCTTGCCGCGGCCGGCCGCGGACACGCCAAAACGGATGGCGGCGACGGGAAGCTTTCCGGGCGATTTTTTCGACACCTTCGCCGCGTTTTTTCAAAAGCCGGGAATTGTTCCGCCGCTGCTCTTCCTTTTATTCTACCGGCTCGGCGAGGCGCAAATGCTCAGGATCGTTCCGATCTTTTTCCGCGCCCCGCTCAGTCAGGGCGGCCTGGCGCTGAACGACGGGCAGGTCTCCGAAATTTATGGCACCGCCGGCGCCATCGCTTTCATGTGTGGAGCGTTGCTGGGAGGATTCCTGGTGGCGCGGAGCGGGTTGAAATTCTGGCTCTGGCCGATGCTGCTGGCGATCCATCTGCCGGACGCGGTCTTTATCTGGCTGGCCTATGCCCAGCCGCCCAACCTGTTTGCGATTGGCGCCGGCGTGGCGGTTGAACAATTCGGTTATGGCTTTGGCTTCACCGCCTTCATGCTCTACATGATTTACCTCGCGCGCGGCGAACATGCCACGGCGCATTACGCCATTTGCACCGGCTTCATGGCGGCGGGGCTGATGCTCCCGGGCATGTGGAGCGGCTGGCTGCAGGTCCTCCTCGGCTATAAACACTTCTTCCTCTGGGTGATTCTCGCCACCATCCCCAGCTTTCTCATCGCCCTGAAAATCCCCCTCGATTCGGATTACGGAAAAAGAAATGCCTGAATTGAATTGCATTGAACGCATACTTTTTTTCAGAATCAAAGGTTCAATGAAATCATCCCGATTCCGCCGCCTTGGACGCGCCCTGATAGCGTTGGCGGCCTTGCTCGAATTTTCCGCCGTCGCGCAGCCGCTCATCGTCACCACCCCCCTCCCCCGGGCCATTCCCCGGCGCGCCAGCATCATTTTCATCCAGTGCGATGGCCTCGGTTACGGCGATCTCAGTTGCTACGGCCAGACGAATTATCAGACGCCCAATCTGGATCGGCTCGCGGCTGAAGGCATTCGTTTCACCAATTATTCCGCCGCGCCTTCCGCTCCCGTGACCCAAGCCGCCTTCCTCCTGGGCAAAGATTACTCCCTGGCGCGCGCCGATGTTCCGCTGCCGCCGGAAGCCGTCACGGTCGCGCAACTTTTGAAATTCGCGGGCTACCATACCGGCATGGTCGGCGATTGGGATTTGAGCGGGCCGAATTCGCCGTCGGTCCCGTGGAGGAAAGGGTTCGATCAATTCGCCGGCTACCTGGACGAACCGGATGCGGCCAATTTTTTTGCCGATCATATCTGGAGCCTGCCGCCACATTATTCCTTTGACGCGAAGCTCAACAAGTTTGTCCGATGGAATCCATCTCAAGGCCAGCCCTCCGCCGGCCGGGAAATGCTCTATCAGAATACGCGCGGCAAAAATGAATATATTCCGGATTTGTTCACCAAGGCCGCGATGAATTTCATCCAATATAGCGAGCCGGACCCGTTCAATCATTGGCGGCCCTTCTTCCTGTTCCTGAATTATACAATCCCCGATGGCAATATCGAGGTCCCCACCGATGCGCCGTTCTCCGAGGAACCGTGGCCGCAGCAGGAAAAGAATCGCGCCGCGCTGATTTTGCGGATTGACGATTCCATCGGCCAATTGCGGCAGCAATTGGATAAAAGCCACATGACCAACAACGTCTTGATCTTTTTCGCGGGGGGAAGCATTCCGAAAAAAACCGCGGAGGCGGACCCGGATTTCTTCCACAGCAACATTGCCACGAACGATTTCCGCGTGCCAATGATCGCGCACTGGCCGGAGCACATTGCCGCGGGTCAGGTGAGCGGCCTCGACTGGTCGGCGGAGGACTTTTTGCCCACGGCGGTGGAAATCGGCTATGCGCCCACGCCGACCGGTGTTGACGGAACTTCCATCCTGGCCGCGCTGGGCGGCAGGCGGCAGTGAATTATTTCGCGGCCGGGACCGGAGCGTTGAAGCGCTCGCTTTTTTCCTTTTGAACGGCGACCAGCATCCAGACGACGGCCAGGACAATGCCGAGCAGCACCGCCGCCAGCACAAACCACGGCCATTTGTAACTTGGCTTGGGCTGTTTTTCATCCGGCTCGTTGCTCATAGATCGCGCCCGTAATCTTAATCGGGCTTCGGCGGTCTGGCGATAATTTTGCCCGCGAAGGCTCGACCGCGCAAAAATTTCCGCTAATTTTTCGGCGTGCATGACCAGGAGTCACCCGAAAACTTGCCGGACGAGCCTGCGGCAAAGTCCCCGGATGAAAGCGCCTATGTTGTGTTGCGGAACGCGGATTTTGTCCGTTATCTCGTCGGCCGCTTCGCAGCCTCCCTCGGCCAGCAAATGCTGGTCGTCGCCATTGACTGGGAACTTTACAAGCGCACAAATTCCGCGCTGGCGCTGGCGTTCGTGGGCTTGTCCACGATGGTTCCGATGGTCCTTTGCACGATTCCGGCGGGACATTTTGCCGATACCTTCAACCGAAAAAATATCATCCTGGCCGCCACTCTGGTATTGGCCGCCGCCAGCCTGGCCTTGACGCTGCTGTCATATTTCACCGCGCCGGTCTATTGGATTTACATTTGTCTGCTGGTGCTTGGCGCCGCCCGGACGTTTCTCTGGCCGGCCAGTGCCGCATTCGTCACGAGCCTTGTGCCGCGCGAACAATTCGCCAGGGCCGTCACCTTCAATAGCGGCGCCTTTCAATTATCCTCCGTGCTCGGTCCCGTCGCCTTCGGCGCGGTCATCGCTCTCACGCCCGACGCGGAAAAGATGGGCACCGCCTGGTCGGTTTATGCTCTTAATGTGCTCGCCTCAATTGTTTGCTTCGCCCTCGTCGTCCCCATCAAACATCTCCACAAAGCCCGCGCCGCGGAACCTGTTTCCGTAAGAAGTCTCGTCGAGGGCTTTCGCTTCGTCTATCAAAGCAAAATCATCCTGGGCATCATCACTCTCGATTTGTTCGCCGTGCTCCTCGGTGGCACGGTCGCCATTCTGCCGATTTACGCGCAAAACGTCTTCCACGTCAACGCCGTCGGCCTCGGGTGGCTTCGCAATTCCATGTCCATCGGCGCCGTCATTTGCGCCTTCATCATCGCCCACCGCCCTCCGCTGCAAAAAGCGGGCCGCGCCATGCTCCTCTCCGTCGCCATTTTTGGTGTCGCTACCATCCTCTTTGGCGTGGCAAACCCGAATTGCTTTGCCCAATGGATCGCGTTGCCGAATCTCGCCTGGTTTTGGTTCTCCTTTGCCATGCTCGCGCTGGCTGGGGCGGTGGATAATGTGAGCGTCGTCGTTCGCCAAACCCTCGTCCAAATCCTGACGCCCGACGAAAAACGCGGCAGGGTTTCCGCCGTGAACAGCCTTTTCATCGGCACGTCCAACGAATTGGGCGGATCCCGTTCCGGCCTGGTGGCCTACCTCTTTACCCGGCCGTCCTTCCTGGGCAATGCCGCCGCCACCGGCGCGATTATCTCCACCGTGACCGGCGGCCTGGGCACCATTCTGGTCGTTATCGCCGTCGCCTGGATTTGGCCCGAGATTCGCAAATTCGGAAAGCTCGCCTGAGGCAAATTAGTGTTGCGGTTCAACTTGACGCCCCGCCGTGGAGGCTTATTTTCGGCGCATGAAAATGATTTCATCCTGGTTTCTTATTTTCGCCCTTGCCACCGGCGCCCCCGCGGCGCGCGCGCAGGACGCCGCCACCCAGGCGCAATTGGATCAATTGTCCGGCCAAATCCAGAGCATCTCCGCCGCCCTCGATGTCCAAACCAAACGCATCGAAGACCTGCAAAAACAGGTCAACGACTTGCAGGACAAAATCAACCAGCCCGGCGCAAACAACTTTGCCAGCACCGACGACTTGAAAAAGCTCGCCGATCAGGTGCAGCAAATTGACCAAAAGCGCCAGTCTGATAATGAGGAAATTTTGAAGGAATTGGAGAAATTGGAAAAGGCGTTGAATGTGGCAGCGTCGCATCACGCCGCGGAACCAGGCCCCGCCGATTCAACGGCTGCGCCCGCCCCCGCCCCCGGCACGCCCCAGACCGGGTATAATTACGAAATCAAGGCCGGCGACACCATCGCGGCCGTCGCCAAAGCCTACCGCCAACAGGGAATAAAAGTGACTACGGACGAAATATTGAAGGCCAACCCCGGCTTGAACCCGAATGCTTTGAGAGTGGGCCAGAAAATTTTCATTCCCCAGCCGCAGTGACCGATGTGGCGGTCCAGGCCCACCGTGAACCCGGGTGAGGCATGGGAGCGGCTGTTCGCCGACTATGCCGGTCTGCAAAGTTTGTTAGCATCTTCTGCCCTGGCAAAAGGATATTTCCCTGAAAATTCAATCCGTTCACCCGTGGCATAACAATTGCAGTTCAAACGAACTTAACTAATGGGGGAAACCGGGTTTTATGATGAAAGAATCCTTCAAAACAAATGGAAAGGCCCATCAGCTTCCATCATTGCCGGATTTCCCCGAAAACAATGCCGGACGCTTGCCGCCGCTGCAGCCGAAACTGGAATCGCGCGGTGCCGGCAAAGACATCCAAATAACGCTCGCCCCGATAAAATCCGACGATTCCCAAAGCCTGTGGGTGGACACGTTCGCGGCGGTTTTGCCCCATGAATGGATTTTTGGGACTTATCTTTTGATTACCGGGTTGCGCTTGTTTGCGCACGGAGGCGCGGCAGAACGCTGGTCGTTCCTATTCTTGGGGATTTTGCTTGCGGGAATTTGCGTATTCTTTTGGGCGGAGCGGAAACCAACGCCCGGGCGCTTGCGACTGCGCCTTTTGTTTTATCCGGCGGCGATGGGCCTCTCATTTTTTTCAATGGGCCAGGCCATACCGTTGCTGGGCATTCCTCCTGTGGACGGGCTGTTACTCCAATGGGACCGCGATCTATTAGGCGAGACGCCGGCGATCACCTGGGAACCATGGCTGCGGCCCTGGCTGGAAGACGTGGCCATGGGGGGCTACCTGTTCTTCTTTTATTATCTCATTGCCGGGCCAGGACATTATTGCATTCGGAATCTTCGCCTGTTCCGCAAGTGCATTGTCGGTCTGTTCACCATGTATGGGCTGGCCTTCGCCGGTTACACGGTGTTGCCGGCGGGCGGCCCGCACATTTATCTCACCTTTAAAACTCCGCTGCATGGACCGTGGCTGCTGGACAGGACGATCAATACGGTCAACGCCGCGAGCAACGGCCTCGACGTCTTTCCCAGCGTGCATTTTGCGGCGTCGTTGTACTTGCTGTTGTTCGACTGGCGGCATTGGCGAAAGCGGTTTTGGTGGGTGTTATTGCCGTGCATTGTGCTCTGGTTTTCCACAATGTATCTGCGGTTTCACTATTTTGTGGACGTGCTGGCCGCGGCGGTTCTCGCGCTGGCAAGCTGGTTCATGGCGGAAGCATACGACGCGTCCAGGCAAATCTCACCCCGCGAATTTGAAATGGATGACCAGGACGCCGGCCGCCGCCGCGAGGCAGTAGTAACCGAACCATGACCAGCGCCCGCCTTCCAGCCAGCGGGAGAGCCATTTGAGCGCAAGCAAGCCCGCGATAAAGCTGAAAACCATTCCAACGATTGACGGCGCGAACATTTGGGAGATGGATCCGTGGAGCGCCGCTTTGTCCTTGAGCACCCGCCAGGCCTCCCGCGCAATCGCCAGCGGCGTTAACACCACCGCCAGGGCAAAACTGAATTCCTCCAGTTTTTGTTTGGGCAACCCCAGCAGCAATCCGGTCGAAATCGTCGCGCCGGAACGCGAGAAACCGCGGAACGGCACGCAAATTCCCTGCACCAGGCCGACCCAAACCGAATCCATCGGCTGAATTTCCGTTTGACGCCCTGCCTTCCCCTCGCGCCAGCCGGCCAAAATAATCAAAATCCCGACAGCAGCCAGCGCGCTGGCAATCAGCGGCAAATTGTTGAACAAATCCTCCATTGCCGCATGAGGCACGCCGCGCATGAAAACTTTTTCAATCAATTCTTTCAGGACAAACCCCACAGCCAGGGTGCAAACGGTGGCGACGATAATTTGAATGACAAACCATTGAATCTGGCCGGTGGATTGAAAATAATCCCGCCGCCATCCGTTCCAAAAATAGACGATGACCGCGAACATCGTCCCGGTGTGGAGCATCACCAACAGCATGGCCATTTCCGGACTGCCCGCATTTTGAATGCCCATGATCTTTTCCGCGGCGATGACGTGGGCGGAACTGGAAACCGGCAGCAATTCACACGCGCCTTGAATAATCGCCAAAATCAGGATCTGAAAATAATTCAACATGAGCGGCGTAGTGTCCACGAAGTCGCTCAAAATGGCAATTTGAACTTGCCGCCTGTTCCTGGATGATTTTTGAAGCTATTCGCCCCGGTGGCCGATGGATCGCTCAATCTCCCCCATAAAAGCCCCGCCTTCTTCGAGCGCCATGGCATTCAACTGGCAATCGGCCTTTCACTTCCGCCGGAAAAGGGAGGTCGAGTCGTCGTTGCGCAACTTGATCTTGAGCTGGCCCAGGATGGAATGCCAGGCGATGTAAATCTTGTGCCAGGTGTTCTCGATCCCCCGCAAATCGCCTTCGCCCATCTCGCTCAAATAACGGAGCGACGGCGCAAATCCCATCAGCGCGATGATTTCCTCCTTGGTGGGGGACTGCACCTCGATGGCCGAAAAAATCCCCTCCAGGTCCTGCGCGATGATGCTTTTGAGTTCAAGAAAATTGTTTTCATCCTCCGGCGTGAACTTTTTGGAACGTGCCACGTTGATGAAATGGTTGAATTGCTTCCAGCATTCGATGTGCGTTTCGGTTTGCTGAACCAGTTGTTCGAGGCGTTTGGCGTTCATGGATGTGTTTGCGGCGGAAGGGTGGTCTCAAAAAAGTTTCGCGGCGAGAGAAAAATGATGGCGCCTCCGTGCATCTCCCGCGCGGTCACCCGCAGGCCCGTATAATAAAAATTCAAGCCCGCCAGCGGCATCTGCGACGCCTGCGCCGCCTGAAACAGCGACAGCACCTCCCTGGCCACTTCCCCCAGGAGCCGCGGCGAAAATTCCGCGCCAACCGTCCCGGTCATCACGTTGCCGTGGCGGTCAACCGTATAGCTGCCCTCCGGCAACCGCGGGATTGCCGTGTCGCGTTTTGAAAACCAATTCAAGAGTCCCATGTTTCGATGAGTTTTTTGCTGCGTTCAACCATCCGCCCCGGCTCCGCTTCCGGCGGCCAGCCGACGACGAATGTTTTGCCATTCTTTGGCAATAAGAGCAATTGATGTTCCAGATTGCTGCCCGCCGCCTGAATCAACGGCCCGGCGCTGAACTTTTCCCCGATTCGTTGCGCCGCCCTCCGCGCATACCGCGCCCACGCCGCAATCCGCTCCACATCCCGCGTGCCCCATCCTTTGGCGTTGTCCTCTTTTTTGGCAGGAACCGTCACCACAAATTCCGCCCCTTCATACGAGAGCGCCGTCAACCGCCGGACCAATTGCGCCTCCGCCGCCTCTTCGGCCGGCGTCGGATTCGCCGAGCGTTCCACCGCCTGTGCCTCCTCCAGCAGCATCGCCTCCACCGATTTGACGATCGTCTGAACGTGGTTGGTCTCCGCCGGCAACGTCTCAAACGTGCCGGATTTCCATTTTAAAATCTTCCGGAACGCCGCTTCACCATCCGCCCCGTCCGCCCGCGCGTCAATGACTTGTCCGTCGTTGATCCAAACTTGCGCGGCGTGCGGACCGGAGTTGATGCGCAGGACGCTCGAATTGCGCAACACGCATTCCATCTGAATCACATCCAGCAGATTTTTATTTTGCAAATCGCGGAAACCCTCGTCCTCTCCGCCCAGGAGCGATTCAATGCAATCCAGGAACATCTGTGGATTTCGCTCCATGTCCGGCTTGAGCCAGAACAATTCCACTCCCAATGCGTACGCGTGCGACCGAAGTCCGGGGTCGGTCAGCGCCGTCACGATTACCGTGCGCAGACGGGGAAACCGCCGCCGCACGATGCTGATGACTTGAAATCCGTCCATCCGCGGCATCTTCAAATCACAGAGTAAAACCCGGAACGGCTGGGCATCCATCATCGCCACAGCGCGGGTGCCGGACGCCGCGGTGCGGATTTCGGGTTTGCTGGGAAGTCGGCCGAGAAAATCGCGGCACAGATCCAGCCAATCCGCATCGTCGTCCACAACCAGAATCTGGTGATGCGTGTCCATTCCGATGCCACACGCCTATAGCCAAAGGCATCAAAAGACAAGACAAAAATGCGCACGGAAAATTTATTTCCATTACGCAGCCGCCAAAAGAATGACTGATTCCGAAATCCTGATGACCTAGTCCTTACCACCCCTTCCCGTCCCCGGCAACCAGGCCTTGTCTTGACGTGGGTGGCTCGTTTCCGCGCTTCGCGGCGCGAGAAAGATCACCGCGCCGCCCTGGATTTGCCGGGCGGTGATGCGCAGGCTGCCGAAATGCAGGTTCAATTCCTCGAGGGACAACTGCGCCTGCCGCGCCTCGTAAAATTGGCGGAGCACCTCGCGGGCAATCTCCCGTAGCAGCGCCCGGGGATAGGTGGATGAAACCGTGGTGGTGAGAACGTCGCCGTTGCGGCTCACGGTGATGCTCCCCGACGGCAATTGCTGGATCACCGGGCGCGAGCCGAATAGTTTGCTCAGGAATCCCATGATGCGACTAATTTTTTTGTTCGTTCGAGCAGTTGGTTGTCCGCGGCATCTGCCGGCCATCCCACCAATACCGATTTGCCTTCGCGGGGCAGCACCAGCAGGCGCAACTGCAGCCCCCCACCCGCCACGTGCGAGAGCGGCCCGGCCCCCAGACGCTCGCCCAACCGCCGGGAATATTCTATCGCGCGCCTCGCCCACGCCGCCATCGGCTCGGCCGACGACGTGCCGATGGTTTCGATTTTTCCATTGGCTTCCACCGGAGCGGTCACCACAAATTCCGCGCCTTCCGCGGCTATCAATGAAAGCCGCCACACGGTTTTCTGGTGCTCGCCTCGCTCGATAAATTCAGTTTGTGGATTATTGCTTTCGTCGAGCGCCTGCGCCGATTCGAGCAACAGCGCGTTGACGGATTTGAAAATAGTCCGCTCGCGTTCCGTCTCCGCCGGCCGGGTTTCAAATGAGCCGGATTTCCAGTGCAGGATCCGGTGAAAGGCTGCCTCGCCCCGCGCGTTGGCAACTTCCGCGTCAACCAATTCGCCGTCCCGGATCCAAATCTTCCCCACCAAGGGTCCCCGCATGATTTGCAACAAAGTCGAATTCCGCGACATGCATTCCAATTGAATGATGTCCATCAAGCTCTTGCTTTGGATGCCGCGGAAGCCGCCGGCGCCATCGTCTCCGAGCAACGACTCGACGCAGTCCAAAAACATTTTGGTGTTTTGCTGCATCTCCGTTTTCAGCCAGAACATGTCCACACCCAGCGAGTAGGCCCGCGAGCGATATTCCTCGCCTTCCAGCCCCGTCAACACCACGGTCCGCAAATCGGGAAACCGCCGGCGGACAATCGCCAGCACCTGCAGCCCGTCCACTTTGGGCATTTTCAAATCGCAGATCAGGAGCCGGCTCGGCTGAGCGTCCAGTTGCGCGATCGCGCGGGAGCCGGTTCCCGCCGTGCGAATCTCCGCCTTGCTGGGAAGTTGCGCGAGAACATCGCGGCATACCTCCAGCCAGTCGGCGTCGTCGTCCACGACCAATATTGAGGCGATTTTTCCCATTTCTTCCAAATTTGCACCAGGACTAATGCAGCCGCCAGCCGAAAACAAGCGGAAAGCGCATCAGGCGGCGTTCTTTCTGGAAGCAGGCGCCGTTCCATCAATTGGCGGGATTAGGGATCGTGAGCAGGAGCGGCTTTCTTGAAGCAGCCAACGTTCCATGAACTTGCACCCGCTGCCACCTCCGATTTTCACGCGCGAATTGGACAATCCCGTCCAGTAGTGGGACAGGCCGGACGATGGGACAAACTCCGGACCCCTGATCCAATTCTTTCCAGCGCATCCGGAGATGGCCGACGTGAAAAAATAACAAACATCGGCGCGGTTCCTGCTTGTTGACTAATGACATTTACAGAATTGACCCGTTGGAAAAAATGAGTTTCATTTCCATGAACGTGAAAACGAGGTTCATTCGGTTCCTGCAAAAATTGCTGCTGCGCCTGGAGCCAGGCACAACCGAACGGGAACCTTCGCAGCCTCGTGTCCAGACTTCCCCCGTGCCAGTCGCGCGTCCCAAGCCGGCCCCGTCGCCGTTTCCAAAGCCTTCTCCGACCCCGATTCAAAGAGCGGCCCCGCCGGCCCCTCCCGCGATAGACGGCGAGGTCGAATTGCCCCTGGCGCCAATCCTCGAAAAATTACCGGCGGATTTGCGCGCGCGGATTACAATGCCTCTGGCCGAACTTGGCGAGGCCAGCATCTCCATTTCGGCGGGTCAAATCCTGCCTCAATTGGCGGGCGGCGCTGTCCGCATCACCTTCGGCCAATTGCACGCCGCCGCCCCAACCTTGTTCAACGTCGGCGAGGACTACGATTCCCTCGCGGTTTCCTTGCCCCTGGATCTGGTGCTGGCGCGGTTGAACCGTCGCTGGTTGTCCCGTAGCGGCGTGCAAAAGAAGATCGAAACGCCGCAGGAAGTCGAAAACGTTTTCATTCGGCGTTCCGCTGAAGTGGCGCCAGCGGCCGCGCCTTCAAAGCAAGGCGTCCTGGCAGCGACGCCCCGCCAGGAGGTTGCCGCCAAGGCCGCGCCGGCAACTCCGGCAATAACGCCGCCGCCGGCCGCGCCCGCGCCGCAAATCGCCACGTCCGGAACCCAGATCAAACTCCGCATGGTTCCTGCGACGCCTGCGCCCGAAACGCCGACTGGTTCCCCAACGCCAATCCGACCCACTGGACCGGCCACGCCCCCGGCGTCAGTTCGTCCTGCTGCGCCCCTGCCGCACGCCCCGGCCGTCCGGACCGTTTCCCCAACGCCAATCCGGGCCGCTGCACCCGCCGCGTCCCCGGCGTCAGTTCGTCCTGTTGCGCCTCTGCCGCCGCAGGCCCCATCCGTCCGGGCCGTTTCCCCGACGCCAATCCGGCCGGCCGCGCCGATTCATTCGCCTTCACCCGCCACGCCTGCGGCCCCCGCTCGTTCCACCGGGTCCGGCACACCCTCGCCGGCGTCGTTATTAGTGCCGCTATCCCCACTAACCGAAAAATGGCCCGAGGCCCTTCGGCATGAGCTGGCCCAGCACGATCTGGCCGACGCCACGGTCGCCTTGCCGCTCGATGCGGTGGAAGCTGGCCTGAAACGCGGAATTGTGGTTCTTTTCTGGCGTGAATTGCGAGGACGCATTCACCCGACGCCGTTGACGGCGGTCTCCGTCCACGACGGCGCGGCATTGGAACTGCCGTTAAAAGTAATCGCTCCGCTCTTTATCGCGCAAAAGAGGCCGGCCGCACGGTCGCGGTCGGCTGGCGAACTTGACCGGTCTATTCCGGATTTGTTCGTTTCCGCGGCGCCTAAGGCGGCGGCACCGGCTTCCCCGCCTGAACCGGCCTCAGTGCCCCCTGGCCCCAAAAAAGGCGACACCAATTATTACGTCTGGGAGGATAAGAATGAACGCCCGGTTGCCGAACCTGCTGAAGCTAAACCCTCCGAAACACGCCTGGAGACACCGGCGACGGAACCCGCCTGCGGCCGCAGTTTGCCCCCGCGGGAAATCATCCGTCAGGCCATGGCCCTGAGCGGCGTGGCTGGCGCGATGGTGGTGCTGCACGACGGCTTGATGGTCGCCTGCGAACTGCCGCCTTATTTGAATGCCGACGCAGCGGCGGCGTTTTTGCCGCAGATTTTTGACCGCCTCTCGCAATGCGCCGGCGAACTGCGGATGGGCGCGCTCACGCATTTGCGGTTCAACCTGGGCAATGTTTCCTGGCAGGTCTTTCGCCTGAACTCCGTCTTTTTTGCTGTGTTTGGCCGCGACGGAGAAACGCCGCCCGAGGCGCAATTGGCGTCGCTCGCCGCTGAATTGGACCGAAACCGTCAATAGAAAATTATGGCTATCATCAATCAGGCCGCCAAAGAACTGCAGGTTAAAATCGTTTATTATGGTCCCGCCCTGGGCGGCAAGACCACCAACCTCGTCCAGGTGCATCAGCACGTGCAGGTCGCCGCCCAGAGCAAAGGCAAGCTCGTTTCGCTGGCAACCAATTCCGACCGCACCCTCTTCTTTGACTTCCTGCCGATCGAGGCGATGACCATCCGCGGCTTTCGCACCAAATTCCAGCTTTACACCGTGCCCGGTCAGGTCATTTACAACACCACCCGCCAGCTCGTCCTCCGCGGCGTGGACGGCATTGTCTTTGTCGCCGATTCCCAATACGAAAAAATGCCTGAGAACGTCGAAAGTTTTCAGAACATGGTTGACAATTTAAGCACGCTGAAGCTGAATCTGGCGGAGATTCCTTACGTGCTGCAATACAACAAACGCGATTTGCCGAACGTGGCTCCGGTGGATTACCTGGAGTACCTGTTGAACAACCGGGAGGTGCAGGTCCCGTCCTTTGGCGCCACCTCCCACAAATGCGAAGGGGTCTTCGAAACCCTGAATACAATTACCCGCCTGCTCCTGCACAAATTCGTGCACCAAACCCAAACCGCGCCGCAAGCCGCATGAGAAATGACCGGAGGCATGCAATCAGAGACCGGAAGCTGTCGCGTTTCCGCGTTCCATTTTTGTTTCAACTGCCGCCGGCCTGTCCTCTCCGTTGAACCATGGCCACGCTGCCCCAACTCATTGAAGAGGACATTCAAAATCTGAATGACATCCTCCGCGATTTCATCGCCAAGGCCGACGCCATCGCGGCGCTCATCATTGACAAGGGCGGCTTTCTCATCACCTATCAGGGCGAGACGGAGGATTTGGATCTAACCACCATCGGAGCGCTCTCATCCGGCGCCTTTTTGGCGAACCAGACGATCGCCGGCCTCGTTCACGAAACAAATTTCAACAGCATTTACCAGCAAGGCGAAAACTCCAGCCTTCTCGTCGTCAACGTGGATGAGCATTGCCTGCTCGTCATCCTTTTCAGCTCGGCCGTGGGCGCAGTCAAGTATTTTGCCGCCGGCGCGGTCCCAAAAATTGCCCGCCAGCTTCAGGCCGCACAGGAGCGCGCCCCCGGCCAGGGCCTTGACCTTTCGCTGTTGAACGTCGCCAACACCGAGGACGTCTTCCGCAAAAAAAAACCCTCGGGAAAAAGACCGCGCGCTGATAAATAGGCGGCGATGTGAGGAGTCTCCATTCAAAGGGAAAAATTGGCTGGAGAATTGTCCTCACCGTGGAGTGGCCGGCGCGACGCCGCCCGGCCGTCTCACTGCCGCTGATACGTCCCCATTAATTGGCCTTCCGCCAGCACGTGTTCCCTCACCGCCTTGAGCAATTGCTTTTCGCTAGCGCCAGGTTCCAGGTCCAGCAGGGTGTCGAGCGCGAAGATTTTGAAATAATATCGGTGCGGATTCCCGCCGGGCGGCATCGGCCCGCCGTAACCGGTCCGGCCAAAATCGTTCTCCCCCTGCCGCGCGCCGTCCGCAAGGGTTTCTGACGTTGGCACATTCGCCTGCAAGACCGTCGTGTCCGGCGGCAGATTGAAAATGACCCAATGGGTAAAGGTCCCCATCGGCGCGTCCGGATCCTCGACGATCAGCGCAAAACTTTTTACTCCGGCCGGTGCGCCGCTCCAATTTAACGGCGGGGAAATATTTTCGCCCTGGCCGGAATACTTTTTCGGAATCGCCTGGCCTTCCGCGAAGGCCGGACTGGTCAATGTCATGCTCATCGTGGTCTCCTTTGCCCATGCCGGTCCGCCGCCGCCGGCAACGAGCCAGCCGGCGAATCCAGCCGCCGCGAAAAGAACCATTCGCGCGTTCATCGTCTCAATTTGTTCATCTTCCCTCCAAATGCAACTGGAATCTCGCGTGGATCAGCTGTCCCCACCACCACCCCGGTTCCCACAGCGGGACCACTCTCTCCCGCTCCCGCGCGCTGGCGCCTCTTTTCAAGCCCGTGGATGAAATTTCCTGTGAATTTCCCGCAGCCGGTTTCCCGCCACGTGCGTGTAAATCTCGGTCGTGCTGATGTTGGCATGCCCGAGCAATTCCTGGATCACCCGCAAATCCGCGCCATGCTCGAGCAAGTGCGTCGCAAAACTGTGCCGCAGCATGTGCGGCGTGATGTTCCGCGCAATCCCCGTGCGCCGCACCCGGTTTTTTATCCGCAGCCAGAGCGTCACCGCGGCGAACGCCGTCCCGCGCTTCGTCAAAAAAACATTGGCGGGTGATTTTGCCGTCACGAAGTTCGGCCGCGCATTTTCAATGTACCGGTGCAACGCCGCCACTGCCTTTCGCCCCACCGGCACCACCCGCTCCTTGTTCCCTTTGCCGATAACCGTCATGAATCCGGCATCCAGGTGCAATTGTTCCAGCCTCAGATTTTTCAATTCGCTCAACCGCAGGCCCGAGGCGTAGGCCAATTCCAATATCGCCTGGTCGCGCAGGGTCTCCTTGCTCTCCGGCGATTCCGGCGCCAGCAGCTTCTCGATTTCCGGATTCGTCAACGACTTGGGCAGCCGTTTCCAGCGCCGTGGAAGCGACAAGTTTTCCGCCGCATTGCGCGGCAGCAATTTTTCGTTCTCGGCGAATTTGTAAAACGCGCGCAAGGCGGCGATTTCGAGGTAAAGGCTTTCGCTGCTCAACCGGCGCCGGGAATTTTCGGGGGCATTTTCCAATTGCCGTTCGCGTTCAAATTGCAGGAACGCCATCAAATGCCGCGGTTCAACCTGTTTCCAATCGGTGAGCTGTTGCCGGGCGGCCCAATCGGTGAATTTTCGCAGCAATCCAGCGTAGGTCTTCGCCGTGTTGTCCGCTTGCCCGCGCTCGTGCCGCAGGTATTGCAAAAAATCTTCAACCAGGTTTTGCACTCGATTGGCGCAAAATTAGCGGAAAGCGCCGCCCACAGCCAAATTGTTTTCTTCCGGGTGCCGGGCCAACTTCCGACGTCGCTTCAAAACGGTTACACCGCCTCCTGTCCGCCACCGTCAGCGCCCGTGCCATCAAGGTCAATCAGGATGTCCCGCGGCTCGGCGCCCTTGCTGGGCCCGACGAGGCCGCGGTTTTCCAGCTCATCCATGATGCGCGCCGCCCGCGTATAGCCCAGGCGCAACCGGCGTTGCAGCAACGACACGCTCGCCTTTTGCTCGCTGCGGATGACCTCGATGCATTGCTGGATGATTTCCTCGTCCTCGTCAATGCCGCTGGGAACGTCCGACGCCGTCGGCTTGGAAAGTTGCTGGTGAATTTCCATGTCGTAATTCGGTTTGCCCTGCCGCGCGATGAACTCGACGATGCTGTT
>DATJSQ010000164.1:0-24672 GCA_035503995.1 Verrucomicrobiia bacterium | reverse complement strand
TCACGCCGGAAATCAAGAAACTCATCTCGGACATGTTCGAGACGATGCGTGCGAATCATGGCGTGGGACTGGCGGCGCAGCAGGTGGGGCACGCGCTTCAATTGACGGTGATTGACGTGCGCGAAGTGACTGACCGCCCCTCCACGTTGGAACTCAAAGGAAAGCCGGCCGACGTCGCCGGGTTCATGCCGCTGGTCTTGATCAACGCCGAGATCACGCCGTCCGGGGACGCGGTAACCGCCGGCGAAGGTTGTTTAAGCTTTCCGCAAATCTACGCCGAAATTTCCCGCCCGGCATTTGTGGATGTGAAGGCACTGAACGACAAAGGCAAAGCAATTGAATTTCGCGCCGGCGGTTTGCTGTCGCGCGTGGTGCAGCATGAATGGGATCATCTGAACGGGATTCTATTCATTGACCGGATGCCGGCGGCCAAGAAGCGCGAACTAAAACCTGAACTGGACGAATTGCAGGCGCTGACCAAGGCGGCGTTGCAGAAAAGAAATGAGCAATTATGAAAACAAAGACGATTCTGCTTTCATTTTTCGCCTTTGCGCGTTTTGCCGCGGCCCAGGATGTGATCACGCCGACAAATCGAATTGAGCTTTTCAACGGGAAGAATTTTTCCGGTTGGACATTTTGCATGAGAAGAAACGCCGACCCGATGAAGACGTGGAGCGTCACCAACGGCCTGATTCATTGCATTGGCTCGGCGATCGGCTATATGCGGACGACAAACGAGTACAGCAATTATATCATCACGGTGGTATGGCGTTTTGTGAAAGTGACGCCAACGGCCAACAACACCGGAGTGCTGGTGTATATGAAAGAGCCGGACAAAGTCTGGCCGATGTGCGTGCAAAACCAGGGGAAGTCCGGCCGTCAAGGCGATTTATTCGTGATGGCTGGGGCGGAGTGCAAGGAGCATCTTGCGTTGGGATTGAATGCTAATACGCCGGTGCCTTTCAAGGGCGGGCCAAATGAACATTCCATCGGCGAATGGGACACCAATGTGACGGTTTGCGCCGGGTCCGACGTGACCGCCATTATCAACGGGAAAGAGTTGAACCATATCAGTGAATGCACGATCACCAACGGATTCGTTGGCATCCAAAGTGAAGGCGCAGATTTTGAGATCCGGGAAATTTATTTGGACAAACTGCCGTCACCGAAGCAAGCGGCATATTCAGCGCCTTTGGGGATGACTGATATCGGGGACGGACGAAAATTCTAATCGGAACAGCGTGTATCGAGTGCCATTATTTGGCGAGGTCGGTTTGGGCGCGTAAGATCTTAAAAATTGCGCCGCCTACAGTATCTTGTTTGGATTACGTTACATTCAAAACAGTGACTTAGACTAACTGCGGTTCATGGATTTCTTTCGGCGGTTTGCCCGTGGGCGTGCCATCGGGCGTTTCGGGGTATTCGAAGATTTTGCCCTCGTAATTGCGGATGAGCACGCGGCCGGCGTTGCGGCAGAGAACGTATTCGGGCGAAATGGGCACCTTGCCGCCTCCGCCAGGCGCGTCAATGACGTAAGTTGGCACGGCGTACCCGGTGGTGTGGCCGCGCAATTGCTCCATGATTTCCAGTCCCTTGCTGACACTCGCGCGCAAATGCGCCGAGCCGGAAATCAGGTCGCATTGGTAAAGATAATACGGCTTCACCCGGCACATCAGCAGCTTCTGCACGAGGGCCCGCATCACGGTGACATCGTCGTTGACGTGCTTGAGCAAAACGCTTTGGTTGCCGAGCGGGATGCCGGCATCGGCGAGCCGTCCCAGGGCGTCGCGCACTTCGGTGGTCAATTCGCGCGGATGGTTCGAATGAACGCTCATGAACAGAGGATGAAATTTCTTCAGCATCGCGCAAAGCTCCGGCGTGACGCGCTGCGGAAGAAACGTCGGAATGCGCGAGCCAATGCGCAAAAACTCGACATGCGGAATGGCGCGAAGGCGAGCCAATAAATTTTCCAGTTTGTCGTCGCTGAGGAGCAAGGGATCGCCGCCGCTTAACAAGACATCGCGGATTTCAGGATGTTGCGCGATGTATTCGATTTGCTTGTCGAATTCGGGATGAAAATCGTAGCCGCTCGCGTTGCTTACCAGGCGCGAGCGCGTGCAGTACCGGCAATACGCGGCGCAACGGTCGGTCACCAGAAACAGCACGCGGTCGGGATAGCGATGGACGAGACCAGGAACGGGCGAATGGGAATCTTCGCCGCAAGGGTCGCTCATCTCCCAAGGCGCGGTATGCGTCTCGGCAATTTTGGGAATCACTTGGAGACGAACGGGGCAATTTTCATCCGCCGGATCAATCAGGTTAAAAAAATACGGCGTGACCGCGAGGGCGAGTTTATGGTTGGCCAGTTTGGCGCCCGCCAATTCCTCGGGCGTCAACGCGGGCAAAAATTTTTGAAGTTGCTCAACCGTGGTGATGCGGTGCTTCAGTTGCCATCGCCAGTCGTTCCAGTCGGCGTCGGAAACGTCGCGCCAGAAGCCGCGGCCGGCGGAATGAAATTCCTTCAAGGCCTGGATTCGGTGACCCGATGGCGGCTCCTCACCGCCCGCAGATGCGTTATCGTTCTGCATTTTTTGTAACGTTACTATAATTGGGGACTGCGTTCTGTCAAGGCAGGTTGCGCCGCGGCATCCAAAGTGGTTTCCAAGGCCCGGCGCCGGGCGTCCAGAGCGTCGAGCTTTTCCAGCGTTTTGCGTGGGCTGGCCGGAGCTGGCGGATGTTTTATCCAGCGCGAAACGGTACTGGCTGAAGATTCATCGCCGAGGTAATCCGCCAGGACCTCGCGGTATTGGCTGTTTAAAACGGCAAATTGCGGCGCCATCTGCAGTTGGGCCAGGTCCAACTCGCGCACTTTTTCCCGCAAAATTTCCGCCTGCAGTTGCGGGTCAAAATTACCGACGGCCATTTGCAGCGAAATTTCCGAATACATCGGCAAATTATTTGAGGCGGCGCGATAGTCAATGGGAACGCTTAAAATTTCATCCAGTTTTTCAGCGCTGACCGAAGGCGTCCACTGGGGTCCGTCGCCGCGGGAGACGAAGTCAACGCTTTGCAGCGCCCACCATTTTTCCACCTCAAGCGGCGAGGAAAAATCGTTTTGAAACGCGGTTCGAAAGGCCAGTTGCCAATTGTAAAATTGCGGAAGGGCCTGGAGCATGGAGCGCAAATCGGCGGCGCCATTCTTCAAATCCAGCAAGTCGCTCACAAACACCTGGGCGCTGGCACGATAAACACCGCCGTCGTCGCCGCTCAATTGCGGGGCGGTGGGCCAGCTCATTTGTCCGAAGGTGAGCGGCCCGGAGGCCTTCAATACGCGGCGCGCCTTTGCCAGCGAATCCAATCGGAAATCGTTGTCAACAACACCGTTTGCCGTCGCCCCGTTCATGACATCGTCCGGAAGCGAGACAATTTCTGGCGCCACGCCGTTCAGCAACAGTTGCGACAGGCCGTCAATCAACCATTCGGGGACCTCAGCCGAATGGTTGCCAGCCGCGCGGTTGGCGAATTCGAGCAAGACGACGCCCGTGAGGGCGCGGGTGAGCCGGGTGCGCGAGAGGATGTCCGGCAAATCCACCCGGTAAATCCACGCATTATTGAACCGGGTTGAAAGCACGGCGACGTTATCGTCGAGGGATTGCGCCGGATGCAACGCAAGGAAAATTTGGCCATGCCAGGCGGAGCCGTCAATTCCGAGCCGCCCGCAGATTGAACGTTTGACGCGTTCGGCGGAGACGGCGAGGAGGGCGGGTTCGAGATGGACGAGGGCGGAGTTGGTCTTGAACGCGAGCGTATCTGCCAGAGGCGAGACCTGTCGGGCACCGATGATGGCGAACTGGCCGGAAATGCTGCGCGCGGAAACGAGATCCGGCAGGACAAAGCCGGCGTGGCAGAAGGGCGGGAAAAAGACGGCGAAGGTGACAAAACATCGAAGCGGTAAAAGGCCGGACCGGCCCAACCATTTCGAATGCCTCAAGGACAAATTCATTTGTCGGGCGCGGCCGCGGATTTGGCCGGGGAGGTTGCGACGTCCTTCTTTGGTGTTGATTTTTCAGGGGTGGCCTCCTTTTTAGCGGCTTCAGTGTATTTCCTGCTGCGATAGTCGGTGATGTAAAAACCGCTACCCTTGAAAATCAATCCGGCTCCCGCGCCAATTTTCTTTTTGACACGGCCGCGCCCCCATTTTTTTTGGCTGCACAAATCCCTGGGACAGATTCGCAGGGGCTTGGCAGAGATGGGCTGAAAGGTTTCAAATTCATGGCCGCATTTGCCGCAAATGTATTCGTAAGTTGGCATGGGAAAGCCTGGCGCGGCTACGCCGCTAGCATTCCCTCTCCTCCATGCGATGGAGGAAAGGCCGAGGCGAGTAGGCGTCATTCAACTCAAACAAAAAGCCGCCCCTCTCCGCGGTCCTTCGCCCACCGCTTCGTCGCGGGGAGAGAAGGGAGAACTGGGGCTCCGAAATTTTTGGCGGAACTGCGTGAGCGTGAATCATGGTATTACGGATCAATTTCCATGCCATGGCAACTCATTGCAACGGTGGATTGGCAGGTGGTGGCGGCAAATTGGTCAGGACATGCACGGTGCCATCGGCGCCCACTTCGACGTTCAAATCAAAATTGGGACGAAGGGCCAGCGCATTCGTCGGTGCGGGCTGATGGTTCATGAGCACCTGTCCGCCCTTTTGCTGCTTGCTGGGGTCCACGCCTTCATGAATCCATTCGAGGCGGCGGGCGACCAGGGCGTCGGTTTTCAATTTATGCATTTGCTGGCGGACATCGTTCAAATCATTGAACTTGCGCTGCAAGTCATCTTTTTCGGCGACCTGCTTTTGGAGTTCGCTTTCGAGATAATCGTTATTGGTTTGAGTGACAGCCAGTTTCATCTGCGTTTCCGTAATTTGAGTATTCAATTGGGAAATCGTGTTGGACAAATCGTTGGCGCGCTGGTCGAGGACCCGGTTTTGCGCTTCCAAATCAGAAACGTGCTGGTCGAGGTTGGTGATTTGCTGTTGGTCGGTCTGCATCGTGGATTGCGCGGAGGCAAGCTGCTGGACGGTTTGGTCGAGTTGGTTGGAAAGCCCGGCGGCCAGCGCCCGGTTGGTGTCCAAATCATTGTTCAACGCGAGATTGACCTGGCGCAGATCGTTGAGATTGACGTTGGCCTTGTCCAAATCATTCGAAAACTGAAGAATGGTATTGGAATCACTTTCGTGCTGTCTGGTCGAGAGGCTTTGCAGAACAATCAGCCCGACTGCAAGACCCACACAGCCAACAATCAGAATGGCTATCGCAGTTTTTTTATTCATAGCACGCTCAAGATGGACACATGAAAGTGATTTGACAAGTGTCTCCTGATAAAATTGCGGCGGTTATTGAGATGCAGCCGCCGCCTTCAAATTCGGGTCAAGGATCTGGACATTGATCAAATTGGTCAGGACCTCGCGTTGCCAGAGGGTGGCCTGCGCCGGGGTGAGCGATTGGATTTGCGCCGCGGAACCGGCGAGCGCGCCATCCAAATCGCCGCGGGTGATGGAAAGGCCAGCGCCGCCGGCGATGAACCGATTGCCCGCGGAGGCGGCGGTATTCGAATCCGCCAGCGCCGGGCCGGACGCGAAAACGGCGACCGTGCAGGCAATGGTGAATACCCGGTTTAATTTCATTCCGGATTGGCCTAAGGCGTTGCTGCGGAGGCCGGCGGTGGATTGGTGGACGACGCATCCGCCGCGGCGACAGCTTGTTTCAGATTATCATCGAGAATTTGGACATCGGCGTCCTGCTTCAATTTAAGCAGGTATCGTGGCGCGAGGGGCGCGAGTTTTTGGCGCAACAAGTAGGACTTGATGTTATCCGACACCTTGGCAAGTTCGATTTTATGGGCAGGCGTCTTGTCCAGGAGCTTGATGATGTGGTAGCCATATTCCGTGGTCACGATGTCGCTGATTTGATTATTGGTCAACGAAAACGCCGCGGCTTCGAATGGGGCAACCATTTCGCCGTGGCCGAATGCCGGAAGCAGCCCGCCATTTTCTTTGCTGCCCGGGTCGTCAGAATATCGGGTGGCCAGCGCCGCGAAATCAGCGCCGTCGCGAAGTTGTTTAAGCACGTCCTGGGCCTGCTTGAGCTTGGCCTGTTTCTGGTCGTCGGACAACGGCGCGTGGGTCGTCGGATCAATAGTCATGAACAAAATGTGGCGCACGGTGACTTGTTCGGGTTGTTCGAAATCGGACGGATGAGCGTCGTAAAAGGCCTTGATGTCGGCGTCGGAAACGGAAACGCCCAGTTCACGGACGAGGGCGGCGTTGGCGGTGGTGCTGTCGGCCAATTGAGAGCGGAACTGATCCAATGTTTTGCCGCTGCCTTTAAGGCGCAACTCCAGCGCGTCCAGGGAGCCGGCCTCCTTGGTCAATTCCGTGACGGCCTTGTCCGCCTCCTGCTGGCCCTGCGCGCGGTCGGCGTCGTTGGCCTGTTGCAACAATAACTTGGTGTCAATAAATTCATTCAAGGCCATCGCCTCGTATTGGGTCAATTGATCCTCGGGAATGGTCTGGCCATGGGCGGCGTAATTCGCCTTGATGGCGGCCGTGACTTCGTCCAATTCACTTTGCTTGATGGTAAAGCCTTTGCCTTGGGCAATGACGGGGTCTCCAAACAAGGCGGCCATGGCAGCGTTTGGATTGGCGTTGGTGTCGGGGGCGGCCGTGGAGTCGGCGGGCATGGGGGCGCCGGAATTGGCGGCGTGGACGGCGAGCCAGCCGAGCAAGCCCGCTGCAAGCACACCGGATAATATCAGAGAAGTCTTG
The DNA here is from genome assembly GCA_035503995.1 of Verrucomicrobiia bacterium. Lineage (GTDB taxonomy): Bacteria > Verrucomicrobiota > Verrucomicrobiia > Limisphaerales > UBA11358 > UBA11358. The sequence continues at coordinate 17,855 of DATJSQ010000164.1, read as the reverse complement.
TTTTTCATGTTGGTGTTAGATTGTTATTCAGGGAAACCGTTCATAACTTTATCACTTTTATATTGCTGATGTCATTGTCTTTTTGCAGTTCGTCTAGAACCGATTGCGGCGGCACGCTGTCCAGGTTCAGCACAGTCAGCGCCAGTCCACCGGCCGTATCGCGCGATAGGCTCATATTGGCGATGTTGACTTTATGCTTTGCCAGCAAGGTGCCCAGATAGCCGACGATGCCCGGCCGGTCCTTGTTGTTCATCAGGAGGAGTGTGCCCGAGACGGGAATTTCCACCGGCTGGCTATACAACCGCACGATGCGCGGATTATTGGGCGAGCCGAAGAAGGTTCCCCCGGCGGAAATCAGCTTCTTTTCGCCGCTGAGAATTTGCACGTGGACCCATTCGTTGAAGGTGACCGGCTCATCGGATTTTTTCTCCTCGACGGTGATGCCAAGGTTTTGCGCCACCGCACGAACGTTGACGTTGTTCACGTCCTTTAGATTGCTGGTGGCGATAAAGCCCAGGAGAATCGCGCGGGTGACCGGGTCGGTATTGGGCAGTTTTTGGGCATGGCCGCCATAGGTGATGTAGATGCGGTCGGCGCCCGGCGGCGAAAGCTGCGCAAGCAATTTGCCGAGGGCCTCGCCTAGGGGCAGATACGGCTTGACCTGCTCGTAGGTTTTCGCGTCCAAAAATGGCAAATTCACCCCATTGCGGACTTCGCCGGTGAGGAGGTAGGCGGCGAGGACTTCCGCGACTTCGACACCGCATTTTTCCTGCGCTTCCCCGGTGCTGGCTCCAAGGTGCGGCGTCAGAATGAGATTCGGTTGTTTACGATACGGATGGTCGGCGGGCAACGGTTCAACGGAAAAGACGTCGAGCGCGGCGCCAGCCACCTTGCCGGATTCGAGCGCGGCGATGAGGTCATTTTCGACGATGATTTCGCCACGGGCGCAATTGACGATGCGCACGCCGGGTTTCATTTTGGCAAAGGCGGCGGCGTTGAGCATCCCCTTGGTTTCCGGGGTAACGGGCATGTGGACGGTGACGAAATCGGCGGAAAAATAGACCTGATCAACGCTGTCGGCGAAGTTGGCGCCGATCGCGCGGGCGCGGTCCTCCGTGAGATAGGGATCATAAGCGACGACGCGCATACCGAAGGCAATGGCGCGTTTGGCGACTTCGGTGCCGATGCGGCCCATGCCCAAAACGCCGAGGGATTTTCCAGCCAGTTCGACGCCCTGAAACAGCTTGCGGTCCCATTTCCCCGCGACCATGGTGGCGTGGGCCTGTGGCACCTTTCGGGCAAGAGAAAGCAACATGGCGAAACTCAATTCGGCGGTGGTGACGGTGTTGCCGCCGGGCGTGTTCATCACGACGGTCCCGTGCTGGGTGGCGGCTTCGATGTCCACGTTGTCCACGCCGACGCCAGCGCGGCCAACGACGCGCAATTTGGGGGCGGCTTCGATGACCTTGCGCGTAACTTTAGTCTCGGAGCGGACGACAAGGGCGACGGCGTCCGAGACGACAGGAAGCAGTTCAGCCTCGGGGAGCCGTTTAGGAAGGACAACGACGTTAAATTCCGGACGTTGTTGCAACAGGGCGATGCCTTTGGGAGAAACAGGGTCACAAATGATTATTTTCATATTCAAAAGAAAGGTCAGTTTAACGGGTGGGACGAACAAGGTCAAACCATGAAAATTCAAAAGATGGCGAGCCATATTTTTGGGATAAATAGAAATGGAAGCCGTCTGGAGGCGACGGACACAAAGGAGCCCCATAAGAGTTGATTACGGTTGGAAGGCAGAGGTCGGAAGGTGGAGGATGGAAAATTCGCCGTGCGGTCTGGGGAAAATTCGTTATTCTTGCGGGGAATGAATAAATTGTTGTTGATTGATGATGAAGAGGACGTGAGGTATTCGTTCCAGCGGATTTTTGATTCGCCGGAGGTTGAACTGGCCACGGCGTCGTCCGGCGAGGAGGGACTGAAGTTGATTCCGAAGTTCAAGCCGGACCTGGTGTTGATGGACGTGCGAATGGGTGGGATGAATGGATTGGAAACGTTGCGGAAAATTCGGGCGAGCGATCCCAAGCTGCTCGTGATATTGATGACAGCCTACGGCACCACGCAGACAGCCATCGAGGCGATGAAGCTGGGGGCTTACGATTATCTGTTGAAGCCGTTCGACGCGGTGAAAATCAAGGACCTGATCGCCAATGCGCTCAAAGCTGCGCGCGACATGAAGCAGGTGGTGTCGTATCAGCCGCTGCTTGAATCCGAGGACTACGAGCTGGGCATCGTGGGGCGGAGCGAGGCGATGCAGCAGGTTTTCAAACTCATTGGACAGGTGGCGGCGAGCGATGCCACGGCGTTGATCACGGGTGAAAGCGGCACGGGCAAGGAATTGGCCGCGCGGGCGATTTATCATCACAGCAATCGCAGCCGGCAATCGTTTTTGGCGGTCAATTGCGCTGCCATTCCCGAACAGCTTCTGGAAAGCGAATTATTCGGGCACGAGCGCGGGGCGTTCACGGGGGCGACGAACCAGAGAATTGGAAAGTTTGAGCAATGCGACAAGGGCACGATTTTCCTGGATGAAATCGGCGACATGACGCCGGCAACGCAGACAAAGATTCTGCGTGTGCTCCAGAGCGGCACGTTTGAGCGCGTGGGCGGCAACCAGCCAATCCAGGTGGATGTCCGGGTGATTGCCGCGACAAACAAACATCTGGAGCAAGCCGTCGCCGCCAAACAATTTCGCGAGGACTTGTTTTACCGCGTGAATGTGGTGCGAATTCCCATGCCCCCGTTGCGTGAGCGCGCCGACGACATCCCGTTGCTGGTGAATTATTTTCTCGAAAAAATCGGGCGCGAACAGGGTCATGCGCCAAAGTCGGTTGCGGCAAGCGCGATCCGGTTACTCGAGAAATATCATTGGCCGGGCAACGTGCGGGAACTGGAGAACGCGCTGCGGCGGGCGCACGTGATGGCGAAGAGCGACGCGATTTTACTAAGTGATTTGCCGCCGGAAATTTCGGGCCAAAGTCCCGGCGCGACGGTTGCGCCGACGGTGGGCGAGGGGGCGGTGAGCGACGTGTCGGCCCTTGCGCGGCAACTCTTTCAGTGGGCCAAGCGGGACCCGAAATTGAAGGTGATTCCCGCGGTCGAGCGCGAGTTGGTGATTCAGGCCCTCAAGGAAACGGCGGACAACCAGGTGGCGGCGGCCAAGTTGCTGGGGATCACGCGGGCGACGTTGCGCAAGCGGATTGAGAAATTTGGGATTCAGCGGGAACTAAGTGTCAAGTGACCAGGGTCATGAGGTCTTCTTGGATTTTTCCGATTTTCAAGACGTGGAAGTTTTCGGGAGAATCGCGCATGGGACCGGGGTCCGGAATTTTATCGCGAGGATAAACGACAATGAGCACCACGACGGGGAGATTGAGCGCGCGCAATTTTTGGACAAAATTCCGGCGGGCCTCGTCCCAGGATTGCAACACACAAATGACGCCGCTGACGACGGACACGTGATTGAGCACGAGGCTCTCGAGCACGGAAAACGGCTTGTCCGGGCACGCTTGGACAGAGGCGAGGATTTCCAACATTTGGCCCGTATGCGCCAGTCCGCGTCCTGCAGTGAAGCAATAGGTTTGTGAGCCGACAAACAACAAATCGAGGAGCGATTCCTGGGTAATCAATGCGCAGGCAAAAGAGGCCGCGATCGAGACGGCTTCTTCCAGAATTTCGCCATAAGGCTCAGTGGTAAAGGTGTCAAGCACCAAAGCGTGGCGGACGAAGAATTCGTCTTCAAATTCCTTGACGATGGGTTTGCCGGCCTTGGCCCAGCTACGCCAATGGATGTGCCGCACGGGGTCGCCGCGGCGATACTCGCGGAGGGAGACAAATTCCTCGCTACGCCCGATGTTGGCGGCCAGGGCCACGCCGTTTTCCTGATATTTCATAATGCCAGGCAAGGGCACGGCAGGGAGATCGTAACGTTTAGGCAGGATGAGGATGGAGTTGACAGCCGGCGTTTTGACAAAGGAGCGGATCAAACCAAAGGGGTCGGTGCGCGCGAGGGTGATGCCTGAAAAGCGCACGATACCGCGACGCAAGGGCAACATATCCACGCGCACTTCGGCCTCGCCGCGGGGCGCGAGAGGCGGAACTTCGGCCTCTTTGATTTCCGCAATCCGAAAGGGATTGGGCCGCCGATCACTGAGGCGAAAGGGCGGGACGCGTTTATTCTCGGCAAGCTGGAAGGCCAGCCATTCTTCAAACGTTGGGCGAGGGTCAGCGGAATTTTCCAGAACGACAAGTCCCATTTGCGGTCGAACGGTGAGGTTTTTGACCTGAAGGCGATAGCATAGACGCTGTCCAACCGTGCCAAAGCGCGGCAACTGCCGCGAGGCTGAAAATTTTGCGTGAAAGAACCGGCTGGTTCCGAGCGCGAGAACGAGCATCGCCAGCAACAAGGCAAAGACCTGATAGGTGACAGTATTATCAATGTCCCCGCCAACGGAGCCGGAAACCAGAGCGCCGCCGACGACGCATAATCCGGCCAGGGTGAAACGGCGCCGCAACCAATGGTAGAAAGAAGAGCTGCCGTGGTAGCCGCGATAAATGAGTTTGTAGATCGGCCTCATGCGGGCACTTTTAATCTCTTCACGATATCTTCGATGACACCGCGGGCGGTGAGGCCGGAGAACCGGGCTTGCGGTTCAAGAACCAGGCGATGCGCGATGACGGGCACGGCAAGCGATTGAATCTGCTCCGGGGTCACAAAATCGAAGCCATCGAACAGCGCGGCGGCCTGCGCGACCTTCATGAGGGAAATTGAAGCGCGGGCGCTGGCGCCCAGTTGTACGCCGGCTGCGGAACGCGTGGCGGCGACAACGTCCACCGCGTAACGCTTCAACTCGTCGCTGATGCGGACGTTTTCGACGGCGCATTTGAGGGCCAGCACGTCGCCGAGGGTGGCGCAGGGTTGCAACAATTCGAGCGGGTGATTGTGTTCCTGGGCGGTGAGGATGGCGACCTCCTCTTCGGGCGGCACGTAGCCGAGCGTGAATTGCAGGGCAAACCGGTCCATTTGCGCCTCAGGCAGCGGGTAGGTGCCCCGAAATTCAACGGGGTTTTCGGTGGCGATGACAAAAAACATCGCGGAAAGATCGCGGCGTTCGCCTTCGACGCTCACCTGGCTTTCGCCCATCGCTTCGAGCAAGGCGGATTGCGTGCGGGGCGAAGCGCGGTTGATCTCGTCCGCCAACAAGATGTCGGTGAAAATTGGGCCTTCATGAAAATGAAACTGCTGGTCGCGCTGGTTGAAAATCGAGACGCCAAGAATGTCGGACGGCAGGAGGTCGGGAGTAAATTGGATGCGTTTGAAACGGGCGTCAATGGAACGGGCCAGGGCCTTGGCCAGAGTGGTCTTGCCCGTGCCGGGAAAATCTTCGAGCAAGACATGGCCGCCGGCGGCAAGGGCGGCGAGGAGATTGCGGGTGGAAACGGCCTGCCCGCGCATAATTTTGGAAATGTTGGCTGAAATCTTGCGGTAAGTTTCGCGCGCAGCGTCGAAGTCGTTCATGAAGGAAATTTATAGATGCAGGTTTGCCGGAAGGTTTCGCCCGGCCGCAGAATAACGGAGGGAAACCGCGGATGATTGACTGAATCGGGAAAGTGTTGTGTCTCCAGACAGAATCCGCCGAATTTTTCATAGCGCGCGCCGCCGCGGCCGGCAAAGCCGTCAAAGTGGCTGGCGGTATAAAGTTGAACACCCGGCTCGGTGGTCCAGGCCTCCATAATGCGGCCGGACTTTGGCTCCCGCACGCGCGCCGCCAACACGAGGTTTTTTCCGCCGCCCTTGACGACAAAATTGTGATCGTAGCCGGACGCCACTTCCGGAAATTTTTTCATCTGCGAGCCGATTGTTTTCGGCGTCGAAAAATCCAATCCCGTCCCCTTGACGGATTTAATTTCGCCGGTGGGAATCAGGTACGAATCCACCGGCGTATAAAACTCCGCGGCCAGCATCAATTCGTGACCCAAGACGTTGCCGCGCCCGGCAAGATTGAAATAGCCATGGCTGGTCAGGTTCACCGGCGTGGGTTTGTCGGTGGTGGCCGTGAAATCGAGGCGCACTTCGTTGGCATCGGTCAGCGCCACAAATACTTTCACATCCAAATTGCCGGGGAAGCCTTCTTCGCCATCCGGACTCCTATATGAAAACTCCACGCCGTTTTGCCTGGTTTCGGCGCGCCAAATCTTTTTGTCGAAACCGTCTTTACCGCCGTGCAATTGGTTTTCGCCTTCGTTCGCGGTGACTTTTAAAGCTTTCCCATCGAGAAAAAATTTGGCGCCGGCGATGCGGTTGGCGACGCGGCCGCAAACCGCCGAGATATATGCGTTTCGTAAATAGCCGTCCAATTCATTGAATCCCAGAATGACATCTGACAAATTCCCTTTGGCATCGGGAACTTCCAGAGAGGCAATCCTGACGCCATAGTCGAGCAATTTGCAAACGACGCCGTTGGCATTGGCGAGGGTGAATTGCTCCACGGCCGTGCCGTCAGGCATTTTTCCGAATAGTTTCTTTTCTATTTTCATTTGATACGCAATAACTCCGCGATAAGACCGTCCGTGGTATGTTCTTTGGCTTCGATGGCAAGCTCAACATTCAAAGCGCGGAGCGCCCTGCGTGTCTCCGGCCCGATGACCGCGATCTTCATCGCCGGAAATTTTCTCATCAGCCCCGGCAGGTCGAATCGCGCATGGAAAAATTCCACCGTGGAGCCGCTGGTGAACGTAATCCAATCCGCGCCATGTTCCAGAAAATTTTTCGCCCCGCCAAAGAAATCATCGGTTTCGGCAACGGTTTTGTAAATGCCGATGTCATCCACAATCGCGCCGAGCGCCTCGAGGGCGCGGGGCAGGTCGGCATTTGCGTTTTCGGCGCGCAAGAGGCAAACCTTGGAATTCTCGATACTGCCGTTTTTGGCGATGGCTTCGGCGATATTTCTGCCGATAAACTCCTTGGGCATGGCATCCACCTGGAGGCGCAGTTCGTGCAGTTTGGCGGCCGTGGCCGGCCCGACGGCGGCAATTTTGGCGCCGCCCAAATCCCGCAAATCGTGGAAGCGCTTGAAAAAAAAGTCGAAAAACGTGGAAACACCGTTTGGACTGGTAAAGACAAGCCAGTCATAGGAGTTCAAGGAAAGCACCGCATCAATAAAATCATTTTTGTTATCGGGCATTGCGCTTTTGACGCAGGGAATTTCCAAAACCTCGGCGCCGAGTTCGGAAAGTTTCCGTGAAAAGGCGTCCATCCGCAGCCGTGAGCGGGTCAGGACAATCCGGCGGCCAAACAGCGGCCGGTTTTCCGCCCAATTCAATTTATCGCGGAGTTTCACGACGTTGCCGAGGATGGTGAGGGCGGGCGGCGAGAGTTTTTTCTCTTTGGCCAGCGCGGCGATGGTGGCCAGGGTTCCTGAAATGGATTTCTGTCTTCCGAGCGTGCCCGACTCGACGATGGCCACCGGCGTATCCGGCGGCAGGCCATGGGCGATGAGGGACCGGGTCCATTCGTCCACTTTTTCCGTCCCCATCAGGACGATTTTGGTGCCGGGGATTTTGGCGATTTGTTCGTAGCGCAGATTCGTTTTGGGGTCGGCAGGATCTTCATGGCCGGTGAACACCGTGAAGCTGGAGCAAAAATCGCGGTGTGTGAGAGGAATGCCGGCATAGTTCGGCGCGGCCACAATCGAAGAAACGCCGGGCACAACTTCAAACGGGACTTTTGCCCCGGCGAGCGCTTCGGCTTCCTCGCCGCCGCGACCAAAAACATAAGGGTCGCCGCCCTTGAGACGCACCACGATTTTCCCATCGCGCGCGTGTGAAATCATCATCTGATTGATTTGTTCCTGCGGCATGGCGGTGCGTTTGCCGCGGGAAATGATTTCCGCCTCGGGACGGGCCAGGCGGAGAATGGCCGGGTTGACGAGGAGGTCGTAAATAATCACGTCCGCGCGCCGCAGCAATTCCGCGCCGCGGAGCGTCAACAATTCCGGGTCACCCGGCCCTGCGCCGACAAGGTACACTGTGCCCTTCGATTTCATTTTAGCGATGTTACGGGAAAGCGGCGCCGGCGGAAAGCGGATTGAGTTCATTTGGACTTTGCAGCCGCGCGATTGCCGCGTATAAATTTTGCGTGTCACAAACCGGGCAACCCGCCATCAATGCCGCCACGCGTCTTTGCGCCGTTTATGGCTGTCCGATCTCGCATTCGGCTTCGCCGGCGATGCATAACGCGGCGTTCGCCCGGCTGGGACTGAATTGGCGTTATCTGGCATTTGAAGTGGACCCGGGAAATCTCCGGGCGGCAATTGAAGGCGCCCGGGCGATGGATTTTGCCGGCTTAAATCTCACCGTGCCGCACAAGTTGCTCGCGGTGAAAATGGTGGATGAGCTGGATGAATCGGCGAAGACATTTGGCGCCGTCAATACCATCCGATTTGAAGTGAAAAACGAGAAAGGCGAAGGGCGAAGAGCGAAGTCCATTTGGACGGTTGGATATAATACGGATGCGGAGGCGGTGATTACGGCGCTGCGCGAGGACTTGAAAATGAAATTGCGCGGCGCAAAGGTCCTTTTGCTGGGCGCGGGCGGCGCGGGTCGGACGGCGGCGCTGAGATTGGCCATGGAAAACGTGGAGGATCTCTTTCTGGTCAACCGCACGCGCCACAAGGCGGAGGAAATCGCGAAAGAAATCAAAAGGCATTTTCCCTTGTTGGGTCTGACTGTCGGTTATCCGAAGGCGGGCGTGGATTTGGTTTTGAATGCGACGTCTTTGGGAATACGGCGGGAAGACGCATTGCCGTTGGATGAAAGACAATTTTCGCTGAGACAGGCGCGCGCGGTTTATGACATGATTTACCAGCCGGCCGAAACGCAACTGCTGGCTGCCGCGAAGAAGTCCGGCTGCAAAACCGCCAATGGCCTGGGGATGTTATTGCATCAAGGGGCGAAGGCGTTTGAAATCTGGACGGGAAGACGCGCGCCGGTGGAAACCATGCGAGAGGCACTGGAAGGACATATTTATGGGCGCTGAGCCAATTTTTAATTCCGCGACATGGGAAGCAGTGCCGTTTCATTTCTGGTCGCTGTGTTTTTTTGCGCTCGGCTGCATCGTCGGGAGTTTCCTGAATGTCTGCATTTACCGGCTGCCGCGAGGACTGAGCATTGTCACGCCCCCGTCGCATTGCCCGCACTGCAAATATTCCATTCCCTGGTATTTTAACATTCCACTGGTTACGTGGCTGGCGTTGCGAGGGCGATGCAAAAATTGCGGCGCCCCTATCTCGCCGCGTTATTTCGCGGTGGAATTGCTCACCGGTATCGCATTCCTGGCGTGCTGGCTGAAGTTCGGAAATCGTGATTTTCCACTGCCGTCAATTCTGCTGCCGCTGGTCTATGCCATGTTCATTTCCGGACTGATTTGCGCCACGTTTATTGACTTCGAGCATTTCATCATTCCCGACGAAATCACCCTCGGCGGAATTTTTGCGGGCCTGATCGTTTCGCTTTTTCTACCGCAATTGCAAAGCACCCCTTCCAATCTGTTGGGCCTATGGCGCAGCTTTTTGGGCATCATCGTGGGCGCCGGAATAGTTTATGGAATTTTGCGGATGGGGAAGATGTTGTTCGGCAGACACCGTTTGAAATTGCCGTCCGCAAGCAGGATCATATTCTCGGAGGCGTCGCTGCACCTTCCCGGCAGGGAAATTCCCTACGACGAGTTGTTTTATCGCAAGTCGGATGTCGTTACCTTGCGCGCGCAAACGGTGGAACTGGTGGACCGGTGCTATAAGAACGCCGTCGTGCGGCTTTCGCCAGCGGCGTTGGAAATCAGCGGGGAGAAATTGGACCCCGAGACGGTGTCATGCATGGTATGCGTGGCAGCGGAGATTGTCCTGCCGCGAGAGGCGATGGGGTTGGGTGACGTCAAGTTCATGGGAGCGATTGGGGCGTTCATCGGCTGGCCGGGAACAATTTTTTCGCTGGCCATCAGTTCATTTATTGGCGCGGCCGTTGGAGTGTCGCTGATATTGATGCGGCGGCGGGAATGGTCATCGCGAATGCCTTACGGGCCTTACATTGCGATGGCGACGGTGATTTGGATTTTCAGCCATAAAACGTTTTTTGCCTGGCTGATGCACTGATCTCATTGAAGTTGCAAATAGACGCGACTGCCGTCGCGGCGGAGACTTTGGACGGTTCCCTGTTTTAAGAATAGCCGGGAGGAGCCGATTTTACCGGTATGGAGGAGATATAGCTCGACGGTTTTGGCGCGATTGGCGGCCAACATTGCAAAATCATTGTCATCCACGGGAATCGTCGCCAGCAACATGGCTTCCATCGGGTCCGGCGCCGGAACCAACAGCGTATGATAAAAATTGGTTTCGGATTGAGACTTCGCCGCGTTGGAAGCCATGAGGAGGGCCGCGCCTTTCAGTTCCTTCTTTGGCAAAATTTCCGCGGCGTAGGCGGCAAGATTGGTATTGGCGGCGAGGAGTTCTGGCGTGATTTTGCCGTCGGCCACGGCCTGGCGATAGAGCCTCTCTATCCAATCGGCGCGCTCGGCAGGCGAAACGATAATCTGTTCAACTGAATTTGTGGCCCGGTCGGATTTGCGCAGGTTCATCCAAATTGAAGCTCGGATCTGGCTGTCGAGCGCGGCGCGTTGCAGGCCTTCGCGGTCGCCTTGGGGGTCCACGCTGCCGGCGATTTCCAGTTGCAGACCAGGGCGCTGGTAAAGCGCCGTGGCCAGCACATCCAATTTTTTCACGTCGGCAGAGGTCAGAGCGGCGCTGCCGGCCGCAAACTCATCATAACTTAATTCTTCGCCGCCCCCGCCGAAAGCCGCGCCAAGCAACGCGAACGGCGAGGCGGCGACTTTTTCGAGAATATTCATGATGGCCCGCTGGATGACTTTGCTTATGCGGAATTTTGGGTCATCCAGGCTGCCTTGGACCGGCACATCCAAAATGATTTTTCCCTGGCGGTCCTTTAGAATCGCAATGGCCAGGCGCACGGGCAGATGGGTGGCGTCCGGGCTGTGAACCTCCTCGCCAAAGGTGAACTGGTCGAGCGTAATTAAATTTTTGGAATCCAATTTTCGCCCGATGAGCTGATACTCGAGGTTTAGATTTAATTTCCCCTCGGCAATGCCATAACCGGCGAATTTTCCCGAATAGGGGCTGGTGGGAGTGAGATCAACGTCCTTGACGACGATTTTTATTTGATTAGTCGCCGTGCTGCTAAAGGGATTGACGCTGCCGGTGATGTCGGCGACGCCAATGCCTTCGATGACGGCGTGAAGCGCAATCTGTGCGGCTTGGGATTCGGAAATTCCCGACAGAGTCCCGCCGGCTTGCTCAATCTCGAGGTTCACATGGGGAGACAGGGAACGGTCGGTGTAGTCAGCCGCTTCGTTGGAAATGACGATTTCACCCACGGAAATCTGCGGGAGTATTGCGATCTCATTAACGGAGGCGTTCGTGCGCGGGGCGGCATTTGCCGGCACCAGGGATTTGGCGGCGACGCCTTTTGTTTGGCTGGCGGCGGGCACCAGCGAATTTGTGAGACGCAAGGCGTTGAGCAAATTAATGGTGCGGTTGGTTTCGATGATGAGCCGCTCATAGGGATTGAGAATGACAATTTGCTTAACCGCCACGGCTTCGGGATTCAGATTCACGTCAATGCCGTTGAATTGCACGGACCCCCATTTAACCAAATCCTCGGCCATCACGCCGTCCACGGTGTGAAAATTGTCGAGGGAGAAATCTCCTTGGAAATCGAGTTGCGGCAGGCGATTGGGCAGGGCGCGCAAGCGCAGCGCGCCGTCCAGGCCAACATCGCTGCTGAGGATGAACAAATCCAGCTTTGGCTCCAGATAGGGATCAAGCGTGCCGAGATCCAATTGGTCCAGGTCCAATTGAATGTCCGCAGTCGCAGGTTGAAGGGATGCCGTGGCATCCACCTTGATGGCGCCCTTGGTATTCCAGCGCAGCGATAACTGGGCGGTAAGATTGGTAACGGAAAGATTGGAGATATTCCTGGCGTCAAAGGTGATGGCGCTCAAATCCAGTTTGGCCGGACGCGAATTGGCCCAATCTTCGAAATGCAACCGGGTATTGGTCACTTGCAGATCGTCGAGGGTGGCACCCACCTGATTGGTGCTGTCGAGGAGCGCGGCGAAGCCATTGGTCACCGCGCGCAGGATTAGTATGTTCGGCGGCGACTGGCTGGTTTCGACGGTTTCTGGAGGATTGGCGGTTTGGGGCATTGCGGCATAAGGCTGGCGGTTTTCCAAATCCACGGTGGCGTCGGCAATGCGGATTTTTTCCACAACCAGGGTCAGAGGCTTGGCGGCAACGGGTTTGGCCGGTGCGGCCCGGGCGGGGAACCGGGCCAAAATGTCGGAGAAATTAAACGTGCCGTTCTGGTTTCGGGCCAGATGCGCAAATGGTTTGGTGAGGCTGATTTCCTGAACCACCCACGTTTTGCCGAAGAGCGACCAGAACTTGAAGTTGACATAAAGTTCATCCCAGGAGACAAACGGCTGGCCGTCTTTCTCCTGGATTACAAATCCGCGAATCGTCGCAGAAAAGGCAAATGGATTGATTTTTACCTTCCCAATCGAAACCTCGCGGCCCAGTTGCCTCGATAATTGTTTGACGGCGATGACGCGGACAATGGGCGGCAATATCAGAAAGCCGAAAACAGCATAAAAGATCACCAACGCAAAAATCCAGGTGGCAATGCGGCGCCGCGACGAAAAGGGGTTCTTTAGATGCAAAGGCATCAACCGGAGAATGCAGAATGAAGAAGGAAGAATGAAGAAAAAAATGAATCAGGAGGTTGGCAGCGGATCACAGAGCCGCGCTCCGGCGGCCGTTTTTCGATTTTGAAAAAACGGGGAAATTCGGCGAGAATAAGGGAGATGACTCGATCTCCGTGCAGGCTGTTCCTATGAAAACGCCTCCCTTGCTGCTGGGCGCGGTATTGCTTTTCTGGGGCTGGCAATCGTCCCAATATCCGCTCTCGCAGGATTTGTTGCCGCTGGGCCTGTTGATGGGAATCATCCTCGAAAGCGCGCGGGTGTTGAAAATTCGATGGGAATTGACGGAAGCGGATTTCCGCCGCATCGCAACTTTTTGCACGTTGCTTTCGTTGACGCTGGCAATTTATGCCTTTTCCACCAATGAAGAGGGAGGGAATCTGGGTGGAATATTTCGCGGGCCGGGCGCCGTCCACAACGCCGCCATGACCACAATTCACACGGCAACGTCGTGGTTGCGCTGGTTGCCGATCAGTTTTTTTATCTTTGTGGCGGCGCAAACCTACAGCGCGCATGAAGCGGCGCCGCTGACGGTATTCTCGATGTATTGGAGTTGGCGCGTGAGGCAGGAGAGGAAACGGACCGGAAAGGCTCCACCGATTCCCAACATCAACGTGTCCTACCCGTATTTCGTCGTCTGCCTTTTCTCCTCGAGCGTCCATCCCAACAATGGCGGCATGTCCTTTTTCTGGGGGGAATGCCTTCTGGTTGGATGGGCGCTGTGGCCGTTCCGCTCGCTCCGGTTTGAAATCGGCACCTGGACGCTGGCGCTGGCCGTGTCCATGGCCGCAAGCTATTTTGGGCAGCAAGGCATCGGGCTGGTTCAACGTTACGTCGAACGATCCAACGCGCGTTGGATGATGCGCTGGATGCGTGCGCACACGGACCCAAAGGAAAGCATCACTGCCATCGGGCAAATCGGGGAGTTGAAATTATCCGGGGCCATCGTGATGCGGCTTCAGACGAAAGACGACGATCCGCCGCCGACGTACCTCCGCGAGGCCAGTTACCGCACTTATCAATCCAGAACTTATACGTGGTTTGTCGGCAGTCAAAACAAAAACAGCACGCTGGAAAATATCACTGTGCAAAGCAATCAATTGACCTGGATACTGTTACCAGGGAAAAACAACCTGGAGGCCGTCAACATCGCCTGCTATCTCAATGACCGGTCGCCCGATGGGAATCCGGAGGGTCTGCTTCCCCTGCCGATTGGGGACGGCGAGCTTGACAATTTGGACGCTTATATTCTCCAAAAAAATCCGGAGGGTGACGTGGTCGCCGAAGGGCCGGGTTTGGTCATTTTCGACGCGCTATATGGACCGGGGGCGACGATTGACGCGCCGCCGGACACGAACCTGGATCTCTATGTGCCCACCAATGAAGCGCCGGCCCTGAAGCGGGTGGTCTCGGAAATGAAGATCTCCGGCCAAAATGAACACGAACAAAAAATCCTGAATGACGTGGCGAACTTTTTTCAAAGTAAATTCTCTTACAGCGTCTGGCAGGGTCGCGGGACGCTGGCCACTCCCGCCAATGAAACAGCATTGTCCCGCTTTCTGCTGCGCAATCGGAGCGGGCATTGCGAATACTTCGCCACGGCCACGGTGTTGTTGTTGCGTGAACTCAAAATTCCCGCGCGGTACGCCGTCGGTTACTACGTGCATGAGGCCTCCCGCCACGGCTACGTGGTTCGGGAGCGGGACGCGCATGCGTGGTGCTTGGTCTGGAACGAGCGCGCCAGGACCTGGGAGGATTTTGACACGACACCGTCGTCATGGATTAAAATTGAAGGCGATCGGGCATCAGCCCTGCAATGGTTTGACGATTTTTGGTCCTGGGTGGGTTTTCAGATGGCGAAATTCCGCTGGGGCCAGGGCAACATGCGCCAATACATCATCTGGGCACTGATTCCCGTGCTGGGAGGGCTGCTGTTGCAAATTTTCTTCCGCCGGGGACGCCGCCGGCAAAAGCAAGCGGCACGAAAGAGCGAGGCCCCCGTTTTTTGGCCGGGGTTGGATTCGGAGTTCTATGCGCTGGAACGAAGGCTGGCGCAACGCGGCGCGCCCCGTCCCCCCGGGGAACCGCTGTCCGACTGGCTGGCCCGAGCGCTGGAAAAGCCGGAGCTGGCCGACTTACGGGCGCCGTTGGAAGAATTGTTGCGCTTGCATTATCGGCATAGGTTTGATCCGCGTGGCCTAAGCGTCCGCGAGCGCAAGGTGCTTCAGGAACAGGCCCGGAGTTGCCTGGAGGCGCTGTCGCGGACGGAGGCGGAGCCGACAACCATGGGAGCTGGAAGATAGCGGATGGTCAGCAGGGTCTTTTGTTTTGAGGCTCATGAGGCAGCGATGACGGCCAGACAGCGGCTTGGGTTGGAGCGGAGGTTTTCGCGGAATTCGGGCAGGGACTGTTCGTGAAGCTGCTCGGAAAGGATGGTCAGCAGGGCGCTGCGCAGGAGCGCCAGATTGGCCAGCAAGTGGGGGTTACGGGAGCGCGAAGCGTCTTCGCCCATCAAAACATCGCGGCGCCAGTGATTGCGGATTTCGACCCCGCCCCAGTGTCCACGGATCAAGTCCAGCCACTGTTGAGGTTGATATTGGTTGGGCGGGGCACTGGACAGGTAATAGCGTGATTCGGTGGTGGTGGCCCCGGTCTGTTTGAGCGTGCGCTGGCTCCGCAGCACGATCAAGGTTCTGGCAAAGGGGAAGTCGGCGGTCAGCGGTTCGATGGCGAAGGGATGGAGTTGTCGGGCTTCGACGCGTCCGTGGCCGGCTTGGCTGTGGGCAAAAAGGGGGTGTCTTTCAAGGCATCCAAGCCTTGGGCTTGTTTGAGCAGGTTGGGTTGGTTGCCTTTGATTTGCAGCAGATAGTCGCCGCCTTTTTCCACAATGGTTCGGGCGTGCTGACGTTGGCAATGCAACGGGTCGGCGGTGATGATTTTCCCGTCCAAGGCGGGCAGTTTTTCCAGCAGCGCCGCCGCCGCGGTTTGTTCGCACCGGGGCGTGCCTTCCTTCTGGTCGTAAAGGGCCACTGCGTGAGGGGAACCATCCTCGTGCTGGGCCAGCGTGAGCAGGCCGATGTGGTCACGAATCATCTTGCCATCCAAAGCCAGCGCTTGCGGCAGCGTCCCGGTCTGGCTTTGGAGCCAGCCGTTGAGTCGGATGGCGAAGGCTTCGGGGTCCAGGCGGGTCAACACCTGATAGAACACACTGTAGCCGGGCACCTCATAAAAGGCGCGGGTGCCTTTTTTCCGCGGCAACCCCAGGCGGCGGCGTTGCCTTGGAGTCAGTGTCCTGGCAAAGCGGGCGATCTCGGCAATCTCGCGCCGGCCCGCCAGCAGCGCCATGGCGATGAGGGTCAGCACCGGACCAATGCGATAACGGGTATTGGCCTGGCGCGGATCGGGAGCGGTGCGGAAAACATCCAATAACGAATCGGCTTGTCCGGCGTTGACCGGCAAGGCGCCCGAGGGCGGGGCAGTCAGCCCGCCGCGACAGTCTGCGGGCACTTGAACCGCGCGCAATTGTTGGCGCGCTTGGGCCACCAGCGGGCGTAGCCACAGCCGTTTGGGACGGCCGTTGGCCTGGTAAAAATCCGCGCGGTGGCGGCGGTAGCCGGCGCTGTAGCCCACCGCTTCCCAGTTGCTGGCCTTATAGCAGGTGCCCGCGTAGGCCTCCGGATCGGTAAAACTCTCCGCCAGCAGCGGACGATAGCCGAAGCGCTCCCGCCACTGCTGGGCCAACCCCCGGAGCGCCGCCCCCATCGCTTGGGAAGCCAGATGGGGGGACGCCCCCTTGGCCGCCAGCACCAGAAACCGGCGGTTTTGCACGATCAGTTTCAATCGCTCCACACGTTGGGTCACGCTCCAGGAAATCCACCGATCACGATCTTTGAGGGCGTAGCAGGCCGGCCCCCAGACCAGCAGCGCCACAGGCTGGCCATCCACTTCCACCACTTGCCGCAAATAATCGCCCACGGGCCGGCCAGCCCCCAAATAATGCTGGCCGGCCAAAAGTCCGTCAAACCACTCGACCTCATCGTCCAAGCAAATACGAACCACCAGGCAGGCATTCGTACGTTTCAACGGCTCCGAACATGCAGGCGTTTTCATCCAGCATAGCAAAGCAAAAAGGAGACGGTTGTCTAGCAAAAATTTTTAGCCCTCAGCCTCAACAACTTGCGAATGATAAAAAAAAGACCCTGAGTGCCATGACGGGCAAAATCAGTTGATTGTTGACATTTGCCATTCTTTCACTTCTGCTGGCGGCTGAATTCGGATGACAGGTTTTTCGTTGAAAGGAATGCATTATGAGCAAACGAATTATTTTCTGCGCAGACGGCACATGGGATGACCCGTTGGATACCACCAATGTTTATGCCATGTTCAAGGCAATCACCACAACGTCAGGACAAGTCGCATATTACGACGATGGCGTTGGCGCTAATGGAACTCCCATTCAAAAACTTGCCGGCGGCGCAATTGGAGCCGGGTTGTTTCAAAAAATAACGGACGGTTATACGAAGATCGCTCACGCCTATGACCAGGACGATGAGATATTTATTTTTGGGTTTAGTCGCGGGGCATATACGGCCCGAAGCATTGCGGGCATGATTGCCATTTGTGGCTTGCCGACCGGAAATTTCAGTGATGAATTCGTCAATGACGCGTTCCAAGCGTATCGGAACCCCGGCCAACGAGCTGCATTTCTTGAGAAGTATAATCCCTATAACGCAAAAATAACAATGGTTGGGGTCTGGGATACGGTTGGTTCGTTGGGAATACCTGCGATCTTTGGCGACGTTGACCCTGTGGAATATGGTTTTCTCGATACAAGTTTGCACCCGGACGTATTAAACGCTTACCAGGCACTCGCCATTGATGAACGGCGACAAGAATTTCCGCCCACACTCTGGACACCTCCAGCCCCGCCGGTTCCCGGCCAGGTGCTACAGCAAGTTTGGTTTAC
>DATJSQ010000163.1:0-11540 GCA_035503995.1 Verrucomicrobiia bacterium | reverse complement strand
TCGCAGGAAATGCGCAAAGCGGGCGACACGTCGGCGGACGCCGCCGCCATCCGCAAGGCATGCGAGGCGGACGCCCGCAAATTTGTTGCCGTACAGCGCGCCCAATTCAAACGCCTTGGCGTTTTCGGCGATTGGGACAATCCTTATCTGACCCTAAATAAGGAATACGAAGCCGATGAACTGCGCCTTTTCGCGGACATTGTCGCGAGGGGTTTCGTTTATCGCGGCAAAAAGCCGGTTTATTGGAGTATTCCCTGCCGCACGGCATTGGCCGAGGCGGAGGTGGAATACCTGGACCATGTCAGTCAGAGCGTTTATGTGAAATTTCCCGTCGTTGGCCGGGAAAAGACGTTCGTTGTCATCTGGACGACCACGCCCTGGACGTTGCCCGGAAACCTGGCGATCGCGTACAACAAGGATTTTCAATACGTGATGGCCGCGGTTGGAGATGAAAATTATGTCATTTTCCACGGATTACTGCCCGCCGTCGCGGAAAAATGCGGTTGGAAGAATTACACCGAAAAACCGGTCAAAATCGAAGAATTGGCCGGATTTGAATATCAACATCCGTTTTGCAAGCGCACGGGAAAATTGTTCGCGGCGGACTTTGTCACGGCGGACACCGGCACAGGTTTTGTTCATATTGCGCCCGGCCACGGCCAGGACGACTACAATCTGGGACGCGCCCGCGATCTGCCGATCTATTCTCCGGTGAATGACGACGGCGCGCTCGCGCTCACGAATGACCTGCCGGTGGAGCAGCAGATGCCCGCCGAAATGTTGGGCAAATCCACCTTGTCCAAACACGGCAAGAGCGACGCCAACGAAGCCGTCCTGCATGAATTGCGCGCCCGCCATTCGCTCTTGCACCAGGAAAATTATCATCACAGCTACCCCCATTGCTGGCGCAGCAAAACACCCATCATTTTCCGCGCCATGGACCAGTGGTTTATCAAGATTGACCACGTCTTCGTAGGAGACGACGTGAGGAGTCTCAATTCAAAATCAGTTGGTGGTCAGGGTCTCCTTGCCCAAACTCCTGCGAAAAAAACCTTCCGTTCCGCCGCCCTCGCCGAAATCGACCGCGTCAATTGGATTCCCGATTGGGGAGTCAACCGCATCAAGGGCGCGGTGCAATCGCGACCGGATTGGTGCATCAGCCGCCAACGCGCCTGGGGCGTTCCCATCCCGGCCTTCTATGACGCGGATGGAAATGCAATTCTCGATGCCCAAATCGTCCGCAACGCCGCTGATTTGATTGAAAAACATGGCTCGAACGTATGGTTCGAAAAAACGGCGGCTGAACTATGGTCGCTCGTAAAGCCGGTCAATTGGAGCAGCCCGCCCGCCGCCGCCAAATCCAACGACACGCTGGATGTATGGATTGATTCAGGCAGTTCATCGCGCGCCGTCATCGCGCACCGCCCGGAAATCGCCGGCAGGGAGAAACCGTTCCAGGCGGACATGTATCTGGAAGGCTCAGACCAGCATCGCGGCTGGTTTCAATCCTCTTTGCTGTTGTCGCTGGCCGGCAACGGCGCCGCTCCATTCAAGACCGTCCTGACCCACGGCTTCATGGTGGATGCCGACCGGGAAAAAATTTCCAAGAGCAGGCAGGCGGGCTACGAGAAGCCGCAAACCGCCGAGGCCTACGTGAAAAAATGGGGCGCCGACGTCGTGCGGCTGTGGGTCGCCTCACAGGACTTCCGCAATGACATTGTCGTGAGCGAGGAGCGTGTCAACAAGGTCGGTGAGACCTATCGCGCCATCCGCAACGCTCTCCGCTATCAGCTCTCCAATCTTTATGATTTTGATCCCGTCAAGCACAGCGTCCGCGACGACGAATTGACCGGCCTCGACCGCTGGATTCTGGGTGAATTTTCCAAACTCGAAAAGGAGGTCATCGAAGCGTACGACAAATACGAATTCCACGTCGTCTATCAAAAAGTCAGCCAGTTTATCGCCGTGGAATTGTCCTCCATCTATCACGACGTCATCAAGGACCGGCTTTACACGGACCCGGCAAATTCCCCACGCCGCCGCTCAACGCAGACGGCGTTGCATCGGCTGGTGATTGGCCTGTGCCAACTGCTCTCGCCGATTCTGGCCTTCACGGCGGATGAAGCCTGGGGGTTTGTGCCGGGCGCGCCTACGGAATCCGTGCATGAAAGTGAATTCAAGCAAAGCACTTTGACATTGGACCCTGACGAAATCGGGAAATGGCATTGGCTGAATTCATGGCGTGAGACGCTTTTGCCTGAATTGGAAAAGGCCCGCCAGACTAAATCCATTGGCAAGGCGTTGGACGCAAAGATCGAAATTATGATTCCGCAGACACAAAACCAGGTGTCCGACCGCGATTTACTTCGTGAGCTTTTGAATGTTTCGGATCTGAAAATCAAAGTTGGCGGGCCGACTGCATATTTTGTCAGCAAGGCCGACGGCCAAAAATGCGAGCGTTGCTGGCATTGGGAAACGGATGTCGGCTCAAATCCCGATCATCCGACCATTTGCGGCCGGTGCATCAAGGCCGTCACCGCTCATGAAAACCCTTCCGCTCGCGGGTGCGGCTGATATAACTCTTCGAGCCGCTTGATCTCCGCCTCTGAAAGCTTGACCGACAACGCCGCCACGGCGTCGTCAAGATGATGCGACTTGGTCGCGCCGACAATCGGTGAGGTGACGACTGGTTTGTGAAGCAGCCAGGCAAGGGCGATCTGCGAAGGCGGCACGCCGCGTTCCTTCGCGACCTCATTCACCCGGTCAATCACCGGCTTGTCAATCTCCTCCGTCTTGCCGAAAAGGGTCTTGGCAAAATTATCGTTCCGGCCCCGTTCGGTTTGCTGTTCTTGCGACCAGAGACGGGCCAGCCTGCCGCGGGCCAGCGGCGACCACGGGGTCACTCCAATTCCCTCGGACTGGCACAGGCGCAGCATTTCCCATTCTTCCTCCCGATAAATTAAATTGTAATAGTTCTGCATGGAGACGAACGCCGCCCAGCCGTTGGCGCGCTGCAGGCCGATGGCCTTCATGAATTGCCACGCATACATCGAAGACGCGCCCAAATAGCGGACCTTGCCGGCCCGAACAACGTCATTGAGCGCCTCAAGTGTCTCTTCCAGCGGTGTTTGATAATCGTAACGGTGAATGATGTAGAGATCAATGTAGTCGGTCCCCAGCCGCCGCAAACTATGGTCCACCTCCGACAAAATCGCCTTGCGCGAAAGGCCCCGGCCGTTGGGGTCGGGCCGGACCGGGCCGTTGACTTTGGTGGCCAGCACCACCTCGTCGCGACGCGCGAAATCGTGGATGGCGCGTCCGAGAACAGCTTCGCTTTCGCCAATGGAATAGACGTTGGCGGTGTCGAAGAAATTTGCGCCCATCTCCAAGGCCCGCTTGATGAACGGGCGACCCTCGTCCTCAGTCAGGGTCCAGGGCCAGCTGGGCATTCCCGGCCAGGGAGTCACGTTTGATTTTCCATAGCTCATGCATCCCAGACAAAACCGCGACACCTGTAGCCCCGTGTTTCCCAATTTCACATAATTCATATTGATTGAAGCAAAGGATGTTACAGCCGCGAGCCGCCGCCGGGCAGTCGCACCCGCAAGAAATTCATGCGCTTGGCGATTGGCAATGCCAACCGGCGGCGGATCAAATCCAATTCCGCCAATTCGTTTTCCTTCCGCAACGCGGCCAATGCCGCCTTGCGTTTCTGTGCCGGGTTACTCTTTTTCACGCAGCGTCTTGTTCAAAATTTCCAGCATGGCTTTTTCCAATGACCCCGGCTTGGGCATTCATACGTCGCCTGAAGACTAACAAACCGCCGCCGTTCGGCAAGTTTGGAAATCGCTTCCCTATTTCTCCCCGCCCGCCAAAATGGTCTGAAAATGCGGCGGCTGTTCCTCCCGCGCCACCACGCTGATTTCTATTTTCTTGAACCCGGCTTCCTCCAACCAACGATTCAAATCGCTCTCGGCAAAGCCCAGCCACCGGTCGCCATATAGCTCGCGCGCCTTCTCGAATTGATGTTCCAGCAAATCCAAAATCATGATTTGCCCGCGGTCTTTCAATATTTTATGCGCCGCCGAAATCGCCGCCGCCGGAATTTCCGCGTGGTGCAACGCCTGGCTCAATACGACCAGGTCCACGCTGCCCGGTTCAATCGGCGGACTTTGCAAATCGCCCAGCCGAAATTCCAGGTTCTTCATGCCGTTTTTTTTCGCCTTCGACTTGCCGAACGCCACGATTTTTTCCGAGTTGTCCACGGCAATGACCTTTTTGCAGCGGCGCGCCAGCAACTCGCTCAGCAACCCTTCACCCGCTCCCAGATCGGCGACCACGAGCGGCGGCAGAATCCGCAATAGCAGATGTCCAAAAGCCTGCCACGAGCGCCCGGGGCCATAAACGCGGTCAAAACGTCCCGCAATCTGGTTGAAATAAACCTGCGCGTGCTCGCGCCGCCGGGCCAGTACCCGTCTGAGGTTGATTTGGTCGCCCGGATGCTCCGGCAACTCTTCGGCGCCCCGAATGGCGAGTTGAATGAATTCACGCGCCTTGCCGTCGTCGCCCGCGATCAATTTGTAAAAGGTCCTTTTCCCTTCACGCCGGGATTGCACCAGTTCGCAGTCCGCCAGCAACCCCAGGTGGGTCGAGATGCGGGACTGCCCCAGTCGCGTGATTTCCTGAAGCTCGGCGACCGATAATTCGTCCTTTTCCACCAGCGCCACAATCCTCAGGCGCGTGGGGTCTGATAACGCCCGCAGTGATTTCAGCATGGATGGCATGGTTTTGGGGGCGTCAAAAAAAATTCGAGATTCCATTTGACGCACACGGAAAATGTTATATCATCAAATCTTGATACGTCAATACGTTTAAATATGAGCAAAAACTTTATCTTCTCTTCCGAATCCGTCGGCGAAGGCCATCCGGACAAGGTCTGTGACACGATTTCCGATTATATCCTGGACGCCTGCCTGGCGCAGGACAAATTCAGCCGCGTCGCCTGCGAAACCTACGCCAAGTGCAACCTCGTCGTCGTCGGCGGCGAAATCACCACCCAGGCCAAATTGGATTTCAACGCCATAGCGCGCAACGCCATCCGCGATATCGGCTACACGCATGACGACGATGTGTTTCACGCGGATAAGGTCTTGATTTTGAACGCCATCACCTCGCAATCGCCGGACATCGCCCAGGGCGTGGATGCGCGCCGGGCCGAGGGCAAGGAAACCGCCGAACAAGGCGCCGGCGACCAGGGCCTGATGTTTGGCTACGCCTGCAATGAAACCCCGGAACTCATGCCCGCGCCCATCATGTACGCGCATTTGCTCGGCCGCGCGCTGACCAAAGTCCGCAAGAGCGGCAGGGTGAAGTGGCTCCGCCCCGATGCCAAGTCCCAAGTCTCCGTCCGTTATGTCAACGACCAGCCGGTCGAAATCACCAACGTCGTCATCTCTACCCAGCACGCGCATGACGCGAAACACAAAACCATCAAGGAGTTTTGCATCGAGGAAGTCATCAAAAAGACCCTGCCGCGGGAAATGCTGACCAAAAACACCCAATACCTCATCAACCCAACCGGACGTTTCGTGGTGGGGGGGCCGCAAGGCGACACCGGGTTGACCGGACGCAAAATCATTGTGGACACTTACGGCGGCATGGGCAGGCACGGCGGCGGGGCCTTCAGCGGCAAGGACCCGAGCAAGGTGGACCGCAGCGCGGCCTACATGGGCCGTTACGTGGCCAAAAACATCGTCGCGGCGGGACTCGCCACCAGTGCGGAAATCCAGTTTGCCTACGCCATCGGCTATCCCGACCCCGTCTCGGTTTGTGTGAATACTTTTGGCACCGGCATCGTGAGCGATGAACAGCTCGAACGCGCCGTCGCTGAAGTGTTCAGCTTCAAGCCGGCTGACATCATCAAACAACTGAACCTGCTGCGTCCGATTTATGCCAAAACCACCAATTACGGCCACTTCGGCAAAACGGATCCCGATATTACGTGGGAAACCACCGACAAAATCGAAGCGCTGAAAAAAGCCATCCGCCCGGCAAAATCGGCGACGGCCGCCGTCATAAGCACCTCCCGCGCCGCGGCGATTGCCCGGGCCAGCATGTAAAACCAATCGAAAACCAAAACCAGAACAAAAACATAACCATGCCCGCGATCAAACTTTCTCCCCCGCGCCGCGCCGTCGTCAAAACCAATGGCAATGGCGCAAAAAACGATTACTATGTCCGCGATATTTCCCTGGCCGATCTGGGCCGGCGCGAAATTGAAGTGGCCGAGCAGGAAATGCCCGGCCTGATGGCATGCCGCGAAAAATACGGCGCGTCGAAACCCCTCAAAGGCGTGCGCGTTTCCGGTTCGTTGCACATGACCATCGAAACCGCCGTCCTCATCGAGACGCTCGTCGAATTGGGCGCCTCCGTGCGCTGGGCCAGTTGCAATATCTTTTCAACGCAGGACCACGCCGCCGCCGCGATTGCCAAAGCCGGCGTGCCCGTCTTCGCCTTCAAAGGCGAATCCCTCGAGGAATACTGGGATTTCACCCTCAATATGCTCACCCATCCCGGCGGCAAGGGACCCGAACTCATCGTGGACGATGGCGGCGACGCCACTCTGCTCCTGCACAAGGGTTATGAAATGGAACAGGGCGACGATTGGGTCAACAGCCCGAGCGACAACCACGAAGTCTCGGTCGTAAAAAATTTGCTGAAAAAATGCGCCGCGGAACGCCCTGGCTGGTTCACCCGGGTAATCAAGGATTGGAAGGGCGTTTCCGAGGAAACCACCACGGGCGTCCATCGCCTCTATCAAATGCTCGAAGCCGGCAAGCTGTTGGTCCCGGCCATCAACGTCAACGATTCCGTCACTAAATCAAAATTCGACAATCTCTATGGTTGCCGCGAATCCCTCGCCGACGGCCTGAAGCGCGCCCTCGGCGTGATGATTGCCGGCAAGACGGCGTGCGTCTGCGGTTACGGCGACGTCGGCAAAGGCTCGTCGCATTCGTTGCGCGGCTTCGGCGCCCGCGTCATCGTCACCGAAATTGACCCCATCAATGCCTTGCAGGCGGCGATGGAGGGTTTCAAAGTGACGACCATCGAGGACACGCTCGGTGAAGCGGACATTTATGTGACGACCACCGGCAATTGCGACGTCATCACCCTGGAACATATCTTGAAGATGAAAAACCAGGCCATCGTCTGCAACATCGGCCACTTCGACAACGAAATCCAGGTTGACCGGTTGACCACCGCCAAAGGCGTCAAAAAAGTGAACATCAAACCGCAGGTGGACCGCTTCGATTTGCCCGGGGACAAGAGCATTTACCTCCTCGCCGAAGGCCGCCTCGTCAACCTCGGCTGCGCCGAAGGCCATCCCAGCTTCGTCATGTCAAATTCATTCACCAACCAGGTGCTCGCGCAACTGGACTTGTGGAAAAACAGGGACGCTTACAAAGTCAGCGTCTATCGTTTGAGCAAAAAACTGGACGAGGAAGTTGCCCGCTTGCACCTCGAAAAAATCGGCGTGAAACTGACCAAACTCACGAAAAAGCAGGCCGATTACATCGGCGTCCCGGTGGAGGGGCCTTACAAAGCCGAGCATTATCGGTACTGACCAAATTCAATTGCCAAAGGCGAATGGAAATTCCATTCGCCTTTTTCGTTTTAGGGCGTTTGAAGAAAAATTGTAGCCGTTTGGAGGCGGGAGAATTTGGGTTTTGGCGAAGCCGGGCAAAGGGCATGCCCGCGGCGGCCTGTGACTGCCTTGCCGGAAAACGCGAACCCCACGTTCCGCCAGGTTTTGGACCGCGGTGGCTGGCGGGGAACGGCGCTGACACCGCTTTCGACCTGGGATCCACTTCCGCATTTCAAGGTCTCCCCGGACTTCCTGGGCCTTCCCCAAAGCGGCGTCCCCCCCGAAAACCTTCGGGGTTGCCGCCGCACTCCACGACGGCAAGCGGGTTGGTGAGCGCGTCCGTCATGGGGCCGACACCGCTCCGGTTCATGAAGAGGGGGAAACGTTCGGCGCGTTTCTTTTGAGAACGGACGGCTGAATCCATGAGGGGGTCATGTGCGTAGAGAGAAGTTAGAGCCTCGCTACCTCGGTTCCTGCGGCGGCGGGAAATCGGGGTGGCGGCCGGATTTGCCGCGCAGGCCGTCCTTAAGTCCCTGAAAGGTTGCATGGACCTTCGGACGGCGGTCGTGTTCCAGAAGGAAAGTCCGGCCCAGTTCCAAAAATAACCACCACAAATCACGCAAAAACCAAGGAAACGAGACGCTCCAATAACGGCGATATAACAAGAGACGATTCCTGAATTTATAATAGTAACGCCAGGCGGTATGAACGCGGAATGTAAGGGTCAAACCGAAAAATGAGCGGGTTTCTCGTCGTCCAAGCTCGTGCTCGAATATAACCGGCGTCGCGCTCAAAATTTTGAAGCCGTTTTTCAGCAAGCGAAGGCAAAAATCCGAATCCACGTAATCTATAAACAATGCTTCGTCGTAAAACCCGACCTTTTCAAAAATTTCCACTTTGATAAGGCTGCCGGAATTCACCGCTCCGGGTACAAATGACCAGGCGCGTCCCCTGCGAGGGTTCGGCCTGGCCGGCGCGCCAATTTCCGTCAAGCCGCCGGGAACAACCATGCCTACCTGCCTCGAATGGGGGCAGGTCCCGTACGCTTCCAGAAGCCGCTTAAAATAATTTTCCGGAACGGCTGTATCCTGGTCGAAGGTCACGATCCATTCGGGGTGGGACTGGAGGGCGTGCCGGATTCCGATGTTGAGCGCGGCGGCGATTCCCAGGTTGGCCCGATTGCGAATCAGGAAAACACCCGGCATTTTGGACATGGACTCGATCCACTGCGCCGCCGGGCCATCCGAGGCGTTGTCCACGACGATGAATTCCGAGACCTGGGCGGCGATGCGGCGCACATGGTCCAGTATGGCGGCATCCGGTTGGTAAGTGACGAGGACTGCCCCGATAGACAGCGACTTTGGCAGCGGTATCTCGAGGGCGTTCACTTTTTGAGAACAACAATTACTATAAAAATCAGCTTCAACGCTTGGCCAATACTCTACCGATTCACGCTTGCAAATCACGCATTTTTTCAAAACCGCTTGCAAGAAGTGTCACCTGGCTTGCCTCTGGGCACTGTCCCTGCCTAACGCATTTGCGCGACATCGCGGGCAAATTGGTTCCACACCTGAAAGTGGAACCCCGAATAAAAAGAGTTTCAAGATACCGTTACCAAACCGTTTCCACAATATACTTGACCTTTTTAAGGCATTTGCTGTTATAAATTTACATCAGTGGTTTGGAAACAAAAGCCAAAATGGATTATGAAGAATAAGGCATCCGGTTTTCTGGAAATCCTCCCTCGGTTTTATTCAATGTTCCTGGCAGGATTGGCGGTGGCCTGCGTCCCGTTTGGAATGGCCGCGCAAGCGGGGGAACTTCAACAGGTTCATGCTGAACAACCGTGGGTCGCCGCCCATTTGGCGCCCATCGGCCATTTGCCGGAAACCCAGCGGCTAAATCTGGCCATTTGCCTGCCATTGCGGAACCAGACCGCCCTGTCAAATTTGCTCCAGCAAATTTATAATCCAGCGAGTCCCAATTTTCATCATTTTCTCACGCCGGAACAATTCACTGAACAATTCGGTCCCAGCCAGACGGATTATCAGGCGGTCATCGCATTTGCCAGAGCGAACGGCTTTGAAGTGACCGCCACCCATCCCAACCGGATGCTGCTGGACATCAGCGGATCAGTGCCGGTGATTGAAAAGGCATTGCACGTGACCCTGCGCACCTACCGGCATCCCGCCGAGAGCCGCACTTTTTATGCTCCGGATACTGAGCCAATCGTGGATTTGACGGTTCCCATTCTGCGCATTAGCGGCCTGAACAATTATTCGTTGCCCCATCCGCGGCTGACCGTCAAGCCGCTGGTTGATGGCCAAAATGCGGCTTCCAACGCCGGGTCCGGTCCGGACGGGACCTACATGGGGAATGATTTTCGGGCGGCGTATGTTCCAAACGTCACGCTCAATGGTTCTGGACAAGCGATCGGGCTGCTGGAGTTTGACGGTTACACCTCCAATGATATTGCCTATTACGAAAAGAAAGCCGGCCTGCCTTCGGTGACGCTTACCAATGTGCTGCTGGATGGATTTGGCGGTGGTCCCACGGGCGATGGCGGAGAGGTCGAGGTGTCGTTGGATATTGAGATGGACATTTCAATGGCGCCAGGGACGTCCCAAGTGATTGTTTATGAAGCGGGGCCGTATGGGAACTGGCACGACATTCTCAATCGCATGGCCACGGACGATTTCTGCAAACAAATGAGTTGTTCCTGGTATGCTCCGGGAGAACCGGCTGATCCTGTGGCTGACCAAATCTGGCAGGAGATGGCGGCACAGGGCCAATCCTTCTTGGATGCTTCGGGAGACAACGATGCCTATACAGGATTGATCCCTTTTCCGGGAGATTCACCGTATATCACCCAGGTTGGCGGGACGACCCTGAGCACCACCGGCCCGGGCGGCTCGTGGACATCCGAGACGGTTTGGAACTGGGGATCTGGAATCGGCAGCGGCGGAGGCATTAGCACGCAATATCCAATTCCCAGTTGGCAAACGAATGTCAGCATGACGGCCAACCAGGGTTCGACCACCAACCGCAACACACCGGATGTGGCGCTGACGGCGGACAACGTCTATGTGCGGGCGGATGGATCCGATTTGGACGTGGGGGGCACCAGTTGCGCGGCGCCGTTGTGGGCGGCCTTTACGGCGCTGGTCAACCAGGAAGCCATTGCAAGTGGTCATTCGACCGTTGGTTTTTTGAATCCACTGGTTTATGCCATTGGCGGAAAGGCAGCTTATGCCAGCGACTTCCATGATATCACCACCGGCAACAACGAAAGTCCGTCAAGTCCAACCCGATTTTCCGCGGTCGCGGGCTATGATCTGTGTACCGGCTGGGGAACGCCTGTGGGACAAACATTGATTGACGCGCTGGCCAATCCGGAGCCATTGGTGATTACGCCAGCCACGGGCTTTTTCTCGATTGGCGGCCTGGGCGGCCCGTTCACGGTCACCAACGAAACCTTCACGCTGACCAATTCCGGGACCAATACGTTGAGTTGGACCCTGGCCAACACGTCCGCATGGCTGAACGTCTCATCGAGCGGCGGCGCACTGGCGGCCAGCGGTCCGGCCACAAATGTGGTGGTGAGCCTGAACACCACGGCCAGCAATCTTACCCTGGGAATTTACACGGCGAGCCTGGCCTTCACTAATTTAAATGATAACTTCGGCCAAGACCGTCAATTCACATTGGACATCATCAGTCCGCCGGTGATTACGCTGCAACCGACCAATCAAGCGGTGTTGGACGGGGAGAACGCCGCGTTTGCGGCGCAGACGGGCGGAGGGGTGCCGCAATATTATCAGTGGCGATTTAACGGTACCAATCTGACGGATGGGGACGGCCTCGTGGGTTCGCAAACCACCAATCTGACGGTCAT
>DATJSQ010000162.1:0-4732 GCA_035503995.1 Verrucomicrobiia bacterium | reverse complement strand
GGCGAGTTTTGCAATGTTCACCTCCAGCCGGGCGAAGGTGGCGGCGTTTTGAAAATCGCGCGGCGGCGTCCAATTCTCCCAATTGGCGGTCATCCATGGCGGAAACATCTTTTCGACAGCAGCGGCGGAGGCCTGAAGATCGCGGCACAGCGGCTCCATGGCCCGTTTCCAGTCTGTTTCCAATTGCGCCCAGGAAGCTGAATGTTCCTGTTCCATCTGCCGTTTTTTCGTTTCGTAATCGTTCAGGAGGTTCCGGGTCAGCGTGTCGTTCTCCGACTGCATCCGTTCCATCTCTGAATCGTATTGCGCCTCGATGTGGGTAAGCCGGTTTGTGCCCCGGGTGAGATTTTTTTGATGAATGCGAAGGGCTTTATCGTCGACCTGCATCGGCAGCGATGTGCCCATGCGGGCCAGATTTCTGGCCCCTTCCTTCCAGCGCTGGTTCAGCGCCCGTTCATTAGTTTGAAATTCAGCCTGAACGCGTTCCTGTTCCTGCTGGTGATACAACTCAATTTTATCCGCGCCGCCGTCCAGCATGTCACGGACTTTGAGGAAATGGCCGGCGACGGCGGTGGCAGCGGGTGCGGCGGCTTTCGCCGCGATAAAAGAAAGAACGATGAGAATGACAAACGCCGCCAGTGCCCCGATGGCAATGGAAGGCGGTAAGGCATGCGAACCAAAATGCGCAAGGACCGGCTCCGCCGCGGCCACCGCCAGCAGCACAATCGCCAGCGGCCAAATCGGAACAAATCGAAAGATCCGCGGCAGAAGGGCGTTGTCGAATTGTTTCAGGCCGTTTTCGATTTGCGACCGAAGCTGCGCCAGCCGGACAAAAAAATCTTCGCCGTCGAACGCCGCGGAGATTTCCTGCGGCTGTCCGCGGCGGAGCATGCGGCGAAAGGTTCCGCTGACGTGAAAGGCGCGCCGTGCCCTTTTTTCAAGCTGTTCGAAGGCCGCACTGGTCTCGGCGAATTTTTGGCGGAAATTCTCATTCGCCGCCGCGGCGGCGGCGAGGTCGGCATCGCGTTTTTGCTCCGCCTCGGCGAGGCCGCTTTGGACCTGCCCGCGCCACTGCGCGTCCTGGGTCTCGACGCTGCGCACGGCGCCCTCGCGCACTTTTTTGTAGGCGCGCTCGATGCGGTCTTTCCGGGCGTTGGTCAGCGATTTAGCGCCTGCCTTTGTGGATTCCAGGTCCGCTTCGGCCATGGTCACGCGCGCGTGCCAATCAGACTCGAGTTTTTCATTCTCGGTTTCGTAGAGTTTGAGGGCCGCAGTGGAACGATTGTGAAAATCAGTTTCCAATTTCTCTTCACGCGCCGCAAAATCGCGGACGGTCTGCTTCAAACTGTCCAGAAGCGCGAGGGTATCATTAACGGCGGGAATGTTATTCACAATCGGTCCTGACCTTTTTCAACAATTCATCAAGCTTTTCAATCACTACCACCGTTTTATTGGCGAAAATAAGCAGTTCATCAAGATATTTTTTCTCAAATTCGGCGGCTTTTTCATCGCGCCAGTAATTTTTCGTCTGTTCCCACTGAAGGGAAAGCTCGCGCGCGGCGCCCGTCAGCCGGCCTTTATTGGCGCTCAGGCTCATGCCGGACCCCCCTGTTTTGGAGACGCGACGCCGGCGTAGGCTTCGATCGTTTCGATCACGCGGTCCAGGTACGCCACCGCCCGCGGCATCTCTGTGGTCAAAAACGTTTCAAACTGGGACGCCTGCTTGAGCAAGGGGTCGGCTTTGTCGCTCAGGTCGCGCGACCATTTTCTCAGCATGGCGAGCTTGGCTTCGGCCTCGCGAACAGCCCGGTCCGCGCGTTGCACGGCCATCGTGTGCAGGGAGCTGGCCTCCTGCAATTTGGACATTGTCGCCGTGAACAATTCGGCCTTCGCTTCCTCGAGTTTGCGCCAGCGCAACCGGAACTGATGGTCCCAGTGCCGCCGCTGGTCCTCTTCGATCCATTGCCGCACCCGGATAATTTCGCCTGAGGTTTCCTCCAGCAAAGGCCGTACTTTGCTGAGAAAAACGATCAGCGCCGCGCGAAAGGCGTCGATCGCGTCAACGGAAGTGATATTGGCTGTCTCGGCCATGAATTATCGCTGGTTCAGATATTCCTCGATGCGCTGTGCTTTGCGCAACAGATAAGGTGTGTGGACCTTGGAAGCTTCGATGAATTTTTTCAAGGCTTTCATCGCCTGCTTGAATTCGTCTGAAAATTTTTCGTGTTCCTGGTCCTGCCACGTGTCGCCCAGGGCGGCGAACCGGGCCATCAGGAGGATGAGCCGATTATCCAGGTCGGTGTTGAAGCGCTGTAGTTCTTCGGCAAACCGCCGCACCTTTTCCGGATCCATGATTGCTTGAGCCATCGTCGTGCCTTTCTTGCTATTGTTATTGATAATATCGCAAATATTTGGTCATGGGGCAATGGCGAGCGACGAAAAAGTCTGATTTTCAAAATTCGGGATCGTGTTGCGTGGTGCGTGTTACGTCAAGTATGGTCGCACCTCGTTACCCTTTACTTGACGCAGCACGCACCACGCGACACGTTTTTGGAGCCATTATCCCGCCTTTCTTGTCACTGACGCAACAATTTGGCAACCTTCTTCAATTACGGGCGTCAGCACATGATTTCATTTTCACAACTCGAAGAATGGGTGCGTGCCAGGGAATCGGAGACCCTGGAGTTCAAACGCTCTACTGGCGAACGCCGTGCGGCCGCACAGACGCTCTGTGGGATGCTCAATCATCACGGAGGCCGCGTGCTTTTTGGCGTCGAAGCGGACGGACGAATCGTCGGCCAGATGGTTTCCGATCACACAATCGAAGAAGCTGTGCAGGAGTTGAAAGAAATTGATCCGCCGGTGTTTCCCTCGATTGAACGAGTGGATGTGGCCGACGGCAAGCAGGCATTGGTGGTTACTGTCGCGCAGGGCGCGAATCGGCCCTACAGCTACAAGGGGACGGCCTACCGCCGCGTCGGTAACACGACATTGGAACTGTCGCGGGACGAGTATCACCGGATGCTGCTGGAGCGCTTGCACGGTGAGCGGCGGTGGGAGAATGAGCCAGCCAGCGGATGGGCGGTCGGCGACATGGATACCACCGAAATTATCCGCACTCTCGAAGAATCCATTCGCCGTGGCCGGGCTGACGACCCTGGTGTGCGTGACCCGTCAGAGGTGCTGCGCGGATTGGGATTGATGCGCGACGGGCGATTATTACGCGCTGCGGTGGTCTTGTTTGGCCGGTCGGAACGGCTGGAAGGAGAAATGCCGCAGTGCCTTTTGCGTGTAGCGCGTTTTCGTGGACGCGACAAAACTGAATTCCTGGACAATCGCCAATTTCATGGCAACGCCTTTGAACTGCTGCTGCGCGC
Source organism: Verrucomicrobiia bacterium (assembly GCA_035503995.1). Lineage (GTDB taxonomy): Bacteria > Verrucomicrobiota > Verrucomicrobiia > Limisphaerales > UBA11358 > UBA11358. Next base: position 1,355 of record DATJSQ010000162.1, on the reverse strand, counting down.
GGAGCGGTTCATGCGAGAAAACTTGCCGGTGGCCGGGCGTGTGCAACCTGGTTTGTTCGAGCGGGTGGATGATCCGCTTTACCCGCCAGTAGCCTTGCGCGAGGCGCTGGCGAATGCGGTTTGTCACCGCGATTACAGCATTGGCGGCGGTTCAATCGCCGTGGCGCTTTATGATGACCGATTGGAGATTACGTCGTCCGGAACTTTGCACTTCGGATTGACGGCAGAGGCGCTTTTTCAGCCGCACGAATCGCTGCCGTGGAATCCGCTGATTGCCCGTGTCTTCTACCGTCGTGGAGTAATCGAGGCATGGGGCCGGGGAACAATCAAGATGGCCGAACTGGTCACGCGCGCGGGCTTGCCCAGACCGGAAATTGAGGAGGTTGCGGGTTGCGTGACGGTCCGGTTTCGGCCCAGCCGGTATGTGCCGCCGTTGCGGGTTTCACAGGATTTGACGGAGCGGCAAAGGCGAGTGCTTGAAGTCGTGGGTGCTGGTTCCGGTTTCGGAATGGCCTTGCGAGAAATTGGTGCCCAATTGGAGAATCTCCCCCCAAGGGCAATTCGGGAGGATTTGGCTGTGTTAAAGACGCTGGGATTGCTAAAATCCACAGGTTTGGGCCGCGGGGCAAGATGGAGGCTGGCCTAAATATTGGCTTTTCCGGCTCATTCCGGCTCATTCCGGCTCATTCCGGCTCATTCGGTCATTGCACGGCCTTGTGTTAACCAGAGGCTGCAGACGCGGCGTCGGTTAGACAGAGCGAACTCCAATTCACTCTAATTCAACTCCAATTGAGCCAATTGCGAACTCAATTCCTGCTTATTCCTGCTTTTTCACCCGGCAAAGCGAGTCTTTGCCCCAATTTTGGTTTATTCTTCGGCTCATTCTGGCTGACTCGGTACGGCTAACCATTTGTCGTTTGGAGCTTGAACATTCACTGGAGCTTGGATTTTGGATTTGGATGTTTCAAGATCCCCCTGCGCAAAATCTGCGCTGCCACCTCGCCGAAGCGAGCAGCAATTGCGCACACACGTTTGCAATTTCCAAGCAAAAACGTGGTTTTCGTCCTTTGGTATGTGAATTGCAAAGGGCCAGTTGAACAATAACCGGCATCACGCGAGTGAGCCGAAACAATCAACCAAAACTGATAAGGATAGTCCGATGAAAATGAAACATATATTCGCAATATGCGGCATGGCGGCGGCACTGATTTGCGGTGCAAGCGTCGTGGACGCGCAACAAACTCCCGGGGGAGGACCCGGCGGCCCGGGCGGCGGCGGCGGTTTCGGCGGCCGCGGCAACTTTGACCCCGCTCAATTTCAGCAACGCATGATGGATCGCATCCGTGACGAGCTTG
>DATJSQ010000161.1:0-10902 GCA_035503995.1 Verrucomicrobiia bacterium | reverse complement strand
ATGGCGCGGCCTGCTGGAATTATTCGATTAACCTCTACGACAGTAATGGGATGAATTGGACAATGTGGGCGTACAAGGCCACACAGGGCCTGCTCCCGGACAACTGGGGCTGGTATGATCCCACCTACTGGCCGGCCACGCCCAATATCAGCAGCGATTCCGCCGCCACCATCTACAGCGACTGGCAGCAGTGGCAAACGCCGTCGGCCTTCGGCGAGAACAGCACTGTAGGGATGTAGCCGCCGAAGGGACCGTCGTGACGCGATCGCGTGTTACCCGCAGCAATGGTCCGGAGACAATAGCCGGGTATCGTTGGGCAATGCCTGGCCAAACACACAATACGAATGACACAATTCGAGTGTGGCGACGTGAGAACGTGAACGCCGACCCAAACCGCTTCAACTTTTCAACGGCTCAATGCCCTTACGGCTTTCCGCCAAAGCTGACGTAATCGTCCAGGTCGAGCAGGTCGAACCAGGTGATGATGTCCTCGCGTTTTGGGCCGACGGTTTTTTGCATGCCGTTGAAATAGTCGCGTGATTCGACGTCGCCGGGGGCGCGTTTTTCAGCAAGGCGCGACCAGATGGCGATTTCGACTTCGGTGCGTTTGTGTTTGGCGTTTGCGTTGATCCATTGGAGGATATCGCCGTCGCCTTTGCCCGCGGCCAGTTCTTTCTTGAGGGCCTCGGCATCAACGCCGGCGAATTCGAGGAAGCGTTGGTCGAGGGGGCAGTCATAATGATATTCGCCGTTTTTGCCGGCGATGGTGGCGCGGCCTTTGTCCAAACAACGGGGCAAAATCACGTAGCCGCCCAATCGCACGCGCGGGCTGCGCGGCGGAAATTTTGTCAAATCAGGTGAATTCAGTGGCATAGTTTTTCTTTCATGTGTTACTGGGTGTCCGAATCGGACGTAAATTCCCACTACCTGTTGCATGAATACGCCATTTTTTCGGGGGTATCAAGCGCATAATAGCGGTAATGTCGAGACTCTGTGAGAAGGCGCATAATAGCGGTAACTGGCGTGAATTTTGGGTAACCATCACCGGCAATTTTTTTACGATTTGCTCCGTTGGCAGTTGTGTTATAGGGTTACACGTGATGGCATTTGTGGTTTAGCAAACCAAAAGACTGAAGCTGAGTATTGCGTGGGCCTGTAATAATATATGTCATTTGCCAATGCGGATTTTGGTGAAAAGAAACAATCGGATAGTGTCTCTCCGTCCCATTGCACGTTGCCGCGCGACTGTACTTTTGCCGAATCGGATTGGCGCGCGCTAGCGCCATTTTGGCATCCCATTGCTTTTTCACACGAAGTCCAAGACAAACCCTTCGCGACTAAACTGCTGGATGAACGGCTTGTGGCTTTTCGCGCGAACGGAAAAGTCGCAGTGGCGCGCGATTTGTGCCTGCATCGCGGCGCACCGCTAAGTTCAGGCCGGGTGGAGGGGAATGAAATCGTTTGCGGCTACCATGGTTTTCGCTACAACGCCGATGGTCAGTGCGTCGGCATTCCCGCGCATCCCGGCGCGGCGATTCCTTCGAAATTAAAAGTGCAAACGTTTTCGGTCCGGGAAAAGTACGGTTTGATTTGGACGAGGCTTCTGGACAACGGCCCGTCACCGTTTCCAGAGTTCAAGGAATGGGATGACCGGGATTATTTGCAAGTGCTGCCCAACAGTGTCGAAATGGACGCTTCCGCCGGCCGCCAGGTTGAAGGCTTCCTTGACGTGAGCCATTTCGCATTCGTTCATGTCGGCACCTTTGGCGAGTTGGACAATCGGGAGGTGCCAAGTTATCCGGTGGAATTGACGCCCGCTGGTTTTCGCGCCGATTATATCAGCACCGTCAGCAATTATTCGCGCGGCTTCAAGCATCTGAATCCGCCCGGCTTTAAATGGCGCCGCCTATTTGAAACATGGTTGCCGTTCACGGCCAAACTCACCGTGTTTTTCCCCAACGGGGGGCAATTGCACATTCTCAACGCCGCCTCACCTGTGTCCGCGCGCAAAACGCGGGTATTCGTCCCGATTTGCCGGAATTTCGACAAAGACGCACCACTACAGCCTACGCTCGATTTCAATCACCAGGTCTTTGCCGAGGACAAGGCGATTGTGGAACAACAATTTCCAGAAGATTTGCCGATCAATTTGGAGGAAGAAGTCCACATCCGTGCCGATAAAAGTTCCATCACTTATCGTCAAGGGCTCGCGAAACTCGGGCTTGGGCGGGGCTTCACCGCGTAACCGCGCCTTCAATTTGTCCGTGCGGTTCATCCGCGGGCACGAACAACTCTTGTTTGTTTTCCAGCCCGAACGGCTCCAAGTTGATCAGCAAGTAATGTTTGTTGGGCATGGCGATGGAAATTTTTGAAATCTCTTTCGCGATTTTCAACGCCGCCCCGCCCATTTGGAAAAGCGTCGCCTGGACCGACGGGCTGTAATTTTTCGCAAAAACCCCCAAGATCACGTTGAGAATTTTCCCGTTCGTTTTGGAAAAGCTTTCGGGCTTCTTTTGGTAATGCCACATGACTTTGAGCTTGGTAGCCAGAATCCGATCGCTCGTTTCAGGCAATGTGGTGAATTGATCACGCATGAAGTTTTCAAAACCCGAAGCGGTCGTTTTCAAAAGCAGCAAATCTTCAATTCCCGATTCAATTTCAAGGGCACCGCGCGTCAAGACGATCCTGGCCACGGGCTTTGCCGCGTTTTTCTGCGCGAACGAATGCGCGTGGGGCTTTCCGCCAACCGAAATCCGGTTCCAACAATGCTCGGACAAAAATATTTCCGCGCGCGAAACGTGCGGATACATTTTCAAAAAATGTCCGCCCAGCGCGATGCCAAACTCTTCATTCTCCGCGCCGAGTTTTTTCTTCGCCAAAACGTTGACGGTGTTTTTCATCGAGTCCGTCGCCACGACCAGACGGTTGTCGGCCTTTGTAAACGAGGCGCCGAAATCGCCCTGCAACATCACGGAAACCTCCAGTTCTTTAACGGAATGAATTTTGCCGGTGCGAAGAACCTTCAGCACCCGCACCCCGGCCTTGCCGTAATTGTGTTGAATCAATTTCATATCGCCTTGTCGTTTCGGATTCGTATTCTAAAGCGCCGGCGCAGCATAACGCCAAAAACATGGATATTGCAAACAGTCAAAAATGCGTTGTGATTTCCGGGTTGAACAATCTGGAGCGCGAAAGCTTTGTCCGAAAGATTGGCCCGGTTTTTGAGCGTTCACCCTGGGTTGCGGAAGTAACCTGGCTAAAGCGCCCGTTTTCCACCCTGGGAAATCTGCACCTAGCCCTCTGCGAAACCGTGAAAAATGCCAGCGAGGAAAAACAGCTCGCGCTGATTCGCGCGCATCCTGATTTGGTTGGCGGCGCCGCGCCGGCGCACTTGCTCACTGGCGAATCCGCCAATGAGCAGGCGAGCGCCGGATTGGACAAGCTTTCGCCGCAGGAAGGCGACCTGATTCAAAAACGGAACGCCGCCTACAAATCCAAATTTGGTTTTCCATTTGTCATTTGCGCGCGGCTGAATAAAAAAGAGGCGATCCTTGCCGGTTTTGAACGCCGTTTAAAAAACCCGAGGGAAGAAGAAATCAAAACGGCACTTGAAGAAGTTTTCAAAATCGCAGAACTTCGCCTGCGCGATATGATTGCCGATTGATTATGCCAGCGAAATTAAGCACGCACGTTCTGGACACGGCGCGCGGCTGTCCCGCCGCCGGGATGAAGATCGAATTATGGTCTTTGAATGGCGTGGAGCGATCGCTGGTCGCGGAGGCCAGGACCAATTCCGACGGCCGCACCGATTTGCCGCTGCTCGGCGCCGGGGAGATGAAGGCCGGCGAATATGAAGTCATCTTTTTCGTCGGCGATTATTTTGCCGGCAAATCGCCGGCGCCGCCGGGAATCCGTTTTCTTGACAAAGTGCCGGTGCGTTTCGGCATTGCAGACGCGGGCGCCAGCTATCATGTTCCGCTGCTCGTTTCACCGTGGGCGTATTCGACTTATCGTGGAAGCTGAAATGAGCGACGCGCGAAAGATGATGCGGCGTGTTGAGGCGCTTGCAAAGATTTCCGACGAGCCCGGAAAAACCACGCGCCTGTTCGCGTCGCCCGCGATGCGCCGCGCGACCGAAGCAGTTGGAAAATGGATGCGTGGCGCGGGAATGCAAACACGCGTGGATCCGATTGGAAATTTGATCGGTCATTACGAGGGTGCAGGGCCGGATGCAAAAGTCCTTCTGCTCGGCTCGCATCTCGACACCGTCCGCGACGCGGGAAAATTTGACGGTCCGTTGGGGGTCATTCTCGCGATCGCCTGCGTTGAACATTTGCATCGCCGGAGGTTCCGGCCGCCGTTTGCCATTGAAGTCATTGGATTCGCCGATGAGGAGGGCGTGCGTTATCAAACCGCTTATCTGGGCAGCAAAGTTCTGGCCGGCTGTTTCAATCCAAAAGATTTGCGGCGCAAAGATACCGCCGGGATTTCGATGGCGGACGCGATAAAAGCTTCCGGGGGCAACCCGGCGAAAATAAAACCGAGCCGATTGAACCCCGAGAAATTGCTGGGCTACGTCGAGGCGCACATTGAGCAGGGTCCGGTGCTGGAGGAAAAAAATCTCGCGGTGGGAATTGTGACATCCATTGCCGGGCAAACTCGCGCCCGCATCGGTTTTTCGGGCCGCACCGCGCATGCGGGAACGACGCCGATGAATTTGCGCAAAGACGCCTTGTGCGCCGCCGCGGAATTTATTTTGGCCGCCGAGAATCTTGCGCGCAAAACGCCGGGACTCGTGGCCACGGTCGGCGAGATTTCCGCCGGGCCGGGCGTGAGCAATGTCATTCCGGGTGAAGTCGGTCTGTCGCTTGATGTCCGCCACGCCAAAGATTCCGCCCGTAAATCCGCGTATCTCGCGCTGGAAAAAATCGCGGTTGAAATCGCGGTCCGGAGAAAAATCCACCTTGATGGCGAGGTCGTCTTCGAAACTCCAGCCGTTGCTTGTTCGGAAAAATTGTCCGCGTTGCTCGGTCGGGCCGTGAAGCGACATCAGCCAGGGACGATTCACCTGCCCAGCGGCGCGGGTCACGACGCGGCAATCATGTCGCAAATCGCGCCGATGGCGATGCTGTTGATCCGCTGCAAAGGCGGCGTCAGCCATCATCCGGATGAATCGGCAAAGCTTGAAGATGTGCGTGTCGCGCTCGCGGTGATGAATAACTTTATTTCACAAATGATGCAATCTTTGTGAGCAACTTCGACCTCATCATCCGAAATGGAACGGTTGTCACCCACAACGGGGAAAGCATCACCGACATCGGCATTGCCGGCGGAACCATTGCCGCGCTTGGATCAGATTTATCCGGCGCGGCACACAAGGAAATCGACGCTGCCGGCCTGCATATTTTCCCGGCTCTGATTGATGAGCATGTTCACTTTAACGAACCCGGAAGGGCAGATTGGGAAGGCATCGAAACCGGATCGCAGGCGTTGGCGGCGGGCGGCGGCGCCCTGTTTTTCGACATGCCCCTCAATTCGCATCCGCCGACGCTTGATGCCGGAAGTTTTGATTTGAAGCTGGCGGCCGCAAGGAAGAAATCGCACGTGGACTTCGCGTTCTGGGGCGGACTTGTGCCGCAGAACCTCGACCGGTTGGAGGAACTGGCAGAGCGCGGGGTCATTGGGTTCAAGGCGTTCATGGCAAACAGCGGCATCGAGGATTTTGCATGCGCGGACGAAGACACCTTGCGCGAAGGAATGAAACGCGCGGCGAAGCTCGGCAAGCCTGTGGCCGTGCATGCAGAAAGCGAATCACTCACCAGCAAATTGTCGCGGCAAAAAGTCGCGCAAGGCAAAAGCTCCATCCGCGATTACCTGGATTCGCGTCCGGTTGAAGCGGAACTTGAGGCGATCCGGCGGGCGATTGATCTGGCGGGCGAAACAAAGTGCGCGTTGCATATCGTTCACGTCAGCAGTGATGACGGGGTGGCGCTGGTGGCGGCGGCAAAAAAACTCGGCGTGGACGTGACCTGCGAAACGTGCCCGCACTATTTAACCCTGGCCGAAGAGGATGCCGAAAAGCTTGGCGGGGTCGCAAAATGCGCGCCGCCTTTGCGCAACGCAACCACGGTGAAAAAACTGTGGGAACAAGTGCTCGCAGGCGGGGTGACCACGATCGGTTCGGATCATTCGCCGTCGCCGCCCGAGATGAGAAGCCATGCAAATTTCTTCAAAGTCTGGGGTGGAATTTCCGGCGTTCAACACACACTGCCGTTGCTGTTCACGGAAGGTCACGTGAAGCGCGGTGCGGCGCTTTCACTTATCGCAAACCTGACATCGTTCAACGTCGCGGGGCGATTTAATTTACCGCAAACCAAAGGTCGCGTCGAAGCCGGCGCAGACGCGGATTTTACCCTGGTAAATCTGAAGCAGCATTTTTCGGTGCGCGCAAAGGAGTTGTTTTATCGCCACAAACAAAGTCCCTATGTTGGCCGCGCATTGACAGGGCGTGTGATTCAGACCATCCTGCGCGGGCAAACGGTTTTTGCGAACGGCAAAATTGTTTCACCGCCGGCCGGCCGCCTCGTAAAACCTCAACGCTGAAAATTATGCCAGACGTATTTGGTTTCACACGCACCGTCATCAAATCGCGTTATGCGCTCATTACCCCGGACGGTTTTGTGCCGAGTCGTCTGCCCGGCTGGCGAAACGTTGTCGCGGTTGTAAACATTTCGCCGGCAATGAACGGCCCGCGCTTTGTGCAGTCGCAAATCACCTTCGACCACAATGGCGGCGGCGCCGGCAGCACGGGCGCAATCGAGGCCTTCATTTACGTTCTCGACGGTCGCTGCAGCGCAAAACTCGGCGGCAAAAAATTCAAACTGGTCGCTGGCAGCCATGTCTATCTGCCGCCGGAAACAGAGTTTCAATTTGGCGAAGCGGTCAGAGGAACGCGCCTGCTGATTTTCGAAAAACGTTTTCAACCGGTGGCAGACAAAAAGGGAATCGGCCTCATTGTCGGCCATGAACGCGACGTGAAAGCCAGGCCATTTCTCGGCAACAAAGACGCGCGGCTGCAAGTTCTGCTGCCCGACCAGCCTGCCTTCGACATGGCCGTGAACATTTTCACCTATCAGCCAGGCGCGACCCTGCCGTTCGTCGAGACGCACGTCATGGAACATGGATTGTTGATGCTGCGCGGCCAGGGAATTTACCGGCTCGACGCAGACTATCATCCGGTGCGGGCGGGCGACGTTATCTGGATGGCGTCCTATTGTCCTCAGTGGTTCGCCGCAATGGGCCGGACCCCCGCGAGCTACATCTACTTTAAAGACGTGAACCGCGCGCCGTCCGGCGAATGAAGCTGCAAATCAACAGCGCGAAATTGGGGTGTGAAATTGATGAGCTTGCGTTGATTTCGGAAAATCCGCCGCCTGTCGTCACGCGCGTTTTGTTCTCGGAAGCTGATTTGCGCGGGCGCGCGTTCGTGAAAACCCTTTGCCGTGGAGCAGGATTGATTTTGCGGGAAGACGCCGTGGGAAATATATTCGCCCGCTGGGAAGGGACGGAAAAAAACCTTCCGGCAGTCGCCACCGGCTCACACATTGACGCCGTCCCTCACGCCGGAAAATACGACGGGGTGGTGGGGGTACTCGGCGGCATCGAAGCCATTCGAGCGCTGAAACGGTCCAATTATCAACCCAAACGCTCCATCGAACTGGTCGTTTTCACGTCGGAAGAACCGACACGTTTCAGGCTCGGCTGTGTTGGCAGCCGATTGCTTGGGGGCGTATTGTCTCCCCAAAGGGCCGCGGAACTTCGGAGCGAGGATGGAAGATTTTTTGGCCAATGGTTAAAGCAGGCTGGTTTGAAAGGAAGGCTGGATTCCGTGAGACTGGGCAAAAATTATTATTCCGCTTTCATTGAATTGCACATCGAACAGGGGCCGGTTTTGGAAAAAGAGAAGATTTCCATCGGGGTTGTGGAAAAAATCGCCGCGCCGAGCACTTTGCGGATTCAACTGGCCGGGGTTGGCGGCCATGCAGGGGCCACTCTGATGCCTGGCCGGCGCGATGCCTTGCTGGCGGGTGCGGAAATCGCGTTGGCCGTTGAAAATGCCGCGCTCACGACCGCCAGTCCTGATACCGTCGGCACCACTGGAGTTTTCAAGATTGAACCCGGCGCGGTGAACAGCATTCCCTGCCAGGCGGACATGGAAATTGATTTGCGCGACACGAATGTCAAGACACGCGATGCGGCGCTGAAACGAATTGAAGCCGCCGCGCGCGAAATTTGCGGTCGTCGCGAAATCAAATTGGAAATGGAGAGACTCAACGTGGATCCGCCGGCGATTTGTGACGCTGAATTGGTAAAAAGAATTTTAACAATCTGCCGCACGCAAAATATATCCTGCAAAAAGATGATCAGTCGCGCGTATCACGATTCGTTGTTCATGGCGAAAATCTGCCCGACGACGATGATCTTTATTCCGTGCCGCAATGGCGTGAGCCACCGACCGGACGAGTATTCGTCTCCGGAACAGATCGAAAAGGGGACGTGCGTATTAGCGCAGGGTTTGGCGTTGCTGGCCAGTTGCTGAAACCAAATTGGCGCCCTCCCTCATTCCTCCCAAGCCGTTACTGCACGCCCGGTTACCATTGGAGGGTCGGAATCCAACGTGCGCCGTGGCCGAAGCCTTGCCAAAAGGCAAAAATCCTGGCGGCTGAGCGCCACATCTTTTCTGTCAAAGCACTGAATGGCGCTGAAACCGGCGAAATGCAAGTCCGGCGGTGGCGGTTTCAATCCGTCGTGGCGCGGTAACCGACAATCTGGCCATCGGGAAGGCGGACGGCATTGTTTTGGGTGAATTGATAGGAAGCGCTCCAATTGCCGGCAAGGCGCAGGAGGGTGGTTCGTTGGGGTGCAATCGTCACCGGAACCGTGACATAGCCGTAGCCGTTGGCGCGGGCGACCACCCGGTAACTTCCGGTCGGCAAGGTGACGCGGCGGGGGTCCTGGAAAATGGTTCCGGAATCATTGTGAATCTTTCGCAGCAGTTTTCCGTGATCGGAATAAATCCGGTAATCGGAGTACTCGGGGCGATTCGGGTCGCGGCTGTTGAAGTCGGCGGTGACGACATAGGCGGAATAGACGACCAGGGTCCCGGTATCGGGATTGCCCGCTGCGGCCGGGGATGGGACGGGTCCCACGGGTTGCAAGACCAAACCATCTTTGGCCAAGGCGCAGCCGCTCAGAAAGGCGATGGCGGTTGCCACGAAGAGAGTAAGGAATGTTTTCATTGTTTCAAACTTGCCACATTTTTACTTATATGGGAAGTTTTCTGAAAGGAATTTAATGAACGGTTCAAGGGGTTTTAATAAACATAGTGTCTGATTTAATGTCGAACTGACACCCCTATGAGAATCCTGTTAGTGGAAGACGAGAAGAAAGTGGCCGAGATCATTGAGCGCGGCCTGAAGGCGGAGCGTTTTGCCGTGGATGTTTGCCACAACGGCCGGGCCGGGTGGGAGATGGCCGCGACGTACGAATACGACCTGATCATCCTGGATTTGATGCTGCCGGAGATGAGCGGCACGGAGGTCCTGGAAAAAGTCCGCCGTAAAAACACCCAGGTGCCGATTCTGATTCTCACCGCGCGCGATACGATGAGCGACAAGGTGAAAAATTTTGAATTGGGGGCGGACGATTACCTGACCAAGCCGTTTGGGTTTGCCGAACTGGTGGTGCGGGTGAAGGCGTTGCTGCGGCGCGGGCCGGTCAACCGCTCGAGCGTGCTGCGGGTGGGGGATTTGGAAATTGACCGGCTATCCCAAAGCGTTCGGCGGGCGGGCAAGAAGATCGAGTTGACGGCCAAGGAGTATTCGCTGCTGGAATATCTGGCGACGAACCCAGGCCGCGTTTTTTCACGGACGATGATCATCGAACACGTTTGGGACCAGAGTTTCCAGGGGCTGACCAACATTGTTGACGTCTATGTGCGGCATCTGCGGGAAAAGGTGGATGACACGTATGGTCTCAAGCTGTTGCGCACCGTCCGAGGGGTGGGTTACAGCCTCAGTGACGAGGCGTCCAAATGAATTTCCGTTCCATCAGTTTCCGGCTCGTGCTTTGGTATTCGCTGCTGCTGGCGGGTATTTTTTCCGGGCTTTTTGCGCTGCTCTATTTTAACGTGGGCCACTTTCTGCAAAACGACATGCAGCAGGCGCAGTTGCGGCACGCGCAACAAATCGCCAACTCGCTCCTGGACAGCGCCGACCTGACGGACAATAAACGGGTGGCCGCCCGGGCCAAGGAATGGTTCGAGCCGGAGAGTAACGACCGATTCATCCGGATCACCCGGGAATCCGACGGCCAGGTGATTTACACTTCCGGCGCGCCGACGGACGGCAGTTTCAATCCGGCGGAGGTGCCCCCGCTTCCGTTTTCGCCGGGAACCGAATATTCGCGGCAGATAAAATTGCGCGGCGACAAGACGCTGCTGGTGACGGCATTGAAATACACGTCGCCGGACCATCGGGGATACTTGGTGGAATTTGGCGCGTTGCTGGACCCGATCAGGACCATGCTGAATCACCTGGTATTGCAACTGGCGCTGGGCTTGCCGCTGGCGATTGGCATCGTGACCGTGGGGGGGTATCTGCTGGTGCGCCGGGCGCTGGCGCCGGTGGAACGGATCACGCGCGCGGCCGAGCGGATCACGCAGCATAATATGAGCGAACGGCTGCCGGTGACCAACACCGGGGATGAGTTGGAGCGGCTTTCGATTTCACTGAACCGAATGATTGCGCGGCTGGACGATGCGTTTCAGAATTCGAAACGTTTTGTGGCAGATGCGTCGCATGAATTGCGGACTCCACTGACGATATTGCGAGGGGAGTTGGA
>DATJSQ010000160.1:0-2723 GCA_035503995.1 Verrucomicrobiia bacterium | reverse complement strand
CAAAGATTAATCCGAAGACAAGCAATTCCAGTGCACAAACTGAAAGCATCCCGCCGACGGTCTGCGAAAGCACTGCTGTATTGCTTCCCCTGCGTCCCAATCCCAATAAACCCACCGCCAGAATATACCCAGTGATGAGGGTCAAATGAATGCGCCAGCGGCTCCGACTGATGACTGGTTTGGCTGATGATGAAATGGATTCCATGGTGGTTGGCTGGCTAAGGCCGCCTAAGTTCCAAGTCAACCAATACACCGTCGGCGGGCTTGGTGGACACACCGGCCTTTGCCTGTGTTTCCTTGCTAACAGCTTTGAATTTGAACACTTTCACAACTGCGCCCACAACAAGGCCCACTTCCAACAGTCCTAGATATCTTCCCGGACAGAAACGCGGTCCATGCCCGAACCCGAAGTGAAGGATGTCTTTTGCTGTGATTCCTCTCTTCGCAAGAAACTCCCACCGGTCCGGTGCAAACGTTTCGGCTGGATAACCAGACACGGCTTTTCCCCAAAACTCCTCGCACCGGTTTGCGTGCCACACATCGAGCCGTAGTTGAGTCCCTTTCGGAATAAACATCTTCCGGTGATCCGCCGTCTCAATCCAAATATCGTCCGGTGCCCGGCGCGGGAGAAAATAAAGTGCCGGAGTAAGACGCAATGTCTCTTCAAGCACCCGGTTGAGCGTCACCGCGCCGGCCAAATTGTCCGGGTCGTAGGCGTTCATGTCTTTCACCTCTGCATGGATTTGCTCCTGGATGTCAGGCGCGTGCGACAAATGCGAAATCGCCCAACTCGCAAACGACGTCGTGGCCTCCATGGCCCCGGCAAGGAAAACCCGGATGTTACTGCGGAGCGCATCATCCGTGGCGTCGGACTGGAACTGCTTCCATAGGCCGAGACCTTTGGCGCGTCCGGACAACGCGATGTCGGTCAAGGCTTCGTAGTCGGCCATCTTTTGCCTGAGAACCGCGTTGCGGCCCGTAAGCGCTCTGCAAAAAGCAAGGGTGAGTGGGGCGACCGTGTCGCTGATCATGTGATCAATCAGCATTTCGAGGGCGGGAACGAAACGACCGCGCAATTCCTTTTCGGAAACATTGCCTCCAAAAAAATTGTTCACCAGCATTTCAAGCATCACGACTTTGATTTCGGGCTCAAGCTGAATCCGAGTGACTTTCTTGCCGGTGGCCTGCTGAAAGGATCGAAGCGCTTCGAGTCTTTCCGCCACCGTCTTGCGGAACGTTTGCTCGAAGCCATGAAATTTTTCCGGCTGAAATAGATTGGCGCGACTGAATGGCTCGGCGGACATCCTTTTCTGCCGCCGCCACATCGCGCCGTTGGAATACAACAGCGAATCCTTGCCTGTTGCGCGAGCGATGCCTGCCATCGGGCTTTGATCCCGATCAAACTGGCCGGGCTTGTCGCCGGTGGCACCGAGCACCGCCTTGATGACGGCCGGCTCGCGGGTCAGCAGTACGGGCGGCAATCCCGCCACATAGATATACCGGTTGTGTTTTCCCGATCCCGTTTCCTTCTCGGCATCCCAGTAGAAAGTCTCGAAAATCTTGATCGGGTCTTTATAATTCCACAGATGTGGAAACGGCAAGGTGGGTCGTCCGAAACCAAATAGCGGGACTCGCGTCGGCAGGCAGTCGCCGTCAAAAGGATTTACTCCCCTGACCTGTTGCAGAAAGCGCGCTGACCATGTTTGAATGGACATCGAAAAATTCTCCACTGATAAATGGAGATGGCTGTCATAGTGGCCTCACGTTCCAATATAGCCACGGCGCGAAAACCGCAAGCGTGAATTTGTGGCAATCTCCTAAACCACGGAACAGTCGCCGGCAGATGCCAGCGTGTTAGTCATCAGCTTCCTCTCCAGATCCAAATAACTCTGCCACGAATGTCAGACGCCGGCAATGCTCCAAGAAAACGCGAATCAATGCCGTTGGTCTTCGCCGCTTGTAAATAAAACTCACCAGGCGGAGTATTCGTCTGCTGCTCAATCTCCCGAACCGTAACAACGCTATGCCCATCCGGCGATTGAAGCGTCACCAGAACCAAATCTCCGCTGTGAAGGGTGGTGGTGCGAAACCATTTCGTGGCTATGACAAAATCATTGGCCCCAATGCGCGGTGAAATGGATTCACTTCCCATGCGCGCAATAATGAAAACCGAATGAGCGAGAAGCAAGAGAACCAGATAAACCGCGACTAGGCCAATGACCACTCTCAGCGTAATCTTGGTGACTGTCCTCATGACACAAATCACGTTTTTGCGCGTCATTAATGACGGAAGGCGGGACGGTCAGGTAACCGCCCAACACAAAATCGCCTTTTGCACGTGCAACCGGTTCTCCGCCTGCGCAAAAATCGTCTCCGCATTTTTCTCGAACGTTTCCTCGTCAATCTCCTCGCCGCGATGCGCCGGCAGACAGTGCATCACCAGCGCGTCCGCCTTCGCCAGCTTCACCAACTTTTGGTTGATCTGATAATCCTTCAAAATTTTCAGCCGCTCCGCCGACTCGGCTTCCTTGCCCATGGATACCCATACGTCCGTGTAAAGCAGGTCCGCCCCCTTGGCCGCCTTTTCCACGCTGTCCGTGCAGACAATCGTCCCGCCCGCGCGCTCCAGAATCGCCTTCGCCGGCTGGAACTTTTTGGGCGCGGCGATGCGCAACTCGAACTGCAGTTTGGATGCCGCATAAATCCACGAGCGCGGCACATTG
>DATJSQ010000159.1:0-6035 GCA_035503995.1 Verrucomicrobiia bacterium | reverse complement strand
CGCGGTCGTCCAATCCCAATTTTTTTCGCCGGCGCTGCTGATGGAATAGAACTGCATTCCCGCGATGACATAAATGACGCCATTGCCCAGGATGGGGGATGATTCCGAGGCGCCACCGGTGCGGAATCGCCATTGCTGCGTTCCATTGGCGCGCAACGCGTAAAGATTTCCGTCGGTGGAGGCGAAATAAACACTTCCATCGTCGCCGACGGCCGGGGAAGAGGTGATGGGGCCCCGGGTTGGAAATTTCCAGCGCAATTTTCCGTCTGGCGAGAGCGCGTAAAGGTTTTGGTCATGCGACCCGAAATAGACGGTGCCGTCGGCGCCGATAGCCGGGGAGGAATCAATGATGCCGCCGGAGGGAAATTTCCATTTCAGCGAACCGTCGGCGTTGAGCGCGTAGAAATTAGTGTCCCATGAGCCGAAGTAAACGGTGCCATCGGTGGCGATGGCCGGAGAGGAATCGTTCCAGGCGGCGGTGGCGAAGCTCCATTTCAATTTTCCGTCCGGGGTCAGCGCATAAAACTTCCGGTCTCGCGAGCCGAAATAGATGGATCCATCGTCAGCGACGGCGGGGGAGGATTTTATTTCCAAGCCGGTTTTGAAGGACCATTTCAATTTTCCATCCGGGCCGATGGCGAGGAGATTGCCGTCAAAATTTCCGACGTAAATGACGCCGTTGGGGGCGAGAGCCGGGGTGGAAGTGCAATCGCGTTCAGAGAGGTGGAAGGTCCAAAGGATGGGGGATTGGGCGGGACAAAGACAGGACGCGGTTGCGAGAGCGCAGGCCAGGACGAAATGTCGGAAACCGTTCATTTGCGAAAGGTTCAGCTTGGCTTTTCGGGGCGGGGAAGAAAAGCCGGAAGTAAGGGGAAATCGGCGATTTTTGGAAAATGACGCGAATGAGGGAATGAAGAAATTTTGGCCCAGACCTTCCGATAAATTCCTCAAGGTTCCACCGCGATGACCACCTTGCCGAAATGCGCACCACTTTCCTGGTAACGATAAGCGGCCGGCGCGTCGGCAAAAGGGAACACCCGGTCTATCACCGGTTTGAGTTGGTGCAGCGAAATGGCGCGGTTCATGGTGGCGAACATATCGCGACTTCCGACAAAGATGCCGCGGATGACGGCTGATTTGCCGAGGATGTCGCGCAACGCCACTTCCGTTGTGAAGCCGCTCACACCGCCGATGACATTGATCGTCCCGCACAATGCCACCGCGCGCAGCGACCGGGGAAAGGTGTCAGTACCGCCAACCTCGACTACATGGTCGGCACCCGCCTTGTCCGTGAGGCGGAACACTTCCTTTTCCCAATCCGGCGTCGTGCGGTAGTTAATGAGGTCATCCGCGCCGAGTGCTTTGGCCCGGACGAGCTTGGCATCGCTGCTGGAGGTGATGATGACCCGGGCGCCGTGCATTTTGGCAAATTGGAGGGCGAAAATGGAAACGCCGCCGGTGCCGAGCACCAGGACGGTCTGGCCGGCCGCAACGTGGCCGTCCGTAACGAGAGCGTGCCAGGCGGTGAGGGCAGCGCAGGGGAGGGTTGCGGCTTCCTCGAAGCTCAGGTGAGGTGGCAGCGCGATGACGCCATCGGCCGACAGCGCGACGTATTGGGCCAGCACGCCGTCAATGGAGCCGCCCAAGGCGGTGTCGAAGGTTTCGCGCCGGACCGGGCCGCTCCGCCAGTTCTGGAAAAAGGCGCCGGCGACGCGGTCGCCCGGTTTCCAGCGCGTCACGCCGTCGCCGACGGCGGCAATTTCGCCGGCGCCGTCGGAAAGCGGGACCAGTGGGAGCGGGAGGCCCGGGCCGTAACGGCCGGAGGCCACCATCAGGTCGCGGTAATTCAAGGAGGTTGCGCGCATCCGCACCACCACCTGGCCGGGACCGGGCGTTGGTTCAGGCCGCTCAATCAATTTCAATGCGGCTGCGCCGGAAGGCGTTGTGAGTTGCCAGGATTTCATAAATTCAAATTAACGGGTGACACCGCTCGCTGCCACGATTTTATGGCGCGGGCTTTCGGGGGGGGAAGGCAAATTGAGCCAGCACACGGCTGCCATGAAATGAATATCCGGGCTAAATGGCCAGGAGGAATCTCTTGATTTCTTTCAGGCGGGCTTTGGGGTCCTTTTTGGTCAGGCGCGGGAATTTACCGCCGAGGGTGAGGTAGTCGCTGTTGCGGGTAAGCATTAGTTTGTCGTCGGCGACTTCGATTGCCGAAACGGATTTATCGGCGGCAAGAATCTTGAGTTCGGCGATCTGCAACAGCGTTTCGACCGGCGGCGGAATGGGACCAAAGCGGTCGCGGAGTTCGTTCCGTAAATTTTCGAGCGCGGTTTTTTCATTGGCCTGGGCGAGCTTGCGGTAAATTTCGATGCGATGATGGGATTCCGCCAGGTAATCTTCCGGCAGGGTTTTTTCGCGGAGGAAATCCAATTTGACGCTGACTTCGACGCGGGGTTTTATTTTTTCGCCTTTCAACGAGGCGACGCTTTGTTTGAGCAATTGGCAGTAGAGTTCGAAACCGACGGCGGTGATATGGCCGCTTTGCTCGGCGCCGAGGAGGTTTCCGGCGCCGCGGATCTCCAAATCGCGCATGGCAATTTTGAAGCCGCTGCCGAGGGAGGCGTATTGCTTCATGGCGCTGATGCGTTTGCGGACGTCGGTGAGGAGGCGGGCGTGGCGAGGCAGGAGGAGATAGGCGTAAGCCTGGTGTTTGTAGCGGCCCACGCGGCCGCGCAATTGATACAAATCGCTCAAGCCGAAGCGGTCGGCACGGTCAATGATAATGGTATTGGCGTTGGGAATATCGAGGCCGCTTTCGATAATGGTGGTGGAGAGGAGCACGTCCGCCTCGCCGTTGACGAAGCGGGTCATCACCTCTTCCAACCGGTCCGCGTCCATTTGTCCGTGGCCGACGACGATGCGCGCGCCGGGGAGGAGCGATTGGAGCCGTGCGCAAACGGTGTCTATGGTCATCACGCGGTTGTGGAGGAAGAAAACCTGTCCGCCGCGGCTGATTTCGCGCAGGATGGCGTCGCGAATGACCCGCTCGTCGTATTGGGTGACAATGGTTTCGACGGGGAGGCGGTCGTGGGGGGGGGTCTGGATGGTGCTCATATCACGGGCGCCGGTGAGGGCCAGGTAGAGCGTGCGGGGGATGGGGGTGGCGCTCAGGGTGAGCACGTCCACGAGGGTGCGCAGCCGTTTGAACTTTTCCTTTTGCAAGACGCCGAAGCGCTGTTCCTCGTCAATCACGACCAACCCCAAATCTTTGAAGGCGATGTCGTCCTGGACGATGCGGTGGGTGCCGATGACGATGTCCACCGCGCCGGCGGCCAAATCCCTGATGACGCGCGACTGCCCGCGCCGGGTACGGAAGCGGGAGAGTAATTCGATGCGGACGGGATAATCGGCCATGCGCTCGCGGAAATTGTTAAAATGTTGCTGGGCCAGGACGGTGGTGGGGACGAGGATGGCGGCTTGTTTGCCGTCCATCACGGCTTTGAATGCGGCGCGGATGGCCACTTCGGTTTTGCCGAAGCCGACGTCGCCGCAGATGAGGCGGTCCATCGGTTTGGGTTTTTCCATGTCGGATTTGGTCTGGGAAATGGCGGTGAGTTGGTCGGGGGTTTCCTCGTAGATGAAGGCGCTTTCGAATTCGGTTTGCCAGGGGGAATCGGGTTTGAAGGCATGGCCGGACCGGGTGTCCCTGGCGGCCTGGATGCTCAACAATTCGGCCGCGACGTCGCGAACGGCGTGTTCGGCCTGTTCCCTGGCCTTCATCCAGCGAGTGCCGCCCAAGGTATTGAGGGGCGGATAAGCTCTGCCCGCGCCGACATATTTGCCGACGAGATGGGCTTCGCTGACGGGCACATAAAGTTTGGGCGGCTGATCGGCGGGATTGGCGGGGGCGTATTCAATGACCAGGCATTCTGTTTCGACCGGCGGAACGCCGTGCAGGGGAGGCCTGGCCGCCGCCGGCAGATTTTTCAGGCCGAGGAATTTTCCGATGCCGTATTGCAAATGGACGACGAGGTCGCCTTCCTCCAAATCGGTGAAATCAATATCGAGGGCGGACCGGGCGGCCAGCGCGTGGGGCGACTTCAATTTTCGCGGGCGCTGGATTTTGTATCGGCCGAAAATCTCGGCGTCGGTGACGACGACCAATTTCAACTGGTCGCAGATGAAGCCACGGGACAACGTTCCGAGGTGCAGGCGCAGGTTTTTTTCCGTTGAAAATCCGCTTTCCCGCCAGATTTCCTGGAATCGGCGGCGCTCGCCATCGTTGTTGCAAAAGACATGGACAAAAAAATCCTGGCGGAGCCAGCGATGGAGCTGGGCGAAAAACTCGCGGCGCCGCGCCTCGGCGATTTGCGGATCGAGGGCGCGTTCGGCCAGCGGACGAAAAACCTCCAGCGAGGAAAATTGCAGCGGGTCGGATGGCGGGACGCCGATTTCGCCCTCCATGATCTGGACGACGGTAATTTGCCTTTGGCGGGCAGCGCGCGGGAAATCATGCCAGGGGCTGAAGAACGGGTCGCCGGGGGGAATTTGCGATTCATATTCATTGGCGCGCAGCGAAAGCCGATCGGGTCCGCAGAGGACGAAGATGGAATCGGCGGGAAGGTAATCGAGGAGCGTGGCCAAAGGCGGCGTTGCCGCCGGGGCATTCCGCAATTCCCGGTTCAGGATTCCGAGTTCGCCGGCGGGGGGAACGGTGATTTCGGGAATGGCTCCGCGGGAGATTTGAGTGAGCGGATCGAATTCGCGAAGCGATTCCAATTCATCGCCAAAGAACTCGAGACGCACCGGCCAGGGACTGGTTGGCGGGAAGATATCAAGGATGCCGCCGCGCAAGGCGGTTTCCCCTTTTTGGGACACCTGCGCTTCCGGTTCGTAGCCTTGCGCCTCGAGCCATTCGATGAGGTCGAGCGGGGCGATTTTATCGCCGCGCCGCAAACGGCGCGTCCGGGCCTTCAAATCGGCGGGAGAAAACGTTTTTTGGAGGAGGGCGATAACATTGGCAACGATGAATGGCGGTTTTTGGGATTGGAGCGGGGAGATTTGAGAAAGGGAAACGAGGGTTTGCAGGCGGTCGCTGACGATGTCGGAATGGGGCAATTTGTTTTCGTGCGGAAAAATTTCCCATTCGGGAAAAAAGAGGGGGGATGAGCCGAGCCAGGTTTCCAAATCCTGCTGGAAGGATTCCTGGGTTTTGAGGTTATCGGCGACGACGACGATGGCGCGGCTGGGGAAAAGCTTTTGGAGCCAGGCGGCGAAGAAGGGGTGTGCGGGTGGGGCGATGCCGGGAAAAGAAAACGCTCCGCCATTCTCCAGTCGGCGCGCGAGGGAATGCGCGGCGGGAGCCGCATCGGCGAACACAATGCCTGCCGCTTCAACTACGGGAACTTGCGCCAAGCGTGGAAAGGGTAGCGCGGTTCAACGGGCGCGTCAAACGGGTCAATTAAGTTTGACGATGTAGAAATCGGCGGGGACGCCCATGTTGGAGACTTCGAGCATTTTCCGGTGGAAAACGTACTGGTCAACGAGGGTGCCGTTGTATTTTTTCATCCAATGCCAGATGTTGCCGTAGGCGATATTGAGGGCATTGCCGTTGAGAACGACGTAATGGATGCCCAATTCGCGCAAGCGTGCGGGAGGATCGTTTGGCAGAACGGACACGGCACGATGTCCTCCCAGCCAGATGCCACTTTCGTCAATATCACAAATCTGCGCGAAGTAACCGATGACTTTTTCGCCGGGCGGCAAGGTTTTCTCCAAAAATTCGCGGCGGGCTTCGATGGCCTGGTAATAGGACTCGACATAATAATAGTACTCGTTGGAGACGAACTCTGATTTTGGATATCTTTGGTAAAGGGGCCGGAAGATGGTTTGGGCTGGAAACAGAGGCCGGTCGGTGAGCGTGACAATCATGACTGCGGTGAGGGCCATGATGGCGAGGCCAAATCGTTGCCAGCCGTGTTGGCGGACGAGCGGTTCGTGTCCGGGTCTGGCGAGAAACAACGGGAACA
>DATJSQ010000158.1:0-3524 GCA_035503995.1 Verrucomicrobiia bacterium | reverse complement strand
TGAAAGTAGAGCGCCAGGCCGCGTTCCCAAAGCGGTTGTCCGGCTGCAACAATCCGCAGCCGTTGGTCCTCCGTAAGCGCGCGGTAGAATGGCTCAAACAGGCGGCGGTTTTCGACGGCGGACAGCGCATTGGCCACTTCGGTAACGACCCAAGGCGTGGTCAGCAAAGGGCCGTCATAGGCGTTTGACCATTGCAGGGCGGCATCATGGTGCTTGTCGCGCCGATTGATGGCCGCAAAGAAGAAGAAAGTGTCACAAAAGACCGCTTTCATGGCCGCAGTCGTCTGGCGGCGCCGTAAAGGTAATGGTCATGCTGCTCGGCCCAGTCTTCCGGGAGGTCGGGCATCGAGGCGGCAATCTGACGCAGCCGGCGGGTCAATTCATTCCGGTCTTGTGGAACCTCGATTTTTTCGATCCGGACTTTTGTGCCGTCGGGAAACGCCGCCTCCGGCGGCAATTTGACGACGCCGTTTTCGATGGTGCCCGTGAAACTCATAAACCAAAGTTATCTCGAAGCCGCTGGAATTTCAATGAAAAAAGCCAGCATCCATTTTTTGGGATTTGCCAGGACTGGCGTTTTCGGGGATAATCACAATCCGTTTTCACGGGCGAATTTATGAAACCCCAAGTAGAAATCTATGACACGACCTTGCGCGACGGTTCGCAAGGCGAAGGCATCAACTTTTCGGTCGCCGACAAGCTGCGCATTGCCGAGCGTCTCGACGCTTTTGGGATGCATTATATTGAAGGCGGCTGGCCGGGCAGCAATCCCAAGGACATCGAGTTTTTCGCCGAGGCCAGGAAGAAGAGGTTTAAAAACGCACGCCTGGCGGCGTTCGGTTCCACGCGCAAGAAGGGCGTGCCGGTGGAGAAGGATGACCAGGTGCGCCTGTTGATCGAAGCGCATACGCCGGTGGTGACGATTTTCGGCAAGACTTCCATGTTGCACGTGAAGGAAGTCCTGCGCTGCACGCCCGGGGAAAATCTGGGGATGATCGCCGACACGGTCAAACATCTCAAAGACCACGGCAAATATGTCATCTATGACGCCGAGCACTGTTTCGACGGCCACAAGCTGGACCCGGAATACGCCGTGGCGACCTGGCAGGCGGCGGAAAAGGCCGGGGCGGATTTTGTGGTGCTGTGCGACACCAACGGCGGCTGTCTCCCGGGGGAAGTGGCCGCCATCACACGGAAGGCCGTCGGAAAGTTGAATTGCAAGGTGGGCATCCACACGCACGACGACATCGGCCTGGGAGTGGCGAACGCGCTGGCCGCGCTGGAGGCGGGGGCCATCCACGCGCAGGGAACCATCAACGGTTACGGCGAGCGCACCGGGAACTGCAATTTGACCAGTGTGATTCCTTGCGTCGCGTTGAAAATGAAAAAGACGTGCGTGCCGGAACGGTCGCTGGCCAAATTGAAGGAGCTTTCGCAGTTCGTGGATGAGATCGCGAACATGCGGCATAATCCGCGCCTGCCCTGGGTGGGGTCGGCGGCCTTTGCGCATAAAGGGGGCATGCACGTGAATGCCGTGCAAAAACTTACGTCCAGCTACGAGCACATCAACCCGTCACTGGTCGGAAACGCGCGCACGGTGCTGGTCAGCGATTTGTCCGGACGCAGCAACATTGTGATGAAGGCGAACGAGCTTGGATTCAAGCTCACCAACGACACGCCGGAACTGAAAACCATCCTGAGCCGGGTCAAGGAATCGGAGAATGCCGGTTACGAATATGAGGCGGCGGAAGGTTCGCTCGCCCTGTTGATCGAGAAGACGATGAAACGGCGCGAGCCGCAGTTCACGGTGGAAACGTACCACGTTTCCATGCGGCGCGACACGCGGGAATCCATCTGCGAAGCCACGGTTCGCGTCCGGGTGGGGCAGAAAGTGCATCACGAGGTGGCCGAGGGCGACGGTCCGGTGAATGCCCTGGACGGCGCGCTGCGCGCGGCGTTGGCCAAATCATTTCCGAAACTAAAGAACATCACGTTGACGGATTACAAGGTGCGGATTTTGGATTCCGCCACCGGGACGGCAGCGAAGACGCGGGTGCTGATCCAGTCCACCGACGGCAAACGCGACTGGGGCACGGTTGGGGTGAGCGAGAACATCATTGAAGCCAGTTTGCAGGCGCTGCTGGACAGCATGGAGTACGCGTTGCTGAAGAAATGATTCGACATCTATACATCGCGACGTATATTAAGCGCCATGAAAAAGCGAACTCCACCCAAATACCCGCCTCACAAAAGTTGCACGCTAAAACTTAAGGAGACGGCTTTGGCGGACAAGGTTGAGGAAGAAGCGCGAATGACTCGGACACAGATTTATCTCAATCGGCGGGAGTATGATTTTGTCCGGGCAGAAGCGTCGCGTCGGGACGAACCGATGGCGGCGGTAATTCGCGGTTTCATAGACGAGAAGATGGAAATTCCGGAGGACGCATGGACGAACAATCCGATGTTCCGTCCGTGGCGGCATGATTCGGAGTCCAAAAGTCCCGAAGACATGAGCGTCAACCTCGACCATTATCTTTACGGGGCGCCGAAGGATTACATAAAGGTAAAAGGCAAATATGTTGAAGCGCCACCGTTGCCCACGGATTACGGGGAAAACCGCGCGAGCCGCGAAGCCTACGACAAAATGATACGGGAAATGGATGAGTCGCGATGACAGATTCAATTTTCCTCGATGCCTCATTCTGGGTGGCTTATCGCGACGAAGACCAGGTGAATCATGCCGCCGCAAAACGGGTCCTGGCGAATTTGTTTCGCCAGCGGCTGCGTTTCACGACGACATTCGCGGTGCTTTGCGAAATTCAGGCGACGTTTTCCCGCAAGAACCGAATTCGGGCGCAAATTCTCGAAGACCTTTGGAACAACCCCCTGGTAAAGATCGAGCGGATTTCGCATCAAGATGAATCCGCGGCGATTGAGATTCTGCGCGCGAACAGTGACAAGAGCTATTCCTTGTGCGACACACTTTCTTTTGTTGTGATGAGGCGTTTGAACATGAGCCGCGCCCTGACTTTTGACAGGCACTTCCGCCAATTCGGTGAATTTGAAATAATTCCCGGGAACATTTTTCCATGAGCGAGATCATAAAATAATGAATGGTCGGCTTTGACGCGAATTGGCGCGAATTAACACAAATTTTAAAAATGACTGACCCGGCGGATGCAAAACAGGAAAATTATAAACGTTGCGCGAAAAACGTGAACAAACCGTCGCCATTGGATTTCCGTGTTTGAAATAATCTGCGAAAATTCGCGATGATTCGCGTCAAAACTTACCATGACTGAAATCTCCAAAGCCTACGAGCCGCATTCCGTCGAGGACAAATGGTATGAATTCTGGCTGAAACAGAATTGTTTCACGGCCGATGCCAAATCTCCCAAGCCGGGGTATTCCATCGTGATTCCGCCCCCGAACGTGACCGGGGTGCTGACGATGGGGCACGTGCTCAACAATACGATCCAGGACATCCTGGCCCGCAAGGCGCGGATGGATGGCAGGGAAGTGCT
>DATJSQ010000157.1:0-6917 GCA_035503995.1 Verrucomicrobiia bacterium | reverse complement strand
CCCCCGCAGTTTTTCCCGGCCCAAGGGCAATCGAATCTTCAAAAATCCGGCTCCGCTCTCGAAGCGTTCCCAATGCTCGCGCCAGCGGAACGGCTGGCCGTTGACAATACGGATGGTTTCAAACAGACCGTCGCCGTAGAGAAGCCCCCGGTCAAAAATCGAAACCACCGCGCGGTGTTCGGGCACAAAGTTACCGTTGAGAAATACGATCATGCTGCAAATCGCCGGCGGGCGTTGAGGGTTGCCGAAACTGCAGGGCCTGAAAAAAACCGAGCGCCTTGGCCAGCGTCTCATCATATTCAGCCTTCGGATTTGAATCCGCCACGATTCCGGCCCCCGCGTGGTAATGGATTTTTCCGCCGGCGCAAACCGCCGTACGAATCGTGATGCTCAATTGGCTTTCGCGATTGAACCCCAAGTAGCCGTGGCAGCCGCAATACGGCCCGCGTGAAACCGGCTCCAGTTCGTCGATGATTTCCATCGCCCGAAATTTTGGCGCGCCGGTGATGCTTCCGCCTGGAAAACAGGACGCGAACGCGGCAAAATGCGTCATGCCTTTCCGCAGACGGCCCTCGACGGTGGAAACCAGGTGATGCACATGCGCGAATTTCTCGAGTGTCGCGAGTTCCGGCACGCGCACTGAGCCGAATTCGCAGACTTTGCCCAAATCATTCCGCAGCAAATCGGTGATCATCACCAATTCCGCCAATTCCTTGGGGCTGGTGCGGAGTTCGTAGGCAAGCTGCGCGTCCCGCGTGGGATCGGGGTCCCGGGGGCGCGTACCTTTGATGGGACGCGTGACGATCTGCGGCCCGCTCATCCGCAGGAATTGTTCGGGCGAACTCGAAACGATTTGGCACCCGCCGAAATCGAGAAATGCGGCATACGGCGCGGGGGAAATGGCGCTTAATCTCTGAAAAAACTCCCACCCTGCCGTTCCGGACCCGGACGTGAACCGTTGGGAGAGGTTCACCTGATAGATGTCCCCCATGCGGATGTATTGTTGCGCCCGATCAACAGCGGAAAGAAAATCGTCCTGGGAAACATTGGATACGAGCGACTGCTTCGTTTCAGATATGTGATATTCGCGGCCCGGAAGCTCGGCGCGGCTGGAAAGCCGTTCCCGCCAAAATTCCTGCCGCCGCCTTGCCCACTTTTCGCTGCGCGAACCGTCAGCCTTCAATCCGGTGGAAACGATGAAGGTTTTCCCAAGTTGATGATCAAAGACCACGAGGCTGTCGTAAAAACCAACATGGCAGTCGGGCAATTCCAGGTCGCGGGCCGCGCGCCGCGGCAGCTTGGGCTCGCTGAAGTTTTTCAGGTCATACCCCCAGAACCCAAAACAGCCGCCGAGCGGGAACGGCAGGTCAATCTCATCCAACAGTTCAAATCGCGACATCAGCGTGTCGAGAATCTGCCACGGATTTCCGAAATGGACGTGGATAAAATTATCGCGGCGCAATTCGCATTGTGAGCCGAACGAACAGAAGGACAGAAACGGATTGGCCGCCACGAACGAATAGCGGTCCCGCGGCGCGTCGAATGAGTTGCTCCGCAACAGAACGACATCAAAAGGAGTTCGACTGCGCCCGCGCAGCAAGTGTTCGAGGAGCGATTCGGGCGTATGCGCGGTGGGAATCTCTGCAACGAGCGGATGGGTCATGCGAATGCCTGTGGCAGTCCCGGCGTGCCGGAATGGCGTTCATACTCCATGATTATGCGCACTACTTCATCGGTGTCATCGGTAATTTTCAACAAATCCAGGTCGCCGGGACTGATAAAGCTGTGGTGGTCCTGCATTTGGGATTTGGCCCATCTCAGGAGGCCGCGCCAATAATCGCCGCCGAAGAGAATCAGGGGGAATTGGGGGATGCGCTCGGTTTGCACCAGCGTCAGCACTTCAAACAATTCATCGAGCGTGCCGAATCCGCCGGGCATATAGATGAAACCCAGGCTGTATTTCACAAAGCAGACTTTGCGCGCAAAGAAATAATGGAAATGGATGGGGACGTTTGAAAAAGGATTGGCGAATTGTTCCTTGGGCAACTCAATGTTGAGGCCCACGGACTTGCCGCCGGCCTGGGTCGCGCCCTTGTTCGCGGCCTCCATGACGCCCGGGCCGCCCCCGGTGATAATGGCCAGGTTGTGCTTCGCCAGTTTTTTTCCGATGGCAGTGGCGGCGCGATAATATTTGTCGTTCGCCTTGGCGCGCGCCGACCCGAAAATGGTCACGGCGGGGCCGACCTGGGAGAGGGTTTGGAAGGAGTCCACGAATTCAGCCATGATCCTGAAAATGCGCCAGGGATCTTCGCGCATGACAAAGGTGGTATCGCTCATGCGCTCCAACATAGAGGCGTCGCGCCGATGAAACAACACGAGAAATTTGATCGGGGAGCGCAGCGGCCCCGGATGGGTCCGACGCGCCCCGCGTTGAACATAGAAAAGGGCCGGAGAAAGAATCTCCGGCCCTGTTCCTCCGACCCGGTTCGTCAAGAGCACCCGAGACTTTCGCCACAATTCAAACACTTATAGCACGCGCCGTTGCGGACGGCCACATGGCCGCAATTCGGACACGTCGGCGCATCCTGCTGGTTGGTAATCATCGCCGTCAGGGTCAAGGCGCGCTGGCCGTGGCCATTGCCGTTCTGCAATTCGACGACGTCGGTTTCTTCCGCGATGGGTAATTCAGGCACCGGCCGGTTTATTTTTTTTTTCAATTCCTCGGACAGGCCGGGGATGGCGAGTTCGGGCTGGTTGAGGGCGGCGGCCAGATTTTCGCGGTAGCCGGGAATGAATTGCAAGGCAAGCCAGCGGAAGACGTAATCGGTGATGGACGCGGCGTTGCGGATTTCCGTGTTTTTCGTGAAACCGCTCGGCTCGAATCGCTGATGCGCGAACTTGCGGACCAAGGCTTCGAGAGGCACGCCATATTGCAGCGCCATGCTGGTGAGCGTGCCGATGCCATCCATCAAACCGCCAATGGTCGAGCCTTCCTTGGCCATGGTGATGAAGAGTTCGCCGGGGTGGCCGTCCTCGAACAGGCCGACGGTGAGATAGCCTTCATGGCCGGCGATGTCGAATTTGTGGGTGACGGCCGTGCGGGTGTCGGGGAGGCGGCGGCGCAATGGTTTGCCGGCTTCGCAATGCAATCTGGCGACCTCCGCTTCGAGTTCCTTGAGGCGATTTTCGAGCGCGGAATTTTGCGGGGCGTTTTTATCGCCGCCTTCGTTGGTTTTTTTCGTGTTCAACGGCTGGGAACGTTTTGAGCCGTCGCGGTAAATGGCGACGCATTTGAGACCCATTTTCCAGGCCTGGATATAGGTGTCGCGGATTTCCTCAATGGTGCATTCGTTGGGCATGTTGACGGTCTTCGAGATGGCGCCGCTGATGAAGGGCTGGGCGGCGGCCATCATTCCGAGGTGCGCCAGATAATGGATGCTGCGTTTGCCGCGATGGGGCTTGAAGGCGCAATCGAACACGGGCAAATGCTCCGGCTTCAATCCGCTCTTCACGGTCGCGCCGTTTTCTTCAACGTCCTCGATGGTATCAAATTTTTCGATATGCCGGATAATGCCCTCGATTTCCCGCGGGTTGTAACCGAGGCGTTGGAGGGCCTGGGGGACGCCGCGATTGACAATTTTTAACATGCCGCCGCCGGCGAGCAGTTTGTATTTCACCAGGGCGATGTCCGGTTCCACGCCGGTGGTATCGCAATCCATGAGGAAGGCGATGGTGCCCGTGGGGGCCAGGACGGTGACCTGGGCATTGCGATAGCCGGATTGTCTGCCGCGGGCGAGCGCGCTTTCCCAGGTCTGGCGGGCGTGGTTTTTCAAATAGCCGAATTCCTCGCTGGGATGGATCTCTTCGACGGCGTCGCGATGCAACTGGATGACGTCGAGCATGGACTGAACATTGTCTTTGGCCAGCGGTTTGGAAACGTGAGCGCATCGGGCGTCGCGATAGCCCGGGAAGGGGCCGATGTTGGCGGCGATTTCGGCGCTTTGCTCGTAAGCGTGGCCGGTCATGATGGCAGTAATGGCGCCGGCGAGGGCGCGGGCTTCGTTGCTGTCGTAAGGCAGGCCATAGCTCATGCAGAGGGAGCCGAGGTTGGCATAGCCGAGGCCGAGCGTGCGGAAGATGTGGGAATTTTCAGCGATGTCCTTGGTGGGATAGCTGGCATTGTCCACGAGGATTTCCTGCGCGGTAATGTAGATGCGCACGGCGGCCTTAAAACGTTCAACATCAAATTTTCCGTCTTCGCGCTTGAATTTCATCAGGTTCAACGAGGCGAGATTGCAGGCGGTGTTGTTGATGAAAACGTATTCGCTGCACGGGTTGGTGGAATGGATTGGCTCGGTGCCCTTGCACGTGTGCCATTTCTGGATGGCCCCGTCGTATTGCATGCCGGGGTCGCCGCAGACATGGGTGCCTTCGGCAATTTTCATCAGCAGTTTGGCCGCGTCCTTTTTTTGGAGCGGTTTGCCGCCGTCGGTGACGTTGCGCGTCCACCATTCCTTGCCGGCCAGCGCGGCGCGCATGAAGTCGTCGCTCGCGCGCACGGACAGGTTTTCGTTTTGATACATGACGCTGCCGTAGGCATCGCCGTTGTAGGAGCCGTCGTAGCCCTGCTCGATCAAGGCCCAGGCCTTTTTCTCCTCCTTTTGCTTGGCGTCAATGAATTCCTCGATGTCTCCGTGCCAATCGCGGAGGGTGTTCATTTTGGCGGCGCGGCGGGTTTTGCCGCCGGATTTAACGACGTTGGCGACCTGGTCATACACCCTGAGGAAGCTCATGGGGCCGCTGGGGCGTCCGCCGCCACTGAGTTTTTCCTTGCTGGAGCGGAGAGGGGTGAGATCGGTGCCGGTGCCGGAGCCGTATTTAAAGAGCATGGCTTCACTGGAGGCGAGCCGCATGATGTCTTCCATGTTGTCCTCGACGGACTGGATGAAGCAGGCGCTGCCCTGGGGATATTCGTATTGAGTGTCGGCGCGTTCAGCGGCGCCGATTTTGCGGTTGTAAAACCAGTTGCCGCGGCCGGACTTTTTGCCAACGCCGTATTCGTGGAACAAACCGACGTTGAACCAGACGGGGGAATTAAAGGCGCCGTATTGATTGAGGCACAGCCAGGTCAATTCATCATAAAAGATCTCGCCGTCCGCGGCGCTGAAATAGCCGTCGGCGACGCCCCAATTGGCGATGGTGCGCGCAATGCGATGGATGAGCTGGCGCACGGAGGTTTCGCGCTCCAAGGTGTTTTGCTCGCCGTAAAAGTATTTGGAGACGACGACCTTGGTGGCGAGGAGGGACCAGGGTTTGGGCATTTCCACATTGTCCTGTTTGAAAATGACCTTGCCGGCGTCGTCGGTGATTTCCGCGAGGCGGCATTCCCATTCGACTTGATCGAACGGCTTCACTTTGGCGTCGCTGAATATGCGTTCGACTTTCAAGAATTTTCCCGCTCCTTTACTTTTAATTTCCCGGCTGGCCGAGACTTTTGTTCCCCGCCGCCGCCCGGTATGTTGTTGTGCCGGGGCCGAAACTTCCTCACGTGCGTCAATCATGGCTCACTCCATTCTAACTTAGATGTTCATGCCCGTCGGTTCAAGAGGCCAAACCGGGCGGACCCTTATTTTCAAAAAACTGTTATTTCCAAAGAAAAACGGACAAATTTTCAAAGTTTTGCTCCGCAATTAGTTGTGGAGCAGGAGTCATCATACCACCACCTGTTGTGCTTTCAAGAAAAATCTTTTAAAAAGTTACACCCAGGTTACGAACAGGATATTCCCATGAAATTCCGTGGAAATTCACCGGCAAACCGTTGCAGTTGGAAGGTTTATTATGCCCGGAAACTGGTTGGATGGAGGGCAGAATGACTATTGACGAAACCATTTCCCATAAAACATCCGCGTTTACTTGAATTTGATTTTTTCATCCCCGGCTTATTCATGATAATTTGTCGCCATTATTATGAAATTGCGCCCCATCTTGCTTTTCGCCCTGCCTGCCCTGGCCGGCTCCATCCAAGCGGCAATCCCCTCCTTGCCGGAGATCCCGGCGACAATTTTCAACGTCACGAATTACGGCGCCGTTGGCGACGGGGTTAGGGACAACACAATCAATATTCAAAACACCATCAACGCCGCCAACGCCGCGGGCGGCGGCATTGTGGAGATTCCGGCCGGCACGTTCTTGAGCGGACCCATTACATTGCGCGACGGCATTGATCTGGAAATTGACACGAACGGCATCTTGCGGATGCTGCCGTTGGGAACCTACCCCGGCGGCACAACGAACGCGCAGACGTTCATCTCTTGCCGCGATGTTCATGACCTGGCCATCAGCGGGTCGGGCAAAATTGATGGCCAGGGCGCGGCGTGGTGGGCGGCTTTTTCCGGCGACCGCCGATTGGTCCGTCCGATGATGCTGAATCTGTATTCGGTTAATCGCCTTTTTATCCACGACATCACCTTTGAAAACCCGCCGTATCATCATTGCGGCCTGCGGGGCCACGGCGGCAACATCACCATCAGCAATCTCACCGTCAATACTCCGGCCCGATCGCCCAACACCGACGGCCTGAATTTCGTCGGCACCAATTCGATTATTGAAGATTGTCACATCAGCGACGGGGACGACAACATTGCCATGGGTTCCACCGGCCCGATCAACGACCTGCTGATTACCAATTGCGTTTTTGGTTCGGGACACGGCGTTTCGATTGGCAGCGGTATTTCCGAGGGAATCACGAATCTGACGGTCATCAACTGCACGTTCAATGGGACACAAAACGGAATTCGCATCAAGTGCAGCATGGGCCGAAGCGCCCCGGTGAAGGACCTGAATTATTTAAACCTGACCATGACCAACGTGAACCTGCCGATTGTCATTTACAGCTATTACAATCGCGTCGGAAATCC
>DATJSQ010000156.1:0-6351 GCA_035503995.1 Verrucomicrobiia bacterium | reverse complement strand
GCATGAGACGCGATACGCTGGCGGATTTCAGCCAGCAACTTCCGTCCGCGTGCCGGATTGCCGCGCTTCTTGCGCGCCGCAAAGCGGGCTTCCGCCTGACGTTCAGTGATGACGTGCGTAACAAAGTTGTCGAACAGTCTTTGCACGCTCGTCCCGGTGGATCGCGCCGCGCCCAGCAACGCTTTGTGCCGTGAGTTGTCACAACGATAAGGGATGGTTTTCATTTTACGATTTTCAGATGTTGCGCCGGTGTCACAACGCGCGGCGACGTGAATTTCAGTTCGCCACGCCCAAAGTCGCGGGTGTTGTGCGTGACCAGATGCTCCACGCCACCGGCTATCGCCAGTTCCAAAACGTGGTCATCATCCGCATCCGGCAGGTTCGGTCTCCAGCGGAAATAAATCGGCTGCCAGGTAGCCGCCGCGCAAAAATCGTCCAACAACGCTTCGCGTTCCGCTCTCGTCACCGGCACGCCCCGCCACAAACTTTCGCGCTGTACCAGCTGCTCGTATTCCGCGAACAGGGCCACGCCCATGACGGCTTGATCGTCACGCGCCAGACAACGATCCAACACTTCCGCGCTCGCGCCTTCCTGACTGCGCAAAGCGGCGACGAAAACATTGGTGTCTTGCACGATTTCCATACGGCATAAAATGACATCACTGGTGATACCAGTCAAGCGGAGGGTTGTTTTCAAAGTCGTGGCGAATTGGCGGCGTTTGGCCGCTTTGCCCGAAATTCCTTAAGTGCCGTGACCAGTGGCAGCACCAACGGCAGCACGGCGTTTCTTTTTTTTAATGGATGCCCGCGCCAAGTTGTAGGGACGATCTTCGCCCAAATGCAAATCATCCAATGTCAGCTTTTGGATCTTCCCCCGCCGCAAGCCGGTATAAGCCGCCGGCATATACGGCAACGCGCGCTTGCCGCTGGTGTCAATCCGCGTTGCCAGGTCGGTTTCCGTCAATGCACGGCGCCCATTTCAGAGGGCGCGTTCATAAATCATCATCAAGACCGGAAAAGCGGCGGCGGAACAGACATTGCCGATGATTGAAGCGGCCAGGCATTTCAAAGCTGACGGTGCGGCGCGGGCTTGTTCGCCCGCAGGCAAAAGATGGCACATCAAATAAATCAAGGCTCCTTCAATTAGCATAATCATGCCCTCACCGAAGGCCACGGCGGAAGCCGGACGCCAATCCTGCAATACCCAGAGCAACCCGATGAATGCGGGATACGTCAGCAGGTGCATCCCGACCAGCCATGCAAAAGCGAAGCGCGGTTTCCGCGAGCGCCGGAGAACCAACAGGATGCAGGCCACTTCCAAAAAAATGGCCACAGTGATGAGAAGCGTGACTTCCGGTGTGACGGGCTTTTCCGGCATTTCAATGGGATCGGCTCGCGCTGACACGACTGAAAGGAACAGCAAAGCCCAAATGCCGAAACTGCGGGCTTCGTGGGTAATATTATGTGGAGTTTTCATTTTATCCCCGCTTTGGCCGCCGCTTCAGGATCAATTTCTTTAAGCTCGTTTGTGGCATTGATGCGGACATCCATGTCGGGATCATTCAGGAATTTCACAAGAAATGGGACTGCTCGCTTGCGCTGATCGGGAAATTGCGCGCCGATTCCTTCTGTTAGATTGTGTGCAGCCTCACCACGCACGTTGGCAAACCTGCTGGTCAAGCCTTGCATCAAAAGCGGCATGGCGTTCGATCCTGTGCCGCATGACGCCATCATGGCGAAGAGGGCAAAATCTTCATTGGTGCCTTCCATGATCGCCTTCAATTGAGGCAAAGCTGGTTTGGCGTTTTCACCCAAAGCGATGAACCCCCGGAGCGCGGCGATATTCACCTCGTAAGCAGGGAGGCCAAAAGGAGGCTGCACATAAACGAGCCTCTCCAACAGCGCGGGAATGGCATTGGTCCCGATATGCCGAAGGGCGTCCTTTGCCTCCGGAGAGAAATCTCCTTCGCGGTCGTGGTTTTTCAACCAATCACCCAACGGCTTGCCCTCGTAGCTCGGCTCATCCGGGAATTGCGATTCGAATGGAACGCCGGCCAGATATTGACCCGTGAGAATTTTCCTCGCATCAGCTGAAATCATGGAATCCGGGTCGGCGGCTGCCGATTTCATGGCCGATTCGACTTTGGGCGTCATTGGATATTTACGCAAAAGTCTGAATGCGGCACGGCGGCGATTGATATCAGCGGATTGCATGCCGTCGAGGACCAGCGCCAGCGCTTTGCCTGGTGATTCATCCACCAATGCCTGCAAAGCTTCGTCAGTTTTCGGTTTTCCGCGAGCAATGCAATTTGTCAAAATCGGAAACGATTCATCCGGCGCGATAACTATTAAAGCCCGCAGCGCCGCACTCGCCGTGCTCTCATCTTCGCTGTCAACGAGTTTGACCAACTGTGGAAATGCGACCAGCGAGTTGGTTCCGAAATTAGCAAGCGCATTGGCGGCGTTTGCGCTCACCGCGGAATCCTTCAATGCGTCAAGTAACAGCGGGATGGCCAGTTCCGGCGCGTTCGCTTGGATCCCTATCGCATCGACCGCCTCGGATCGCACGGTGATGGACGAGTCCTGAAGGCGCGGCTTGATCCGGGCTATATATTCAACCACGTCATCCGTGTCCGGTGCCAGTTCGTCTATGGCCCACTGCCGGATGCGCTCGTCCTGGTTGGTGAGCGCGCGACACAGGACCGGTTCGGCTGGCTTGCCGATGGCTTCAAGACAACGCTCGGTCACAAGAATTCGGTCCTTTTGATCAAGGAGCTTTCCCAATTCAGCCGCAGCGGGTGCGGCATTTGTTCCCAAGGCTTCGAATCCTCTGACTCCAAGCCACTGGAAATCTTGCGCCGAATGCCACCTGATAAATCCAAGCCCGGATTCGTCGCTCAATCGCAATTTGTCGCCCGCGTCCATGATCCACAAGCTGACCGGATCGTCCTTGGATTCAACCAGCCTCAATAACTTTGGCAACGCCCTTTTTGCGCCGACCGCGCGAACGGCATCTTGAGCCTCCGCAAGGCGTTGTGTTTCCATCAATGGCGTGTCAAAACATTGCTGCAACCAACTGGTCAGCGAACGTCCATGATAACGCGGTTCACGCGCGGACAGAATCAGGACGATTCCGACCGATATTCCGAACAAAGCCATAAGGACAAATGCGCGCTGCGTTTTCATCCCGGGTTTGACTTCAAAGTGGTTATGATACTTCGGCGCCCAAGTTGCAAGTCGTTATTGTGACCAAATAGATCTGCTTTTATGATTTGAAAATAAAATCTGAAAGGAACGGCGATATTTCCGATTTCAATCGGTCATTGAGCCAACAAAATCTCCGTTCCGGCCAGCATGACGGGGCCGCGTCCGTGCGGATCGTCCGGGGGACGCTCGCGTTCGAGATAAAAATCCAGCGTCGTGCCTATGCTGGTGCCCTGACAGGTGTTCAGCACCGCGCCGTCGGGCGTGACGTTTTTGGCCACGCCGGCAAAGGCGTGGCGCGCCATCTCCATGTTGGATGCGTCAATCCAGCCCCGGTTCACCGCCCGCGCAATGCCGTAGGCAAACATCGCGGTGCAGGAGGTTTCCTCCCACGATTCCGGGTCGTCCAATACCTGGCGCCACATCCCGTCCGGCGCTTGCACCGGTTTCAAGCCGGCAATTTGTTTGCGCAATATTTCCAGCAACTCCGGACGCAGCGGATCATTGTCCGGCATGGCCGAGAGGGTCTCGACCGTCGCCACCATGGCCCAGCCGTTCCCCCGGCCCCATTTGAACGGCGCGTGCTCCTGCTGGTTCACAAAATAACCATGAAACCAAAGACCGTTCGTGTCCTGCTCCAGCGCCGCTTGATGGATGATATTGCCGGCCGCGTCATCAATATATTCCTGGTCGCGCGTGTAAATTCCGTAGCGGACCAGAAAGACGCCGCCCATGTAAAGATCATCCGGCCAGACGGTGCCGCCCAATTCTTTCGAGCGCCAGAGCGTGCCGTCCGGCAGGCGGTCCTGCCGATGGGTCACCCAATCGGCAATGCGCGCCATCACCGTCTGTTCCCCCGGCGTCACCAGGGCGGGATGGCGCATCATGCTGACGAGCATTTCGTTCCCCATGGCGCCGCAACTGTCCAGGCTGCCGAGGTTCACCAACAACCGGAGTTTGGTCCCCCGGGCAAACTGTTTGCCCGCATCGCCAAATTGATCTTCCAACCCGGCGAGCCATTGGTAATAGCGGGCGCAAATCAAATTGTATTCGACCACGAATCGGTCCACGTTTGTATCGCCGGTCGCCTCAATCGAACGTTCCATTCCATAAAGCATCACCCCGTGCGGATAATCCCACGTGATGCCTTCCGGCGGCGTGGCCGATTCGGCTTGGGCAAGATTCGTCACCGCGGGATACTCCCCCTCCGCCAGCGGTCGCTCATTGTGCTCCGCCACACGCTCCACGATGTCACGGATTTCCGCGTCGGAAATGCCCCCCGCGCGGCTGGCGGCCGGGGACACGGTGGCATGCGCTTGTGGCTGACCTGCGCATCCGCTCGTTAACAGCAGCGCCAGCGCCGCAAACAAAATTCCAGAAACGATGGTCCGCTTTTTCATTCGGTTGACGTTAATATTGATTGATGGACAGTCTGGCTTTCAAGAAAGTTTCGCCAGTTCCGCCCGCAACATTTTCGCCAGCGGCAGGATGGTTTCTTCGCTGAACTCAAACCGGCACCCCGCCGCGTGAAACAGTTCCGGCAATGCTCGCGACCCGCCCAGCGTGAGCGATTTTTTATAATCGTTCAACCCCTTCGCCCGGTCGCGTTTTGAATTGGCCCAGACCTGCAACGCCCCGAGTTGCGCGATGCCGTACTCGATATAGTAAAACGGATGAAGGAAAATGTGCAATTGGCGGTGCCACAGGTTCGCTCGCGCCGATTCAAAACCAGACCAGTCCACGTCGCCGCCAAATCGGTCCGTCAACCGCAGCCACGCGTTGCGCCGCTCCTCGCGCGTGTGCCCCGGGTGCGTGTAAATCCAATGCTGAAAGGCGTCCACGGTGGCAATCCACGGAAACACTCCGACGACGCCTTCCAGATGCACGCGCCGCGCGCGCTTCGCGTCCGCCGGCGGGTAAAATTCCTCGATGAATTCGTTGCCGAGCAATTCCATGCTCATCGAGGCCACTTCGCAAAACTCGATTGGCGGATTGCGATAGGAATACAAATCCTCCTCCCGCGTGGCCAGGGCGTGAAACGCGTGGCCGGCCTCGTGCAAAATCGTCTCCACGTCCCGCTGCAGTCCGATCGCATTCATGAAAATGAACGGCAACCGTGCTTCCGCCAGCGTGGATTGATAGCCGCCCGGCGCTTTGCCTTTGCGATTGTCCAAATCGAGCAATTTCAAATCGTCCATTTGCTTGAAGCCCCGCGCCAGTTCCCCGTCAAGCGAATCAAAAATCTTCTGCGTGCGCGAAACCATTTCGCCGACCTGCGTGAACGGCTTCAGCGGCGGACGGTTCAACGGGTCAACCGACAAATCCCAGGGACGCAATTTTTCCAGATTCAACTGCCCGCGCCGCTGCGCCTGAAGTTCGCGAACGATGGGTACAATGTCCCTTTCAACGGCGTCGTGAAATTGCGCGCAATCATCCGGCGTGTAATCGAAACGACCGAGCCGGCGGAATGCATAATCGCGATAGTTGTCAAAGCCGGCGTTTCGGGCGGCTTGCCCGCGCAATTTTATCTGACCGTCGAGGATGCCGTCGAAGTTGTCCATTTCCTGCAGCCGGCGATTGGCGACGAGTTCCCAGGCCTCCTGCCGCAACGCGCGGTCGGGTTCTTCGAGATAACGCCCCATCTGCACGAGCGTTCGTTCTTCACCCCGAAAATTCACCGCCAGCGAGCCGGTCAATTTTTGGTACTGCTGCGATAATTTGGCTTCCTCGGTCTCCAACGCGACATTTTCCGGACGGAACAGTTCCACGTGGTTCTTCACGTCCCGGTCGAAAATTTCATAGCGCGCCACGGCCACGCCGGCGTCGCCCATTTCCACCAATTCCTCCCGGAGGGGATGGGTGACGTAAATCTTTTCCAGCGCGAACTGGCGCGGTTTGAGTTGCGGCTCCACATTTTCGACGAAGTGCAGGTGGGCCTTTTCCGCCTGGGCATTGTCCGTGTGACAGGTCATGGCGATGTAACGGCGCGTTGCCTCCTCGTCGAGCGCGGCCGTCAATTCGCTCCAGTCGAACAGCCAGCGTTCGAGTTCGGCCGCGGACGTGGCCCGCCGGGCCTGCTTCTCCAGGTGATCAAACAAAGGCGCGATTTGCGGCCAATCGCCGAGGTCAACGTTTTGCGGGACAAAT
>DATJSQ010000155.1:0-15788 GCA_035503995.1 Verrucomicrobiia bacterium | reverse complement strand
GTCTGGAAAATAGCCGGACGGCGCGACGATTTCCGTCTCTGTTCCAAGCACCCAGCGGAACAAATGGGTCAGCGGCTGGGCGAAAGAGGAGGCGGTGTATTGCGCACGCGGCGCAGGGCGTGCGTAACCGCAGCCCCAGGTGGCGTCGGGCGTGACGGCGCGGCCGGCCAGCAGACTTCGGCGCAGCAGCGCCAGCGCAAGCAAGCACAATATAAAAGCCAGGCTTCCCGCTATGATAAAGGACAACGGAGCGGTTGCGGCACCGAGGTTTTCCGCGGCTGCTTCAGCCGTCTGGCCCGTCAGATTGAGGAGTACGGGACGGAGCGTTTCGACGGCAAAGGGCGCCAGCAAGCCAATCGCGACGCAACCGGTTGCAAGCGCCAGCATGGGCAATCGCATGGCCCAGCCGGCTTCGTGCGCGTTCGCATGATGGGCGCGCGGTTTGCCGAGGAAAACGATGCCAAAGGCCTTGGTGAAACAGGCGGCTGCCAGCCCGCCAATCAAACCCAGTCCGGCGATGAGCGCGAACAACGGCACGGCTGCCTCGCCGCCGGTCACGATGCCGCCCTTGAGCGCACCCAGGAAGATCAAAAATTCGCTGACAAAACCGTTCAACGGCGGCAGACCTGAAATGGCGGCGGCGCCGATGAGAAAAGTTGCCGCCGTCCACGGCATCGGCTTGAGCAGGCCGCCGAGACGGTCTATGTCGCGCGTCCCCGCGCCATGGGCCACGGTGCCGGCACCGAGGAAAAGCAGGCCCTTGAACAACGCGTGGTTCAACACGTGCAACAAGGCGCCGCCGAAACCAAGCGCCGCCAGCACCGGCAGATTCAAGTTCATCCCGATCAGTCCCACGCCCATCCCCAGCGCAATGATGCCGATATTTTCGACGCTGTGATATGCCAGGAGGCGCTTGAGGTCATGTTGTGCCAGCGCGAACAACACGCCGAACACGCCGGAAGAAAGGCCGATGCCGATGAAAACCCATCCCCACCAAAGAGGCGGCGCGCCCAAAAATGTGAACGCGCGGAGCAATCCATAAATTCCCGTCTTGATCATCACGCCCGACATCAACGCGGAGACGTGGCTGGGCGCGGCGGGATGCGCTTCGGGCAGCCAGACGTGGAACGGCATGAAGCCGGCCTTGGTTCCAAATCCGGCCGTCGCCAGGAGAAAAAGAGTTCCGGCCATTTGAGGATTGTGAATTCCCCTGGCCGCCCAGACCGTGAAATCCATCGAGCCGGTTTCACGCGCTGTAAGAATAAAAAAAACCAGCAAAAATCCAGTGCCCAGATGGGTTGCGACCAGGTAAATCCAGCCGGCGCTCCGCACGGACTCATGTTCGTGGTCGAAGGTGACCAGGAAAAACGACGCCACGGCCATCAGTTCCCAGGCGGAGATGAAGAGCACGGCGTTGCGTGCCAGCAACACCAGGACCATTCCCAACACGAGCAAATTGTAGAAAAAGCAGCCCGGCCCGAGAGAGCGTTGCTTCTCATGCCCGGGCAAATAGCCGACGCCGTAAATGGCGCACAAGGCGGAGAGCAACAACGTCGGCAACAAAAACCAGGCTGAGAGGGGATCCAATTCAATGAAAAATTCCCCGTAGGGCACCGGCCAGGGACAACGAAATTGCAGCGGGCCGCCGGTCACCAGAACCTGAATCGTTGGAATCAAACCGCACGCCGCCGCCACAATCACGGAAGCAGCGATGGCGATGGCAGCACCCTTCCTGCGTGAGCCGCCGAAAAACAAGGCCGTCGCCGCGCCGACGAAAAGCGCGGCCATTGCTGACAGCAGCCAAGTCACTTCGCGGTCTCCGTTTTAATGGCGGGTGGGCGAAGCCCATCGCTGATTTTTTTCGCCGCCGCGAGAATGTCGTCGCGTCCGGCTTGATGGAGTACCAGCGTTTTAAATTCGGCGTTCCGGAGGGCAAACGCGAGGCGCGAGAGCAAATGCAAGTGCGCCTTGACGGTGGGACTGATGAGGGTGAACAGCGTATGCACCGGCTGGCCATCCAAAGCGCCAAAATCCACCGGCTTCTCAAGAAAAGACAACGTCATGGTTGGGTGCGGCACGTGGAGCACAATGGGATTTCGGACGTGCGGAATGGCGATGCCATCACCGACCGCGGTGGATTCGAGGGCTTCGCGCGCCAAAAGAACCTGGAGCAAGAATTCGCGGTCCACCGTGTCCGGCAGGCGAAGCATTTCGACCACGGCGCGGAGAACGGACGGTTTATCCGTGCCGCTCAACCGGTAGAAAATACCACCCGCTTCGAGGACATCGGACAATTCAGGAAGTGGAGCGCTGCCCGTTTCAGGCTCCTCAAAGATACGGGGCGAGACGTTGATACGATTGGCTGTGGACCATTCCATCAGCTCGGCGCGATTGAAGCGATATTGGCCGTTCAGCCTGTAACCAGGGAGCTTGCGCTCTTCGATCCAGCGATAAACTGTCTTTTCGGAAATGTCAAGCAGTCCAGCGACGTCTTTGACTGTCAGTTGCATAGTGTTTATTCCATTCGAACACGGGTTGCACCAATTTGGACAACTTTAGACATTGTAGAAATGCACGAGAAGAATGTCAAGAAGAAGCAAACTACCGGAGGGAGCGCTGATCCTTGATTTTGCGGTTAATAGACCTCTGCCCTCAAGCCAGCCACGTCCCGCACCGTCTGCGCGATTTGCGATAGCGTTTTGAGCGGCAGATGGGTACATCCCTGCTGTGCCATCGGACGCGTCGCCGAATAGATCTGCACCAACGGAATTTGCGCGCCCGCCTGCCTCAAATCCTTTAGTCGTTGCGCGTAGGCTGCGATTTCCGCCGGCGACGGCTCCTCGCCGTTGATGGCAGGAAAAAGACTTTGAATGACGACCGGACGGCACCGCGCGACCCGCAAGATGTTGCGCAAAATTTTGTCCAGCGACACCGTTGAACCGCTGATTTTCTTAAAGTAGCCCTGCGTGCCTGCGTCCAATTTGGCCCACACTTCATCCTGTGAGATGAGCAGGCGCAATCCTTTATGGACGTGTGGCTGGTCCAAGGCAGTGGCGTTGGTCAACAGCACAATCTTGAAAAATTGCCGGGTCGAGCGCACTCCCACCACGGTCTCCACCGCCTCAACAAATTTATCGGACAACGTCGGTTCGCCGTCGCCGCTCAGGGCGACGTGCCGCACCTCGAGCAATTCGGCGGGCAGACGGGCATAACGCGGCCGTTGCCGGAGCCATCCGCCCTTTGCCAGGTCGAGCGTCTCGCGCAATTCCACCGCCACCCGCTCGGTGTCCAGCGCGGCCGCGCGCGGGGCCGACCCGCGGTCCACTTCGCAATAAAGACAGTTCAGATTGCACCGGGCGACGGGATTCATATTCACGCCCACGGACAGTCCCCGGGCGCGCGAAGAAATCACCACGTACACGAATTGGTTTTCGAGAAAATCGCGGGGATAGCCGAAGGCATCTTCGGAGGTCAAGGCCGCCGCCACGTCGTGGCCATTTCCGCCGTTTCCGTTCGGTGCGGCACCGCGTAGGACTTGATTCAACATAATAACGGACATTACGTCCGATAATACAAAACGCGCTACACGCAAATTGCCAAAAACCAACACTTTATTTCCTCTATTTTGCCGGGTGAAACATGGGAAATACGCGAAACAAAACGTTAACCGCAGGCGGGAAAGACTTTACGCGATTTGGCGCGAAGGGACGCGAATTAATGGACGCCGCGGTCGTCGCGGAGGCTCCCGCCTCGGCCAGGTCTGATGCCTGAAATAAAAGTCTTCGTGATCTTTGTTACATTGGTGTACAGAGAAGCCTTTCCCCGCCTCAACTCTCAATTACCGAGCGTTTAGCACGATTGCTCGCGGAAAAATATCCACCGATTGTATGCGTGTTGTCCTGGCGAATCCGCTAAAGTGTCCGTTATGAAAACGCTTGTCGAAGACGCGGAGACGCTGGAATATCTCACCAGCAACAGTCAATGGACGAAAAATGCCGGCGATGGCAGAGATTTTGGAGTGACCCAGGCAGCCTTTGAAGTTGCGAAACAAGAACCCATGGGCCGGTTCAAGATCGTCGGTTATTTCCCCGAAACGAAGCAACTTATCAATATGAACCACGGTCGAGGCCGGCGCGTTCCTGAAACGCCCGCGGGTTGATCGGTTGGATTCGGTTGGAGTTGGCCGGAGCGGATAGCAATCGCATTTGCGGTTGAAATTTGAACGGGGATTCGCAATCTCGTTGAAAAATTCGCGGCGGAGGCGCTCCGCGTGGATAAGACTCATTTGACGAACT
Organism: Verrucomicrobiia bacterium; assembly: GCA_035503995.1. GTDB lineage: Bacteria > Verrucomicrobiota > Verrucomicrobiia > Limisphaerales > UBA11358 > UBA11358. Next base: position 11,493 of record DATJSQ010000155.1, on the reverse strand, counting down.
GGACCGATAGGGCAGATGCAATCAAACGCTGAAAAATGGCCTCACGCAAAGGAACGCGAAGGTCGCAAAGGATTTGTTTAAAAAAGGGTCCAAAAAGCCAGAAGTTGCGTATGACGAATCGGACCGATATCCCCGCGAAAAAAATAAAAATTCCTTGTTGACTTGATTTGGCGCGTTTCGTATTTTGTTTCACGTCGGTAGCGGTAAATGTCATTTAGCCGGTCGCCTCTTGAAATTTTCGAAAGAAAAGATTAAGGGGATCGGTTTTTTGTCGTTTTAGGCATCCGGTTGAACGAATGATTTATGCGCCCATGTAGCTCAGTTGGTAGAGCACATCCTTGGTAAGGATGAGGTCATCAGTTCAATCCTGATCATGGGCTCCAGACAATTTGCAGACAAACAACAACGAAATATAAAATATGGCTAAAGAGCAATTTCAACGAAACAAACCGCACGTCAACGTCGGCACCATCGGACACATTGACCACGGCAAGTCCACGCTGACTGCCGCCATCGTCGCCACGCAGGCGCGAAAGGGCCTGGCAACGCCCATTTCCTATTCTGATATCACCAAGGGCGGCACGGTGCGCGACGAAACCAAGACGGTGACCATCGCCGTGTCGCACGTTGAGTATCAAAGCGACAAACGCCATTACGCGCACGTGGATTGCCCCGGTCATGCCGACTATGTGAAGAACATGATTACGGGCGCGGCGCAGATGGACGGCGCCATTCTGGTGGTGGACGCCTCGGAAGGTCCGATGCCCCAGACGCGTGAGCACATTCTGCTGGCCCGCCAGGTCGGCGTACCGGCCATCGTTGTTTTTCTGAACAAGGTTGATCTGGTGGATGACAAGGAATTGCTGGAATTGGTCGAGATGGAAGTTCGCGATTTGCTGACGAAGTATCAGTTTCCCGGCGACAAGACGGCGGTCATCAAAGGCAGCGCAAAGATGGCGCTGGAAGGCAAACCGGAAGGCGAAAAATCCATCCAGGAATTGATGGACGCGATTGACGCGCAGATTCCGCTTCCGACGCGTGAAGTGGACAAGCCGTTTTTGATGTGCATCGAAGATGTGTTCAACATTGAAGGCCGCGGGACGGTGGTGACGGGTCGCGTGGAACGCGGTGTCCTCGAACGCATGTCGGACGTTGAGATTGTCGGTTTGAAGGAAACGCGAAAGACGGTGGCGACGGACATTGAAATGTTCCGCAAGTTGCTCGACAAGGCGACGGCGGGCGACAACGTGGGGGTATTGTTGCGCGGCACCAAGAAGGAGGAAGTGGAACGCGGCATGGTTTTGGCGAAACCGGGTTCGATCACGCCGCATACGAGATTCAAGGCAGAAGTCTATGTGCTTTCAAAAGATGAAGGTGGCCGTCATACGCCGTTTTTCACCAAATATCGCCCGCAATTCTATTTCCGCACGTCTGACGTGACGGGCACGGTGACCTTGCCACAGGGTGTGGAGATGGTGATGCCGGGCGACAACGTGGGGGTGGAAATCGAGCTGATTGCGCCGGTGGCCATGGAAAAGGGGCAACGTTTCGCCATCCGCGAAGGCGGCCGGACCATTGGCGCGGGCCGCGTTTCGGAAGTTTTGAAATAAAACGGCTAAAAATCGGGAGGCGGAGATTTGAATCGCTCCGTCTCCCTTTTTGTCCGAAAGATTGGGCGGATACGGCAGTAGCTCAATTGGTAGAGTAGCGGTCTCCAAAACCGTTGGTTGGGGGTTCAAGTCCCTCCTGCCGTGCCAGCCTTCGCCGGGGGGCTACGGCTCGGCACGCCAGCCTTTGCCGGGGCTACGGCTTGGCAGGCCAGCCTATGCCGGGCTATGGCTCGGAACGCGAGCCTTCAGGCGACTACGGTTCGGCAGGCCAGTCTGCAATGCGGAGAGGTGGCAGAGTGGTCTATCGCGGCGGTCTTGAAAACCGCTTTGGGTGAAAGCCCAACGGGGGTTCGAATCCCTCCCTCTCCGCCAGTCTTCGCTCGGAGCGGCGTGAAGAGTGAAGACGGTCACGCCAGGGCGCGAAGCGCGACGGTGGACCAAAGATTTAATTGCTGACTGGTCCGGGCTTCGACTCGGTCAGGCAGCAAGCCGGAAAGATTTATGAATAGCTGGATACATATTGCGGTATGGGCGGTGGTGATCGCCGGCATCTTTGCCTACCTTTGGTGGCAGGGACACGTGACCCGTTGCGCCGATTATATCCGTGAAACGCGGGAAGAGTTGAAAAAATGTTCGTGGCCGAGTTGGATTGAGTTGCGCGGTTCGACGGTGTTGATAGCCATTGTCATTATGATTCTGGGGGTCTTCACGGTGATTGTGGACTACGGTTTTAAGGAAACGTTCTTTAATTTTCTTTATAAATTGTGATCATGCGGAACGAATGGTTCATCGTGCAAACGCTTTCCGGCCAGGAACAGAAGGTCAAGGAGAGCATTGAAAAGCGGGTCAAGGCCGACGAGATGCAGGAATACGTCAAGGAAGTGCTTGTTCCGATGGAGAAGGTGGTGGACGTGCGTGGGGGCAAGAAGACGGTGACCAGCCGGAAGCTCTGGCCCGGTTATGTATTTGTGGACATGGTATTGCTGGATGAGGATCGGCGGGTGATCGAGAAGCCGTGGTATTTCATCCGGGAAACCCAGGGAGTGATTGGATTTTTGAGCGATCCGCCCCAACCGACGCCGACGGATGAAGTGGAAGCCATCAAGGCGCAGATTTCCGCGTCGGAGGAAACGGAAAAACCGAAAGTGAATTTTGATGTTGGCGAAACAATCAAGATCAATAACGGGCCGTTTTTGAATTTTAGCGGCGTGATTGAGGAAATTGACCCCGAGCGGGGCAAGTTGAAAGTGACCGTGAACATTTTTGGACGCAATACGCCGGTTGAACTCGAATACTGGCAGGTGGAAAAGGCTTAGTTAAGATTTTATGGCAAAGAAAGTTACAGGAATAATTAAATTGCAGATTCCGGCAGGGCAGGCAAATCCCGCGCCGCCGGTCGGCCCCGCGCTCGGTCAGCACGGGGTCAACATCATGGGTTTTTGCAAGGAATTTAACGCAACGACAAAGGCCGACGCGGGTCTGGTAATTCCGGTTGTAATCACGGTTTACCAGGACAAATCGTTCACCTTTATCACCAAGTCGCCGCCCGCATCGGTGTTGCTTAAAAAAGCCGCGGGCATCACGGTCGGTTCCAAGACACCGAACAAGGAAAAGGTGGGAAAGGTGACGCGCAAGCAGGTATTGGAGATTGTCAAGATGAAGTCGAAGGATTTGAATGCCGTCAATGAAGAGGCGGGATTCCGTGTGATCGCGGGAACGGCGCGCAGCATGGGAATTGAAGTCGTCGGTTAACCACAACAGCGGGAGAGCCAAAAGCTCGTTTGCACCGCACTATGTAAAATGCCCAGTAAAAGATACAAAAAAGCGCTCGAAGCGGTGGACACCCGGAAATTGTATCCGCTCAAGGAAGCGGTCGGCGTCCTCGCAAAGTTTCCCAAGGCGAAATTCAACGAGACCATTGATCTGGCCTTTCGCCTTGGGGTGGACCCCAAGCAGTCGGACCAACTGGTGCGCGGGACGGTGCCGCTTCCGCATGGCAGCGGCAAGACGGTCCGCGTGCTGGTGTTTGCCAAAGGCGCGGCGGCCGAGGCGGCGAAAAGCGCGGGGGCGGAATATGTGGGTTTCGAGGACATGATAAAGAAGTGCCAGGAAGGCTGGGCGGAGTTTGACGTGGCGGTGGCGACGACCGAGGCGATGTCCGAAGTGCGCAAGCTGGGCAAAGTCCTCGGGCCGCGCGGCTTGATGCCCAATCCCAAGACCGGTACGGTGACGGATGACACGGCCAAGGCGGTGAAGGAAGTCAAGGCCGGCCGCGTGGAATTCAAGACTGACAAGGCGGGGAACGTCCATGTGATCGTTGGCAAGGCATCGTTCAAGCCGGAGCAAATCGAGGAAAATGCGCGCGCGGTGATTGAAGCCGTGGCCAAGGCGCGTCCGCAGAGCGTGAAAGGCAATTATCTGCACAGTTGCACGTTGTCGGCGACGATGAGTCCGCCGGTGAGCGTGGATTTGCGCGAATTTGCGGCGGCAGCCTGAACATCACAATCATAACGCTTTAACGAACCAAAACTATGCGTGCTGAAAAACAAATTTTGACCAAAGAATACACTGTGCGGTTAAACGCCTCGCCGTTCTTCATAGTCATTGGCTATAAAGGGCTGAAAGTGTCGCATTTTGCCGAATTGCGGAAGCGGCTGACAAAGGCGGGGGCGGAAGTGCATGTGGTGAAGAATTCCATTTTCCGGGTGGCCGCCAAGGAAGCCGGTATTGGCGAATTGAACGGCTCGCTTGCCGGGCAAATGGCGGTAGTGACCGGGCAAAAGGACATTTCCGCGGCGGCCAAGGCCCTGAAAAACTTTGGGGCGGAATTCGACAAGCTGAGGCTCAAATTCGGATATTTGAACAACCAACGGCTCGAGGAAGCGGCGATTATGGCGCTGGCGGACCTGCCGAGCCTCGACGTATTGCGGGCGAAGCTCCTGGGGCTACTGAACGCGCCGGCCACCAAGCTGGTGACCTTGCTCAATACGCCGGCCAGACAATTGGCGCAAGTGATCAAGGCGAAGAGCGAAAAGGCCGAGTAAAAATTTCCGGTCCGGGAAGCCGGGCCGGGGAAAACAAACAAAAATAACGTAAATCGTCGGTTTGCAGGCTGTGAACTGAAATCCGCCGTAGCCCCGGCGGACGACGAGACGAGAAGAAAGGTAGAAGTAATAAAATGGCTGAACTTGGAACATTAGTGGAAGAATTGAGCAAGTTAACGGTGCTTGAAGCCGCCGACTTGGTGAAACAATTGGAAACCAAATGGGGTGTATCCGCTGCCGCGCCCGTCGCGGTTGCGGCGGCTCCCGGCGCTGCCGCCGGCGGCGCTGCCGCCCCCGCCGCGGCGGCCAAGGACACGTTTGACGTGATTCTGGCTTCTGTGCCGGCAGACAAGAAGATTGCCGTCATCAAGGCGGTGCGCGAAGTGAAGGCCGGTCTGGGCCTGGCGGAAGCGAAAGCCCTGGTGGAAGGGGCGCCCAAACCGGTGCTGGAAGGCGCGAACAAGGCCGACACCGACGCGGCGAAGAAAAAGCTCGAGGATGCTGGCGCGAAGGTGGAAGTGAAGTAGATTACCACCTTGGGGCGGTGTTTTTGGAGCACCGCCCCGATTCAAATTTTTTTGCGAAAATTTTTAAGTTACGAATTGGTTAAAATTTAATTTTGGTTTAATCCGGCTTGCTGCTGAACGCGGCAGGGCGGCTTATTGTCGTTAAACAAATGAATCATCCACGTCGTCCCCGTCACTCGATGATGAGAACGGGGATGAGGATGATAAAAAAAGGTCAAAATGCCATCGCGAGCCACTGAAAGAATCAACTTCGGCAAGATCAAAGAAATCATTGCGCCACCGAACATGATTGAATTGCAGACGAATTCCTACAAGGAATTTCTGCAAGCCGACACCCCGCCCAAGAAGCGCGACAAGAACAACGGCCTGGAGGCGGTATTTCGGGAAGTATTTCCGATTGAGAGCTACGACGCCAAGTGCCTATTGGATTACGATTCGTATGAAATCGGCGAACCCAAGGTGGACTGGCTGGAATGCCTGCGCGAAGGGCTGACCTACGGCGCGCCGCTTTACGTGACTTTTTTGCTGAAAGAAGAGGGAAAAAGCGCCAAAGAAGAGAAGGTGTTCATGGGTGAATTGCCGCTGATGACCCCGCAAGGCACCTTCGTCATCAATGGGGCCGAGCGCGTGGTGGTCTCGCAATTGCATCGTTCGCCCGGCATTGCCTTTGAGGCCGCGCAGCATCCGAACGGAAAATTGCTCCACAGCTTCCGCGTGATTCCGGATCGTGGCTCATGGTATGAGGCGCAATTCGACACCAGCGATTTGCTTTACGTCTATTTGGACCGGAAGAAACGCCGGCGGAAATTTTTGACCACGACTTTTTTCCGCGCCTTGAGTTTTCTCGATCATGAGGAGAAGGAAAGAGGCTCGAAATCGAAGGACAACGGCGGGACGGGGCGGGGCACTGACGAGGAAATCCTCAAGCTGTTTTACGAGGTGAAGGAAATCCCGGTGAAGGAAGCCGAAAAGTTAGACGACTTGCAGAATTACGTATTGACGCAGGACGCCGCTGACACCGAAAAGGGCCTCGTCGTGGCGCGCGCCTTCGAGCCGCTCTCGAAGGCGGTGGTCAAGCAGATTGCTGAACTTGGCGTTGACAGAATCAAAGTCGTGGACACTTCGGTGGACGAAGGGGTGATGATTAAATGCCTGAAGAAGGACCCGGCAAAAAATGAGGACGAGGCGTTAAAGGACATATACCGCCGCCTCCGTCCGGGCGACCCGCCGACCGCGGCGAATGCGCGCGCGTTGCTCAAGCGGCTGTTCTTCGACCCCAAGCGTTACGATTTGGGGCGTGTGGGACGTTACAAAATCAACCAAAAGCTCGGCCTCAAGGCCAATGATTCGCGGATTCTCACCAAGTCCGACCTGGTGGCGGCGACGAAGTATTTGTTGCGCCTGAAAAAAGGCGAAGGATCCCTCGACGATATTGACCACTTGGGCAGCCGGCGCATCCGAACTGTTGGCGAGCTGCTTGCGAACCAATGCCGGGTAGGATTGGCGCGCACCGAACGGCTGGTGAAGGAGCGCATGACGTTGTTCGACCAAAGCGTCGAGCAGATGATGCCGCAGAAGCTGATCAATCCCAAGGCGCTCTCGGCGGTGATCCGAGATTTCTTTGGCCGTTCCCAATTGTCACAGTTCATGGACCAGATCAATCCGCTGGCGGAATTGACGCACAAGCGCCGCCTCTCGGCGCTGGGACCGGGGGGTCTTTCGCGCGATCGGGCGGGCTTTGAAGTCCGGGACGTTCATCCGTCGCATTATGGCCGGATTTGTCCCATTGAAACGCCGGAAGGCCCCAACATCGGCTTGATTGCGTCGTTGGCGACTTTTGCCCGCATCAATGAATTTGGGTTTCTGGAGACGCCGTATCGCAAAGTCAAAGACGGGCGCGTGACGGAAGACATCGAATATCTAACCGCCGACCGCGAGGAACAATACATCGTGGCCCAGGCAAATTCGCCGGTTGACGGGCGCGGACATTTCACGACCGAACGCGTGGTTTGCCGCGCGCGCGGGGAATTCGTGGACGTGGAGCCGGAGAAGGTCCATTACATGGACATATCGCCGAAGCAATTGGTATCCATTGCGGCGAGTTTGATTCCATTCCTGGAACACGACGACGCGAACCGCGCGTTGATGGGCTCGAACATGCAACGGCAGGCGGTCCCATTGCTGGTGACCGAAGCGCCGTTCGTTGCGACGGGGTTGGAAGATCGTGTGGCGCGCGATTCGCGGGCGGTGGTGGTCTCCGATGAAAGCGGCAAAGTGGCGTCTGTTGCCGGCGACCATATCGTCATTACAGCAGACGGGAAATTGCCGGAAACGAAAAAGAAAATCAAACATGATCCGGAAAAAGGCGTTTGGGTTTATCCCATCCGTAAATTCATGCGGTCGAATGCCGCGACGTGCATCAACCAGAAGATTCTCGTTCACAAAGGCGAGCACGTGCGCAAAAGCCAGGTGATCGCCGACGGTCCTTGCACCCAGAACGCGGAACTGGCGCTTGGGCGGAACGTCCTGGTCGCGTTCATGCCGTGGAACGGGTACAACTTCGAGGACGCCATTCTCATCAGCGAGAAAATCGTCAAGGAAGACATCTTCACTTCCATTCACATTGACGAATTTGAAGTGGCGGCGCGGGACACCAAGCTGGGGCCGGAGGAAATCACACGGGACATTCCCAACCTTGGGGACGAGGCGTTGAAAAACCTCGGGGCAGACGGAGTTATTCGCGTTGGAGCGGAAGTGAAGCCCGGCGATATTCTCGTCGGGAAAATCACGCCGAAATCGGAAACTGAATTAGCGCCGGAGGAGCGATTGCTTCGGGCCATTTTTGGAGAAAAGGCCGCGGACGTGAAAGACACGTCGCTCAAAGTGCCATCGGGGACTTACGGCATCGTTATGGATGTAAAAGTCTCGTCGAAGAAAGAGGGCGAGAAGGCCACGCGCTCCCTTGCGAGCGAGGAAAAGCGCCACGCCAAGCAGATTGAGGACGAGCACAAGAAGAAGGTTGGCGAGCTGGAAGACCAATTGACCGAAGCGTTGAGCAACATTTTACTTGGCGAGAAAATTCCGCTTGACGTGGTGAATTCCGAGACGGGAGAAATCATCATACCGGCAAACCGCAAAATCACCAAGACGCTGTTGCGAAAGCTCGCGACGGTCTATGACCGCATCGAGATTGACCCGTCGCCGATCCGCAACAAGATTACAGAAATCATCGGCCAGTTCAAAAAGAAGTTTGACGACGTGCAAATGCAATATGACGAGGAGATGGAACGCGCCGAGGCCGGCGAAGGCGTCGAAAGCGGCATCGTCAAATCCGTGAAGGTCTATATCGCGTCCAAACGGAAATTGTCCGTGGGTGACAAGATGGCGGGGCGCCACGGAAACAAAGGTGTGGTTGCGCGGATCGTCAAAGAAGAGGACATGCCGTTTTTGGCGGATGGAACACCGGTGGAGATTGTGTTGAATCCGTTGGGTGTGCCCTCGCGCATGAACGTCGGGCAGGTGCTGGAAACCCACCTGGGCTGGGCGGCGAAATTGCTCGGCTTGAAATTTGCGACGCCGGTGTTCGACGGCATCAAGGAAAAAGACATCCGGAATTATTTGAAAGAGGCGAAATTGCCGGAGCATGCCAAGACGCATCTTTACGACGGGCGCACTGGCGAGCCATTCGACCAGGAAATCGTGGTTGGGTACATTTACATGATGAAGCTTGGCCACCTGGTGGCGGACAAAATTCATGCCCGAGCCGTCGGGCCGTATTCGCTCGTCACGCAGCAGCCGTTGGGTGGAAAGGCGCAATACGGCGGGCAGCGGTTCGGCGAAATGGAAGTGTGGGCGATGGAAGCCTACGGCGCGGCTTACACGCTGCAGGAATTGCTCACCGTCAAATCCGACGATGTGCAGGGACGCACGCGGATTTACGAAAGCATTGTGAAGGGTGACAACTCGCTGGAAGCGGGCATACCCGAATCGTTTAACGTCCTGGTGAAAGAAATGCAATCGCTGGGTCTCGATGTGAAAGTCGGGTATTCAAATCCGATTGAGCACGCGGCCAGCGGAAACGGTGAAGCGGCCGCGGCATTGACAACTGTATAATATTTTTAATTATGATTAGCTCTAAAGAAAACGCCCGCGAATTGCTCGGGCTGGACAAGGTCAACCAAGTGGATTACGTCGGCATCACCGTCGCGTCCCCTGACGCCATCCGGTCGTGGAGCAAGGGCGAAGTCAAAAATCCAGAAACCATCAATTACCGCACCTTCAAGCCTGAAAAGGGCGGCTTGTTTTGCGAGCGCATTTTTGGCCCGGTCAAGGACTGGGAATGTTCCTGCGGAAAATACAAACGGATCAAGCACCGCGGCATCGTCTGCGACCGTTGCGGCGTCGAGGTGACGCTCGCCCGAGTGCGCCGCGAGCGCATGGGCCATATTGAATTGGCGGTGCCGGTCTGCCACATCTGGTTTTTCAAGTGCATGCCCTCGCGCATCGGGCTGGCACTGGACATGACGGCGCGCCATTTGGAGCGGGTCATTTATTACGAGGATTATCTGGTGATTGATCCGGGCAACACGCCGTTGAAGCAAAATCAATTGCTCAACGAGAACGAATATCGGGAAGCCCGCGAGACCTACGGCGCGGAGGCTTTTCAGGCGAAGATGGGGGCGGAAGCGGTGCGGGAAGCGCTGGCGAAAGTGGATTTGGCCAAAGGCATCGAAGAATTGCAAACCGCGATGACCGAGACCAAGAGCAAGCAAATCCGAAAGAAATTGGCGAAACGCATCAAGTTGCTGCAGGGATTACAATCGTCCAAGAGCCGTCCGGAATGGATGATTCTTACGGTACTGCCGGTAATTCCGCCGGATTTGCGCCCACTGGTGCCACTGGAAGGCGGACGTTTTGCCACCAGCGATTTGAACGATTTGTATCGCCGCGTCATCAACCGGAACAACCGTCTGAAGACACTGTTGCAGCTCAAGACGCCCGAAGTCATCATCCGCAACGAAAAACGCATGTTGCAGGAAGCTGTGGACGCGTTATTTGACAACGGACGGCATGGGCGCCCCGTGACCGGCGCGGGCAATCGCTCATTGAAATCGCTCAGCGACATGCTCAAGGGCAAGGGCGGACGGTTCCGCCAGAATCTCCTCGGCAAACGGGTGGATTATTCCGGACGCTCGGTGATTGTGATCGGGCCGGAATTGAAATTGAACCAATGCGGTCTGCCCAAAAAGATGGCGCTGGTGCTGTTCGAGCCTTTCATCATCCGCCGGTTGAAGGAACTTGGTTACGTTCACACGGTGCGGAGCGCGAAGAAAATGATTGAGCGCCAGACCAAGGAAGTCTGGGACGTTTTGGAAGAAGTGACCAAAGGCCACCCGGTGATGCTTAACCGCGCGCCCACGCTGCATCGCCTGTCGGTCCAGGCGTTCGAGCCGCAGCTTATTGAAGGCGAGGCCATCCGCATCCATCCATTGGTATGCACGGCCTACAACGCGGACTTCGACGGCGATCAAATGGCCGTTCATGTTCCGCTCTCTGTGGAAGCGCAGATGGAAGCGCGCCTGTTGATGATGGCGACCAACAATATTTTTTCGCCGTCGTCGGGCAAGCCGATTATTACGCCAACCCAGGACATTACCCTGGGCGTTTATTATTTGACGGCGGAGCCCCGCACTCCAATGCCGGCTGACGTGAAGACGCTGCCGCTGTTTGGCACGAAGGAAGAAGCGATCTTTGCTTATAGCGACGGCGCGTTAAAGACCCATGACCGGCTGCGGCTGGCAAATCCTGATTTCGGCAAGCCGACTGTTTTCGGCAATGCCGACAAGAAAATCATCGAGACCACGGTTGGCCGGGTCATCTTCAGTGAAATCTGGCCCACCAAACTCGGTTTTCCGAACAAATCGGTCAAGAAATCCGAGCTCGGCGATTTGATTTGGAAATGTTACAAGTTTGCGGGGCACGAAGAGACCGTGACGATGCTGGATAAATTGAAGGAACTCGGGTTCCGCGAGGCGACCAAATCCGGGGCGAGCATCGGCATTGACGACATGATAGTGCCGAAGGAGCGCGACGAACAAATTGATGCCGCGCAAAAGCAGATTCGCGAAGTTGAAAAGCAATATCGCAAAGGGGTCATTACCCCGGGCGAACGTTACAATAAGATCGTGGACATCTGGACGCATTGCACCGACCAGATTTCGAGCGTCATGTTCCGGACCCTCGAACAAAACCAGGGCAAACGCGAATACAACCCGGTTTATCTGATGGTGGATTCGGGGGCGCGCGGCAACA
>DATJSQ010000154.1:0-4995 GCA_035503995.1 Verrucomicrobiia bacterium | reverse complement strand
GAGGCCCTGGCCAAAGCGAAAAGCTTGTTGGGATGACTGAAACAATCAACCGAGGCGTTTCCTCAATTCGTTCAATTGATCCGTCAATGCCTGGGGCAAATGATCGCCGAACCTCGCGTAATTGGCCGCCACGTCCTCGATTTCCTTTCTCCAACCAGCCTGGTCAACGGAAGTCAGTGCCTTCATCGCGTCGGCGGAGATGTCCATGCCCGACAGGTCCAGCGCGTCCGGCGTGGGCAGATTTCCAATCGCCGTTTTCTGCGCCCTGCCGCCGCCCGCGATGCGTTCACAAATCCATTTGAGCACGCGGGAGTTTTTACCGTAGCCGGGCCAGAGAAATTTTCCATCCGCGCCCTTGCGAAACCAGTTGACGAAATAAACTTTAGGCAACTTCGCACGGTCGGTGCGGTTTGCAAACGAAAGCCAGTGCGCGAAATAATCTCCCATGTTGTAGCCGCAGAACGGCAGCATGGCGAAGGGGTCGCGCCGCAAGACGCCAGCCTGGCCGAGGGCGGCGGCAGTCGTCTCCGAACCGCATGCCGAACCCATAAAAACCCCGTGCTCCCAGTCGAAGGCTTCATTGACCAACGGGATGGTGGTGGGACGGCGTCCACCGAACAAAATCGCCGAGAGAGGAACGCCCTCCGGGTTCTCCCAATCCGGATCAATCACCGGACATTGCGACGCCGGGGCGGTAAAGCGGGAATTGGGATGCGCGCCTTTCCGTCCGCTGGACGGTGTCCACTCGTTACCCTCCCAATCAATTCCCTTCGCCGGCGGCGGCACGCCCATGTCTTCCCACCAGACATCGCTGTCGGGAGTGAGTACCACGTTGGTGAAAATGGTGTTTTTGGCGCAGGCCTTCAGCGCGTTTGGATTTGAATGCTCGGAGGTGCCCGGCGCAACGCCAAAAAAGCCGGTCTCCGGGTTCATGGCGTAAAGGCGTCCGTCCTTGCCGATGCGAATCCAGGCGATGTCATCGCCCAGCGTGGTGACTTTCCATCCGGGCAGGCTCGGCTGCAACATCGCCAAATTGGTTTTGCCGCAAGCGCTGGGGAATGCCGCCGCGATGTAATTCTTTGTCCCTTCGGGTGAAGTCACGCAGAGAATCAGCATGTGTTCGGCAAGCCAGCCTTCCTTTCGCGCCACCGTCGAGGCGATGCGCAGCGCGAGGCATTTTTTCCCGAGCAATGCGTTACCGCCGTAGCCGGAACCGTAGGACCAGATGGAAGGCTCATCGGGGAAATGGACGATGTATTTATTTTTCGGGTCCGGTTCGCACGGCCAGGAAACGTCCTTTTGTCCGGGCGCAAGCGGCGCGCCGATCGAATGCATGCAGGGAATGAAGTTCCCATTGGTGCCAAGCTTGTCCAAAACGTGTTTCCCCATGCGAGTCATAATCCTCATATTGACGACGACATAAGGCGAGTCGGAGAGCTCAATGCCGATTTTACAGATCGGTGAATCCAACGGCCCCATCGCAAAGGGAATCACATATATCGTCCGTCCCCTCATGCAACCTTTGAACAGGCCGAGCAGTTTTTGCTTCATCGCGGTTGGCTCCGCCCAATGATTCGTCGGCCCAACTTCCTCCTGTGTCTTCGCGCAGATGAACGTCCGGTCTTCCACGCGCGCCACGTCGCTGGGATGCGAGCGCGCCAAATAGGAATTGGGGCGCAACGCTTCATTGAGCCGGGTCAACATGCCGCTCTTGACCATCAAATCGCAGAGCGTCTGGCTCTCCGCGTCCGAGCCGTCGCACCAATGGATTTGATCCGGCTGGCACAATTCGGCCATTTGTTGAACCCATGATAGAAGTCTCTGGTTTGCAGTTAAAGAATGATTACTTGTCATGTTTTGCATTATTTTCCAAAAAAAATTTCCAACCAAACTACCGGAAGCGGCGGCATTTGAACAGAACAATCACGTCTCGGAACAGGTGTCCCGTTTTCCCGAATGTTGAGCGCCGGGACTGCCTGCATTTCCCCTTTTCCATCGCATGATACACGCAACTATGTTAAATATTGAACAGCGATGAATTCCGCGCCCGAAAAAACCGCTGCCTCCCGCGATAAGAGCCATGCCTGTCTGGCGCGCTCCGTCGCGGACGCGCTGGCCGAGGAATCGGCGCTCGAAGCGGTGACGATTGATTCGGCGCAAAACAAAATTTCGGTCGCCACACTCGGGCGGGCGGACGTGGACCGGTTGACCCGGCGTGTCACTGAGAAGATCGAGGCGGCGCAGAAAAGTCATTCCTGCTCGCTGCTGGATGGAGTGGAAAACTGCTCGAGTTGCGATCTGCCCCTGTCGGAAGCCGAGCGCCGGCGCATTGTCATCAAGCATCAAGGCGCCGCCACGACCATCGCCCGCGCCACCTGTCCCACCGCGCCGGCATTCTGGCGCTGGCGTGATATTCCGTTGCCCAAGGTGGTCCCGCGCGACGTGGAGTTTCTCGAGGAAGCCGAACACATTGACGAGCATATCAATGAGTGGAAGGTGCAGTTGGCGGCGGCCATGGGGTGCGGCGTTCTCAGCCTGGCCGGGGCATTTTCGCCGGCGCCACTGAAGATTGTCCTTTATGTCGCCGCGTATCTGGCCGGTGGATTTTATCCCGGGAAAGAGGTCTGGGAACGGCTGCAAAAACGCGCGATTGATGTGCATTTTTTAATGATTGCCGTCGCGGTGGGGGCGGCCTGCATCGGGGCTTGGGCCGAAGGCGCCACCTTGCTCTTTCTCTTTTCGCTTTCCGGCGCCCTCGAACATTTTGCCCTCGGCCGCACCCAAAAGGAAATCCGGTCGCTCTTTCGCGACGCCCCTAAATTTGCCACGGCCATCGAACAGGGCCGCGAACGCGAAGTGCGCGTCGAAACAATTGTTCCCGGCATGCGTCTGCTCATCAAGCCCGGCGAACAATTTCCCGTGGATGGTGAGATTGCGAAAGGCGGGACCGCCGCTGACGAATCCAATCTCACCGGCGAAGCCACCCCCGTGGAAAAGAAAATCGGCGAAATCGTCCTGGCCGGCACCATCAATTTGTGGGGCGCGGTGGAAGTGACCGTCACCCGTCCCGCCGCCGAGAGCGCGCTGCAGCGCATCATCAAGCTCATCCGCGAAGCGCAACAGCAAAAAGCGCCCGCGCAACAATTTACCGACAAGTTTAGCGGCTATTACACCTATTTTGTGTTGGGATTCTCCCTGGTGATGTTCTTCGTCTGGTGGCTGGGATTTCATCTGCCCGCCTTCAAGGCCATTGCCGAATCGCACAGCGCGTTTTACCGCGCCATGACTCTGTTGGTCGTCTCATCGCCATGCGCGTTGGTGCTTTCGATCCCTTCGGCGGTGCTGGCGGCGATCGCCTTTGGCGCGCGGCACGGTATTCTCTTCCGAGGCGGCGCGGCGGTGGAAAAATTGGCCGAGGTCGGTGTTGTAGCGTTGGACAAAACCGGCACCTTGACGACCGGCGACTTGCGCGTCGAAAAAATCGAGAGCATTCCGCCCGGACACGAAACCGAAATTGCGCGGCTGGCCTATTCGCTCGAAAAGCTGTCCACTCATCCGTTGGCGCGCGCCGTCACCCTCTACGGCAAACAGCAACTGTTGCAGCCCATTGATCTCAAACATTTTGAGTCCGTCACCGGCCATGGGTTGCGCGCGCATGACGGCGGAAATGTCTGTCTGCTGGGCCGTCGCGAATGGATTGCCGCCACCGAACAAGGCAACATCATGGCGCCGATTGCCGAGACCGGCCCCGGTTTCTCTGAAATCTGGGTGGCCTCCGGCAAATTGTTGGGCCGCGTTTTGTTGCGCGATGATATCCGCCCGCAGGCGCGCAACGTCATCGTTGAATTGCGGCGGGAGAAACTGCGCAGCGTGGTATTGACCGGCGACCGGAATGCCGCCGCCGAGCATCTGCGCGAGCGGCTGCAACTGGATAACGTGCGTGCCGGGTTGAAGCCGGAGGAAAAAGTGGCGGCCATCCGCGAATTAAGCAAGCGGGCAAAAGTCGCGATGGTCGGCGACGGCGTGAACGATGCTCCGAGCCTGGCCGCCGCGCACATCGGTGTGGCAATGGGCGCGCGCGGCGCGGACGCGGCGCTGGAGCAGGCGGACGTGGTGCTGATGCACGACAAGCTGGAAAATTTCCTGGCCGCTTTCCGCCTCAGCCGGCGCGCGCGAAGAATCATTCGCGCCAACCTCGTGATTTCACTCGGCACCGTCCTGGTGCTCGTCTCCTTTGCCATGCTCGGAAAAATCCCGCTGACGCTGGGCGTGGTCGGCCACGAAGGCAGCACGGTTGTGGTGGTGATGAACAGCTTGCGGCTGCTGTTCGGGCAAAACCAAAAGAATCCGACGGATTGATTTTCAATGCCGGGGACTTTGGCCAATCATTCTTAGGATGAATCCAAAATTCATGCGCGAAGCCATCCGGCTCGCGCGCCAAAAAATGCGTCGCAACGAGGGCGGCCCCTTCGGCGCGGTCGTCGTCCGCATGGGCAAAATCGTCGGGCGCGGCTGGAACCGCGTGACCTCCGCCAATGATCCGACGGCGCACGCGGAAGTGTCGGCAATTCGCGACGCCTGCCGGAAGTTAAAAACGTTTCATCTGGACGGTTGCGAGATTTATACCAATTGCGAGCCGTGCCCGATGTGCCTGGCGGCGATATACTGGGCGCGGATCGGCAAAATTTTTTACGCCAATACCCGCCGGGACGCCGCCCGGATCCGTTTCCGTGACGATTTGATTTACCGCGAAATCGGCCGGCCGGTTCCGCGTCGCGAGATTCCGATGAAGCAATTGCTTCGTTCCGAGGCGTTGAAAGTGTTTGCCGAATGGGAATCGAAACGGGACAAAATTTGCTATTGATCAGCCTCCTGCGTATCAACTTCAAAGACGCCAGTAATATAGTCACGAACTTTTTCTTTTACGGCGCAAATGTTGTGTGTTACAAGAACCCTATGCGGATAATGTTCTGGTGCGTTTTGGGCCTCTGGCTC
>DATJSQ010000153.1:0-18341 GCA_035503995.1 Verrucomicrobiia bacterium | reverse complement strand
CATACTTGGTGGCCTACTTGTTGGGGCAAACGCCAACGGCTCCGCGGGAGTCGGTTGCCAATGCCGGAAACAATGAGCAGACAGCACCGGCGACAATGGCGGCGTTTCTCCAGACCGTTGACGCGACGCCGGGAATGACGGATGAACAAGCGCAAGAAACTGCCGCTCTGCGCCAGGGCTTTTTGGCCCAGCTCAGCGGCCTGAATCAACTTCAACAGTATTCCGCGGCTGGCGCAGCCAGCACGGAACCGTCTCCTGCGGGGGCGGATAGCGCACTGTTGCCACAGATTGGGACGGACAATACGGACGGCACGCAGCCATCCCAGTCCGGAACAGACAGCACCACGCCGCAGCGGACACAGATGCCGCAATCGTTGTTGCAGGCCACGGCGGCGGAAAGCATATTGGGGGGAATGTTTGGTGTGGGCGCTGCCGCCGAATATGACCAATATCAGGCGACGCAGGGCGGCCAGTAACGACCGCAAAATCGGCTCATTGAAGATCGATAAATGCAATCCATCGATCCGTCGCTTGGGGCGACAAACTCGTATGCGGCTGAACTGGAGTTTATCATGCAGCCTCTCACAGCAATCACTCCCGATAATGAGGACCCGACTATCAGTGAGATTGCCGGATGGCAGGCAAATTTTGTGCCGGTTCCAGAACCATCGGATGTTGAGATTATTGTGTGCGGGTTCGCGGCAGTCGCCTTGCTTTGGCGCAGGCGCCCAGGAAAGCAGCCCCGTTGCCGCTGTTGGTGACGCGGGCTTCAATGGCGCGCGCGGCCTACATGCTGCCGGTCTGTCGGGCGCGGAAGGCGTGGATCATCTGCCCGGCTTGAGCCAACTGATTGCTGGCAAGCAGTTGCCTGTCCTCATAATTCATCAGATAGATCCTGCCGGTCGCATTTCCCTTTTCGGCGCTCAATTTGAACCAGACATAGGCCTGTACCATATCATTCGTGACGCCCCGGCCATCCAGATACAATAACCCCAGGTTGCCCTCGGCCGACGTGTCTCCCGGTTCGGCCGCCATGCGATACCATTTGGCCGCCTCCGTCCAATTCCCCGGCTCGCCCAGGCCGAAAATAATTATTGAGGCGCCGGTGGCCCGGCAAGTTACATTTTTGTGCCTGCCGGGTTACGGGAATCCAGATGCGGTTACAATTTCGTGACAACCGTTCGCTGGTTGCCACGAATAAACTTTGGCCTGGCGGTTCCGCCACAAAATAAAGGTCATTTTCAGCCTCTCTGCATGTCCTTAAACTTGATGCCGATGTCCTTCTCGCGGTAGTTCGGCCCGCTCTTTCCCTTTAAACTGTGGCGCATGATGAAGCTTTTTTCCCTATACCGAACTGTCTTAAAATTGACGATGATGGTCCTTTTACCGTCACTGGCCGGCGCGCAATATTTTACTGATACGGGGGTCGGCGATGTGGATGCCGGGTTTCGCAAAACGGGATCGTTTCAAGAGAATTATGAAATGGTGGTTTATTTGGGCAATATCAGCAATTTTCTCGCGGTGGCGCCCGGCGTCCAGATCAATATCACCAACTATACCCATCAACAGCTCACGAACATGTGCCCTGACAACCTCGGCAACCTTCAATGGTCGGTTTTTGCGAGTTTTTCGCCATCAACCGGGCCGTTGGTCAACTCCGCGGGTAGCTGGCCTATCTATAGTACTTGGTACACGGTGCCACGTTCCAACCCCGGCATACCGACGACGCCGGGCGGTCGGCTTCCGTCCACGTTTGCAGCCAACCTGGAAGGCCAAATCATATCGGTGGCTAATGGCGCCAACTCCCTTTCCCAAACATTGTATTCGGAGCAGGGGAACACGAATGCTTACAACAATAGTCTGGTCATCCTGGAGCCCACGGCAGATGCGGATCTGGATGAGAATCTTACCTACTTCATCAGCGCCTCATCGGACCCTTCCTTCGGTGATTTCGGCGGAAATGCCATAGATTTTTCAGTAGAGAATGTGACGTCGAACAGTTTCACCTCCGCCGCAGTTTCAGATTTTTACGCAAATGTCCCGACCGGGAGAGGGGATGTTGATCCAATCACCGGTTCTTCGAGTGGGAACTGCGATTATTTGGGATATTTCACGCTGAATCCCAACGGGACGATGACTTTCACCCGGGCGTCAACCAATGCGCCGCCATCGGCCGGATCGGTGACCGCGTCCGTCACCAACGGATTTGGACCGTTGACCGTGGTGTTCACAAACTCGGCCAGCGGCACGATCACCAACTGGGTCTGGAATTTTGGAAACGGCAACATCATCACCAATACCACGGGCGCGAGTGTGACCAACACTTATGCCGCGGCGGGGAGTTACAGTGTGACCCTCACGGTCTATGGGCCCGGGGGATCCAGCACTGTTACCGTGGCGAATTATATCGTGGCCTCGCCGACTCCCAAGATCGGCGGCCTGGCCCTGGCTGCCGGAAAACTCGTATTCAGCGGCACGAATTGTCCGGTTGGAGCGCAATACCGGATTTTAACCTCAACCAACGTGGCAATGCCGCTGGCAGACTGGACCCCGGTGGTGACGAACACGTTCGGGAGCAGCGGCACTTTCTCCTATACCAATTCCATCAGCTCAACCAACTCATTCTTCCTGCTCGTTTCTCCTTGAACGATTGGGAAACGGCAACGAATAAATCCAGCTTGATGAAAATGGAGGTGGGAGGCGGACAGTAAAATGTCCGCCTTTTTTTTGAAAACATTTGCCGGCGCAAAAAAGATTCCAGGAGCATCAGGACCACGGCGGTGACCGCCGCTCTCGTTTTCGAAAAAATTGTCTGGCCGCTCCATCATTCCAGATTTTCCTCATTTCGGCACCGCGCTGGACAAAATAACCGTCACCCGGCCCACCTTGCGAATCTCCGGTTTCTTTTTCTTCTTGTTTTCGTCGTCTCCGCCGGTTGAATAGCTGGCCACCTGCTGCTGGGCCTGGCTGCTGGCTTGTTGGGCTGCGGATTGAGTGGAGCTGGTGGCGGTCGCCGAACTGCCGAGAGTGGATTGGGAGGCCCCGCCATTCAGGGAAACATTCTGGCCGAGGACCGCCGCCGTTACCCCGCCGCCGCCGGAAACAGTTGCGCCTTCAACCCCAACGATGGTGCCCGAGATCGTGCCACCACCGGTCACATTGGCCTGGCCAGCGGAAAGGAGTGTGCCGCTAAAACTTTGGGCGGCGTTAACATTACTGTTCTGGCGGGAAACAATTTGGCCGGTGATATTGCCGTTAGCCGAAAGGTTCACCGTCCCGCCGATCACTCCGGAATTTCCGAGGTCAATGTTGCCGGTGTAGCCGGGTGAATAACCGGGGGTGCCCGGTGTGCCTGAAGGCGGCGTACCGGCGGTGAGCGTTATCGTTGGACCGGGGGCAATGCTGCCATCGAGCGCTTCCTGGAGGATGCCGGCCGTGGTGGCGATAATGTTGCCCTCGGGCGTCAGCACCGTAATGTCCCCGGGAGCCGTGGCCGCATCAGGCGGAAATGCTTCGCCCGCCGTCGGGGGTACGAGCGTATTGGCAATGATGCCGCTGCCGTAAGCGCCCTCTTGATAGGGTGGAACAGCAAGGCCGGTGAGGGGGTCCACATACGCCACATACACCGTGTTCTGGTCAGCCGTGCCACTTCCAACGTTGACGTTACCTTGCAACGATTCGACGACAATATTGCCTCCGTTGTATGTGGCAATTCGCGAACCATCTATGTCAATGTCGCCCAAGGCTGTGACATTGACATCACCGCCGCCCGTGGTGTAAATGCCAAAATCCAAATGGCCGACTGAAGTTTGCGCCCCTGAAGATGAAGATACTGCCGTGCCGCTCAATAACTCTGGAGAGCCAAGATCCATGGAACCGCCGGTGCTGGTCACATTCACGTCGCCGCCGTCGAGTGCCGCAATGGTCGAACTCAGCATTTCCAGGTCGCCGGATATGTCAACATTCACCGTCGCTCCCTCCGGGGTGATTGAAGCCAGATTGGCATAACGGTCAAATCCCCCTTGCGGGTCATAGACACCACTCGAAATAATGCCGTCACTGTTGCCCAGTGAAATCGAGCCGGCATTGATGTCAAATTCTCCCGGACCCCCGATCCGATAACCCAATTGAGGAGGAGAGAGCGGGGGCGCCGGATTGCCATTATTGCCGGTCGTGCTTTCAGTGGAAATGTCATCAACCTCGCTGACATTGGCCCACGATACCGTATCCGTTTCAAACTCGCCTGTGAGGGGATTAACCACCGGCAAGCCATTGACCAGATGCAATATGGAGATCGTCTGTCCCAACTCCGAAGCGACATTCGACGGCATCGGCCCAACGAAACCGAGCCGCTCGGTTGTCGTATTATAAACGAAGCCTGGATTAAGACCGATCAATTGCCCGTTTTGTTGTTGGACATCGAACAGGCCGGCATACTCCAAAACACTGGCCGTCAATTGGGAGACAGGCGTGTCTGCGAACAGACTCGCGCTGAGTTTTGAGGTGTCCACTGCCAGGGTAAAAATACTGTCCCACGAATCGGCGACGCCTTGCGGCAGGTCCCCGGCGGGGATATCGGGGATGACCACTGGATCCGGAGCAAATGAATAAGGACTGCCGTTTTCAATGGCACCGGTAACGTTGATGGTGGTGACATCGCCTGCCTGCAGGTTTTGCCCGGAAAACCCGCAGTCAATCATATCTTCACCCACTGTGATGTCGGTTACCTTGGTCGTGATGAGATTGATGTTTTCCATATCGCCTGAAACATTGATGAGCACCGGACTTGATTCGCCCGGCTCATCCGCAAGACTGCCGTGGTCGGTATCGCTGAAAGTCGAGCTGCTTTGCCATTGATCCTGAGCGCTATCGGACATCAATAGTTCAAGAGGGATTGCTTCGAATGGGGCGATTAACGGTCCTTCGTCGGTTGTGGTAATCTCCAGATTTTGGTCGGGGGAAGGATACAGGGTCACATCACCTTCCATCGTCACCCCGCCGGAGCCTGCCGTGATATCCAGGATGGGCGGATATAGAACGGGGACAGCGCCCGTGGTAAATGGGCCGGACGTTCGCGGAACATTCTCGTCGGTCAAGTAAATGCCGTTGGCTGTCAGATTGACGTAAGCTTGAGGACTGTAATTGAAAAGATTATCGCCCGGAGACGCGCTGGAGCGGCCCCCCCGTCCACCTGAAATGACACTGTCGTTAAAATCCCCGTTCGGATTTCGCACTTCCTGCAAATAAATATCTCCATTGGGAGCATTGACGTTCCAACCGCCGCTGATCAGGCTCAGTGCAAAGGTGGCGGCGGCACCGGAGCCTACATTCTGGCCGGCAGTGATTGTCCCCGTGCCATTGGCCACCACATAGTGTCCGTAAACATTGTCTCCCGCAGTGATCGTCACGTTCCCCGGCTCCGGACCGAAGGCCCCCGTTCCGGCCTCCTGACCCGCCGTACTGGTGCCGAGCGAGGGCATGAAACTGATGACATCGCCCCCCGCGGCAATTGTGACGTTACCGCCTGCCGCCGTGCTGACGCCGCCAAGACCGGCATCAACGGTGTAATACGGCGCCGTGGGATTGTAATCGTATCCGTTCGCGTCTGAACCGGTGTTAACGTCGCCATAGAGCGTGGTCACATTGATATTCCCGCCGCCGAAAGTGGTCACGCTGCCGGAGCCAAGGTTGACATCGCCGGGCGTATTGGCAGTGTCCATCCAGCCCACCTGGACTTCATTGGCGGCCCAGAGATTGATGTTTCCATTTTGAGCCTGGATGTACGATTGCTGAAGGGAATTGGCATTCAAATAAATGCCATCGCTGCCGGAAGCCGGCATGGGTTGGGACATCGTGGGAACAAATCCCGTTCCCGCCGATAAATTAACTGTCCAGTTTTGTCCGGCGCTGATATCGGAACCCGGAGCCAATGAGATGTTGTTGCCGGCGGTCAGGCTCAAAATTCCCGCCGCCACCGGAGAGGCCAACGACCATGACGAAACCAAATTGATGTCATCCAATGCCTGCAAATCAATCTGCGAATAGGCGGCGAGACTGTTCAAATTGAAGTTCACATCCAAGTTATCGTCGGCGTCGTAAGATGTTGCCGTGCCGGTGTCGGAAAGTGTGACGTCATACGGGTTGACGAACAAGTTGGGTTCCTGCGCCAAAAATGCCGCGGCCGAAAGACCGTCAATGGTCGAATTGATCGCACTTGCCGCGAGTCCAGTCCCGAAAATTTCAACAATCCCGTCTTGTCCCCCGGCTGAGTTGCCTGCAACCGAAATTGTGGAGCCGGAATTGTCACTATATGAGCCGCCGCCGTTTAAAATGACAAAGCCACCCGGACTCGCCCCTGAATCACTGGTGTCGCCGTTGGCCGTGATGGTTGAATTGGCGCCCATCGTCACGCTGCTGCTGCCCAGCAATTCAATCGTGCCATTGACATCCTCGACCGAGTTGGCCTGCACCACCCCATTTTGATTCACGTATTGGGCCTGGGCGACGATGTTGCCCGCGTCGGCGATTAATTTGCCTTCGTTATCCACCGAACCTTGCGGCAAGGTCACTTCGGCGCTCAATCCCTCGCCATTGGGAGCCATCGAAACCAAAACCGTCTCACCGTCATAGAGGCCGATGCTGCCGCCTTCCGCAGTAATCGCGCCATTGTTAATGATATCGCTGGCGATCAAATAGGCTGAACCGCCGCCGGTGATGTT
This sequence comes from Verrucomicrobiia bacterium, assembly GCA_035503995.1. Taxonomy (GTDB): domain Bacteria; phylum Verrucomicrobiota; class Verrucomicrobiia; order Limisphaerales; family UBA11358; genus UBA11358. Next base: position 11,622 of record DATJSQ010000153.1, on the reverse strand, counting down.
GATTTTCCCGTAATTGACGATTTGCGCCGTAGGCGGCGGAGCATCGAATGACCATGGACCGCCGCTGGCAAAACTGGGCGCCGCTGTAGCTGTGGTCAGGATGACCCCGTGGGCGGTGATGACAGCCTGGCCGCCGATGTAGAAGCCATTGGGATTTTGCAGCACGACATAGCCGTTGGCGTTGAGGTTTCCGAGGATTTGCGACGGATTCACATCATTGATTTGGTTCCAGGTGACCGACGTGGACGACGGCTGGTTGAAGTTCACCGTCTCGCCCGGGTTGATATTGAAAGTCGCCCAATTAATGAGGGCCGTGGCGGAGCTTTGGGCGATGTTCATTTGAGCCCCGGAAGAGCTGATGGACGCCGTGCCTTGGGTCACCGTGCCGCCCGTCGGAATAGCCAATGCTTGAAAGTTTATGAACAACACCAACAAGCCGATTTCCCATGGTGTTCTGCGAAAAAAGCAAACTAAATTACGAACCATTTTTTCAGAGCCTGAGCATACCATGCGGAATCCTTTTGCGATTGCTTTTTCAGGTGACATTTAGGTTAAATTAAAACTGCGCCGTCAGCGCAAAATTAAAATACGGCTGGCCGGCCGTCGTCGTCGTGGTGCTGATCAGAGGAAACGAGAAAAGAAATTCCGCCTGCCAATGGGGCCCGGCCGAAGCCGTGAACCCAAAGCCCGTTCCCCATAGCGGATTGTCGAATGGCCGCCCCTCTGGATCAATCAAATAGACATTCGCATAATCCATATAGACCGATCCACGCACGGTCAACGGCGTGCCGTCACCGATCATGCCCACGACGTGGGGCGGCGTCTGTTCGTCCAGGGAAAGGTGCCAGCCGTCGTCTCCAAACACCTCGCCTTCGTGATAACCCCGGACGCTGTTGACCCCGCCGGCGCCAAACTGTTCGGGGCTGATCAAAGGTTCGCTGGCCCATTGGCCGTCCGCGCGAATCAGCGTCGTCCAGTTGTCAATCAGGATCGTCCGCGAGAAACTCGGGTTCACGACAACCCAATAACCCGACGATTGCGCGGAACCCGTAATGTTTGTCAGTGCCGCGTTGCCGCGAAACAACGCGCTGGTACTGGCGACGCCGTTGCTGTTATATGAGGTCGTCGTATAAAGGCTGTTATACCAAAGATTCGCGCCAACACTCAACGCAAAGGACGATGTTCCAATGGCGTCGCGCCAATTTCCGTTATAACGAAGCGATAATGGGAGATATTCGACACGATTGAGCGTGGCCGGCACCTCCGACGGGACTGCGCTAACGACCGGTGGAAGGATCGGCTGGCCCGTCGTTGTAAAATTCGTCTGGGTGATGTAAAAGAGATTCGTCTTGTAATTCGTCAGTTGAAAGATCTTGAAATCCAAGCCGCCGGAGAAAGACGATTGAAGATTTCCCGAGCTGGCCACGGGATAGTCCAGGCGCCCGCTGACGTCCTCGTTCAGCGTCGGAGAATTTTCAACATCCTGCCGGTTGATGGAAGGATTCTCGCCGGGCGGCGTTACCATTTCAGAAAAAGTGTCCGCCGTGCCCGTGTCAATGGTCGAACGGCTGGCGAACACGGTAATGTCCGGACGGCCCGAAACTGGCGGCAGGTTGAATTTGCGGGTCGCTTCGTCGTAACCAAAGCTTCCGGGATTGGCGGTGATCCGGTCTGCCAGCGACTCGGGAGTTCCCAGGGGGAAGCGATAGAAGCCGCTGATAAAAGCAACGGATGGCTGGTCGTAAAAATTCCACTGGCCCACCGGTTTGTATAGCTCTGGCGAAAATCCATATTGCACGCCCAGCGAATGCTCCAGTTGCCAAAGATTGTCATAGACGGCGGAAAAGTTCACCCGCAGGTCAGGCGTGCCGGGAGAGCTTTGATTGTCCAGATCGAGCTTGGCGTGAAGCGGCAAACGGTCTTTGACCTTCAGCGTCAACTCGCTGGTGCCCGGCTCGGGGCCGGGACCGACGATGGGGTATATCTGCCGGTCCTGGTTCGCGTTGGCGCGGTTCAGTTCGGCCTGCAGTACCGGCGCGTTGATGACGATGTTCGTGCGCAGGCTTGGCAACGCCCGCATCACATTGTTGGAGGTGAAGTAGCGGTTGCCGGTCACAGTGATGGCCGCCAGCCGTCCTTCCAGGACCTCGATCTTCACCGTGGCGTTGGTCAGTTTCTGCTGGGGCAAAGTCACCGCCACCGTCGGATAGCCGCGATCGTGATATGCCGCCTGCAGTTGTTCCACCACCGTTTCAATTCCCTCAAAACTGACATTGGTGCCGAAGGCGCCGTCAATGTTGGTCAGCGCGCTGCCGATCGCCCGCGGCGGGAGAATCGAATTTCCCATGACCACATAATGTTCCACTTCAAATCTTGGACCGGCGTTCGTGGAGACCACGTGAATGCGATGGTCCGTTTCCTCAGCATTCAACTTCACCATTTCCCGCGCCAGGGCGGCGCGGGCGGCGGCCATTTGTTCGGACGTGGCCGGTTTGGGCGTGTAATTGGCTGGCGGCGGAGCATTTGCCGTGGCAACCACGGGAGGAGGAACGGCTCCGACCGGCGGCGCATAGGCGGGCAGCTCCGCATTGTTCGTGGGACTGAAATATCGGACACCGGAAACGACGATTTGCGGCAACGCGGCCTGGAATACATTCATCGTCACGATGCCATTGGTGATTTGCTCCCTGGCGATGGCAATGCTCGTCTGCGGATAACCCTCGTCGCGGAAGACCGTCTGCAAATTCTCGGCCGCCTTCACAATTTCCGCCAGGCTTACGTTCGTGCCGGTGAAACCGGAGAGGGTGGAGTTCACGAGATTGGTTGGCAGCACGGTGTTGCCTTCAACGTCATACGCCGAAACATTAAAATGCGGCGAGGTGGATGTTTGGGACAAAGCGGTTCCGGCGGTCATCAAGAACATTGCATAAAATAAAGCGGAAAATAAAAAGCCGGTACAAGCTGAACGCCCGGCAACTACGAATGAATTTGGTCTTGTCAAATTCATAAAGCTGGCAAACAAAGCGGCAACGGTTTCCTTCGGGCAATGACCATCCGGCCAAACTGGGCGAAACGTATTACGGATTCCTGTCGGGATTGTGACAATTCGGCAACAAAGGATTGAATGAGGACAAATGCGGCGGAAAATCACGTTTGAGTCCTTGAAGGATTCAAAGCCATGTTTCAGCGGCCAATATTGAAAAATTATGACGCGTGTGAGGCAACGACTGCCGATTCCTGAGGCGGCACGAAGAAAAGATCCCGCAGAGCGTTCGTTCTGAAACAGTTTCCATTCTTTTTCAAAACTGTCATTGGTTCGTAACACGTTCATGACAGCCACCGGCGGCAACGTCCGGGATTTCCCGCAAATCAATCCGATTAACAACTTCGACATTTACCACGTGGATCTTACCCCCAGGTTTTGACGTGTTGCTTTTGATTTCAAATTCGGCTTGCGCAACAGCCCCGCTCGCGGGGAAGCTATGGGTTCAACTTTTATGAACCGGCAGGCCACAGCATGAGCGCGGATATTGCAGAAGAGGAGTCGAGAGACCGCCCGATGCAGCGTAATCTCTTAAAAAGCGGCATCATCTTTTCCGCCGCCAACGTGTTTGTCGCCGCCGGCAATTTCACGTTTCAAATCATCGTCGGCCACCAATTGGACCCGAAACAATTCGCCCTGGTGCAAACCACCCTCGGCTTTGTGCTGTTGCTCAGTCTGCCGATGAACTGCGCCACTTATTCCATCACCCACTACATCGCCCGCTTTCATTACAGCGGCGATGATGCCCGGCTGTTGGGGCTGTTTGCCGGGTGCCGCAAATTTCTCTTCCATTTGACGATTGGCGCGTGTGTCCTGGCGGCGCTCTTATTGGCGCCGTTGAGCAATTTTTTCCATTATCCCACGGTCCTGGCGTTCGCCGCGTTTGGCGTGGTATTGATGACCTGCTGGGGCGCCTTCGTGAATTCGCTGTGCCAGGGACTCGGGTGGTTCAACCGCCTCGCCGCCATTGGCATCCTCTCGGTTTGCCTACGGCTTTCCTTTGGGGGTTTGACGGCCCTCGTCCCCCTCGCCTTGGTGGGCGTCCTGGCGTCCGCATTTATGCTCCTGTCCAATCTGGTCCTGCTGGTCTGGAGAAAGGATTTGTCACGTAAGGCCGAACCGGTCTCGCCCTGGAGCGCTGAATTTGTCCAATTCCTCACCGTCGCCGGCGCATTTTCGGTCGGCAATTATTTTTTAAGCCAGGGGGATTTGCTCGTGGCGCAGCGCCGCTTTGCCTTGCTTCCCGATGACCTCGCGGCGTTTGTTACGGCCGGCGTCTTCGCCCGCAACCTGCCGCTGGCGGTCGGCCCCTTGCTCACGGTGCTCTTCACGCACCGTTCGCGCACCCATCATCATCACGGGGATGCGTTGCGCGAGCAGTTAAAATTACTCGGCCTGTATGCCGTGGTCCTCGGATGCGGCGTGGCCTGCCTGTTGATCTTTCGGACACTTTGCCTGAAAATTCTCGGCAAATACACACCGGAAGCCGCCGCCATGCTGGGGCCGTTTTCCTTCACCATGGCCTTCTTCGGTCTGTCGCAGGCGCTGGCCATGTGGGCTTTGGCGAGCCGTTGGACAAAAATTGCCGTTTTATACGGGGCGCTGGGACTCGGTTATTGGCTGGTGTTGTTCCTCCTCGGAAAAACGCCGGATGTCCTGGTGCATGTCATGCCCGCGACCGCCGGCGTCGCTTTTTCCATTTTATTCGTGACCTGGCTGGTGTCCATGAAACAACACCGGAACCCCCCGCCACCGGATGAACCGCCACTACCGTGAGATCTCGATGACTAAAATTCTGGCAACCGGCGGAGACGGGTTGCTGGCGTACCCGTTGCGCCGGCTTCTGGCAAATGGCTCCGCTTGTTTTCTCTCGCGGCACGAATTTGACCTGACGGATGCCGGCCAAATGCGGCGTCAGCTTGATGCCCTGGCCCCGGAAATTGTCATCAACACCGCCGCGTATAATCTGGTGGACCGCTGCGAGCAGGAACGCGAACTCTCCTGGGCGGTCAATGCCACGGGGCCGGAAACTCTGGCCAAATTATGCGCGTCGAAAAACATCCGCCTGGTTCACTATGGAACTGACTACGTCTTTGATGGGAAAAAGAAGTCGGCTCTCGTTGAAACGGACGCGCCCAATCCTTTGAACCATTATGGCGCCGGGAAACTGGCCGGGGAGCGCGCTGTGCTGGCGGCCTCTCCCGGAAATCTCGTCCTGCGCACCAGTTGGGTGTTCGGGTGGCATCCGACGCAATCCAAGAACTTTGTTTATACGATTTTGAAGGCGGCCCGGGAAGGGCGGCCATTGAAGGCGACCACCGACCAGGTTTCTGTTCCGACTTTTGCCGGCGATCTCGCGCAATGGACGCTGGAACTGCTTGGAGCCGGCGCTTGCGGCCTGTTTCATGCCGTGAACGACGAAGGCGTCAGCCGCTTTGACTGGGCAAAGGCGATTTTGGCTGAGGCTGCCCGCCAGCTATTAATCCCGGCGCCGCCGCCCGTCGAACCGGTATTGAGTTCCTATTTCAGTTCCACCATGCGGCGGCCCGATTACACCGTGCTGGACAATCAAAAATTGTCCGCGAAAATCGGCCATTCCGCCGGTTCCTGGCGTGAGGGGCTCCGGAAAATGCTCGCGCAGATGAAATGTTTCGGCTAGTTTGACCGCCCGTGTCCACCGTCTGGCAACAAGTTGAAGTGCGCGGAATTGTTGGGGCGCCCGGGCTGCCCGGCGTGCGCGTCGAAGCCCTGCCCATCTTTTGCGATCCCCGTGGCAGTCTTCATGAATTGTTCCGCGCCGATGAAATTCCGGCCGGGTTCAAACCCCTGATGGCGTGTTCCTCCTGGTCGGCGCCGGGCGTCACACGCGGTCCGCATCAACACGTGGCGCAGGATGATTATTTCACGTTTGCCGGCCCGTCCGATTTCACCGTATATCTCTGGGACGACCGCCCGGGTTCGGGGAAGGCCGCGCGCGGTTGGTTCATCCGGACGGGCGCGGCGGCGCCTTCCAGGATTTATGTTCCGCGCGGCGTGGTTCACGCCTATCGGAATACCGGCAACGCACCGGGGTTGGTCGTGACCGTCGCCAGCTTGCTATTCAAGGGCGAAAACCGCCGCGACCCTGTGGACGAAATCCGCCACGAATTGGACCCCGAATCGCCTTATCGCCCCCCTCCGCCATGATTCAAGAACGCACCACCTGCCGCGCGTGCGGCTCGAAAAATTTCAAACTGATCCTTGACCTGGGAAAAACCGCCCTGGCCAACGACTTTTTGCGGCCGGAGGAAGTGCCAGGTTACCACACCTGCCTGCCGTTGCGCGTCGTGCTCTGTCCTGACTGCTCGCTGGTCCAACTGGCCGACACGGTGGATCCGAAAATTCTCTATTCTCATTACGCCTACGTCACGTCCACCTCGGCCACCATGGACGCGCATCTGAATAATCAGGCGCGGCATCTGCTGGCCACGGGCCATCTCGGCGCAGGCTCCAAAGTCCTGGAAATCGCCTCCAACACCGGGGTGTTCCTCAAAAAGTTTAAAGAGCAAGGTTGCGAAGTCTTGGGCATTGAACCTGCCGCCAATATCGCCGACATCGCCATCGCCACCGCCATCCCCACGCGCAAGGAATTCTTTAACGCGGAAAACGCCGGAAAATTGAAGGCGGAGTGGGGCGCCGCTGATTTGATTCTCGGCCGGCACGTTTTCGCCCATATTGACGACCTGCGGGACTTGATGGCGGGACTCGAGACAGTCTCGCATCAGGAAACTTTGATTGCGTTCGAAGTGCCGTATCTCGTGGATTTCTTCGAGCACACGGAATACGACACAATCTATCACGAACATCTCTCCTACATCTCCGTGCACTCGATTGAGGCGCTGGTCAGGGACACACCGTTCACCCTGGCGCGCGTGGACCATTATCCGATCCATGGCGGTTCGATTTTGTTTCACCTGCGCCACCGGTCGTCGAAAATCGCCGTTCACTCGAGCGTTCCCATTGCGCTGGAACTTGAACGGCAGATGAAGCTGGCTGAACCGTCCACCTGGGAGGCTTTCGCCGGGCGGGTCAATCACATCCGCGCCGAATTGCCCGCCTTGTTGGGCAGGCTCAGGGCGGAGGGCAAACGCGTCATCGGCTACGGCGCTTCGGCCAAAGGCAACACGCTCCTCAACACCTGCGGCCTGAGCACCAAGGAAATGGACTACATCATTGACAACACGCCTTTTAAGCAGAACAAAGTCGCGCCCGGCTCCTGGATTCCCATCCGCCCGCCGGAAATGCTGTTGAAAGACCAGCCCGATTTCGCCCTGCTCCTGGCCTGGAATTTTGCGCCTGAAATCATCCGCCGCGAAACCGACTTCCAAAAGCGCGGCGGTCGGTTCATCGTGCCGGTACCCGAACCGAAAATTATCCCGTTCGGATGAGGCTGCCCGCGCCAGCATCGCCTCCGGCGGGCCAGCCCGTGTGCCCGTTGGTTTCCGTCATCGTTGTCAATTACAACTGCCTGAAATGGCTCGACCGTTTTTTTCCGTCGCTGGAACAACAAACCATTTTCAGCCGGGTGGAAATCATCATGGTGGACAATACATCCAAAGACGGCTCGGCGGCGATATGCGAGAAAAAAATGGCTTCATTGCCAAACGGCGTGTTTTTGCAGACTGGCGGCAATTACGGTTTTGGCGGCGGGAGCAATCGCGGCGCAAAAATCGCGCGCGGGAAATATCTGTTTTTTCTGAATCCGGATGTCTGGCTGGAAAACAACTGCCTCGAGGAACTGTGTTCCCGGGCGGAAGCGATCCCGGCGCGTGTCGGTTGCCCGAAGGTACTGGACTACGACACCGATGCCATCCAGACCCAGGGCAGCTCCGGGTTTGATTTGTTCGGCAACGTGGTTCCGGTGAAGCCGGATGAAGCGCCGGAGCGCCTGTTTTCCGTGGGCACCTTCTTTTTTTTCGAACGGCAACTGTTTGAAAAGCTCGGCGGCTTTGACGAGGAGTTTTTTCTGTATAACGAGGAAATGGATTTGTCCTGGCGCGCCTGGCTGGCGGATGAACCGGTCGTGTTGTTTTACACCGCGCGCATCCACCATCAGGCCGTTTCCTCCGGCAACCGGTTCGTGGAAACGCGCACGAGCGAGACGCGGCGATTTTATTCCAATCGCAATCAACTCCTGACCCTTTTGAAAAATGTACGCGGTCCGTTGCTGATATTGGTGCTTACGCAACTGGCGTTGATTGCCGCCGAGGCCGCCGCTGGCGTCATCGTTTCGCGGCGGCTTTCGTTTGTGCGGTGGGCGCTTCTGAAGCCGCTGGCCGAGTGCTGGCGGTTGCGGGGTCATCTTGGGCAACAACGCCGGCGCAACCGTGATTTGCGGCGTCACGGCGACGCGTGGTTCGTCCGCCACTTTTTCCGCTTCGCCTTTGGCCGGATGAACGATTTAAAAAACCTGTTGCATGGCCGTGTAAAAATTGATCCGCCAAAATAGACAACTGCTTCTTGGTGGCAAACCGGGTGCTTTTCTGCTAAATGCGGAGGCATCCGAATGGATTTTGGAATAAAATTCCGTCTGGCCGCCCTGGTTCTGGTCATGGTGTTGATCGCCGCGCTGATTGCCCTGGTGACAATCAATTTCGAGCGCCAGGAGGCCGAACTGCGCTCGCGATTGAACCAGCTTGATTCGGAAAGCTACAGCATTTCGGAACAATTCAAGGACCGTCTCCGCGGAGTCAGCGACCGATTGCTGCGCTATCGGACGGAGCCGACCGGGACCAATTGGATGGAATTTCTGGCGGCGGGTCACAATTTGGAAGCTTGGATTGACAGCCAGAATAACGCGCGGAACACGAAACATGAGCAAGACCTCCTGCAACAAATTGATTCCGCGCTCGATTCTTACCTGGACAACGTGCAGGCCCTCCACGTCACGTCGGTTTCCGCCGGCGAGACCAACACGTCGCTTCTGGTGCCTTCGGGTTCCACCACGCTGGCCTATCGCCGGGTTTCGGACTTGGGACAGGAACTGGCCGCGGCGCATATGGATTTGCAGAACCAGATCCTGAACAATGCGCAGGAAGCGCTCATTCGACTGCGCGTGTCGGTTTTGAGTTTGCTCGGATTGTTATTTTTGTTCGCCGTCACTCTGGCAATGATGGTGTATCGGGACATGATTACCCCCTTGCAGGTCAGGCTTCTGGAGAGCGAGGCAATGGCTGAACGCCGCGAGAAACTGGCCGCGCTGGGACTGCTCGCCGCCGGCGTGGCGCACGAAATTCGCAACCCTCTCACGGCCATTAAGGCCGCGCTGTTCATCCAAAAGAAAAGGCTCCCGGCCGGTTCGCCCGAACGCGACGACGTGGATGCGGTGGAGCGCGAAATCGTGCGCCTGGAACGGATTGTGAATGACTTTCTGCAATTCGCCCGGCCAGCCGAGCCGGAATTCACTGTGATTTCAGCCGATTTGCTGCTGCTGGAAGCGCGGATTTTTTGCGCGCCACAAATGGAACGAAGCAATATCGAAATGATTTTGGAGCCATGCGAACCGATGCGGGTGCGCGCGGACCCCGCGCAATGCAAGCAGGTGCTCATCAACCTGATTCAAAACGCCGCGGACAGCATCGGCCAGAACGGCAAAATCACCTTGCGCGCCCGCCCGGACCGTAAGAGCCTGGGCAATGGCGACAAGCCGGTGGTGATTTTGGAAGTCAGCGATACCGGCAGAGGCATTCCGCCGGAGGTGAGGAAGCGGCTGTTCGATCCTTTTTTCACCACCAAGGACAACGGCACCGGCTTGGGCCTGTCCATCGCCGCGCGGATTGTCCAAAGGCACGGCGGCGAACTCCAGTATCAAACTGAGGTGAACCGCGGCACGACATTCGGCGTCATCCTCCCGCGGGTAATTGAATGAACGCAAAAATACTGCTGATTGACGACGACCCCGGCATCCGCGACACGCTGCAGCGGGCGCTGGCAGGCGAAGGTTGCAGTGTCACGGTGGAAGACCGCGGCGATGACGGGCTGGCCCGCGCCAGCCGCGGCCAGTTTAATGTGGTCATCACCGATTTGAAGCTGCCGGGCTTGAACGGCCTGGACCTGGTGCGCCAATTGCATTTCACGCGTCCGCATCTGCCCATCATCGTCATTACCGCCTTTGGCACCACGCAGACCGCCATCGAAGCCACCAAATACGGAGCTTACGACTATTTGCTCAAGCCCTTCGACATCCAGCAATTGCTCGACCTGATTGGCAAGGCGGTGGACAGCAACCGCTTGATGTCCGAGCCGGTGGCGCTGGGCAAGGCCGATGCCGGGCGGGATGCGATGATTGGTGACAGCGCCGTGATGCAGAACATTTACAAGGAGATCGGCCGCATCGCCGCCAAACCGGTGAATGTGCTGATCCGCGGCGAAACCGGCACAGGCAAGGAGTTGATCGCCCGCGCTATTTACCAGCACAGCAACCGCGCCGAAGCGCCGTTCATTGACATCAATTGCGCCGCCATTCCCGAGACCCTGCTGGAAAGCGAATTGTTCGGGCACGAACGCGGTGCGTTCACCGGCGCGCAGCGGCAACGCATCGGGCGCTTTGAGCAGGCCGACGGCGGGACGATTTTTCTGGATGAAATCGGCGATATGACGCCCGGTACCCAGGTGAAGTTGTTGCGCGTGCTCCAGGAAAAGTGCCTGCAACGGATCGGCGGACAGGAAAAAATTTCCGTGGATGTGCGCGTGCTGGCCGCCACGAATCACGACTTGGAAACCGCCATTCAGGAGAAATCGTTTCGTGAAGATTTGTATTACCGGCTCAACGTGGTCTCCATCACCTTGCCGCCGCTGCGCCAGCGCAAAGAGGATATTCCCAGGCTCGTCCATTATTTTCTTGCAAAATATGGCCGTGAGTTCGGCAACGCCTCGCCGTCCATCCGCCCCGAGGCCCTGGAATTTCTCCAGTCCCACTCCTGGCCGGGCAATGTGCGCGAATTGGAAAACGTCATCCGTAAATCGCTTCTCACCGCGCAGGACTACACCATCAACGCCGACCACGTACGCGCGGCGCTCAACAAAGACATGGCGCCGGCGGGTTCGGTCAGCCGGCCTCTCGGCGAATACATTGACGACTTGCTGGGCGCCGCCCGGCGCGGCGAATCAGCTGGTGTCCATGCCCGCGTGATGGAATTCACCGAACGGGAATTGTTCCGGCGGGCGATTGAATTGTCCCAGGGCAACCAGGCCAGGGCCGCGCGCTGGCTGGGCATTTCGCGCATCACCATGAAGGCGAAACTGCTTCAGTTCGGGCTGCATCCGAAAACGGAGGGGCCGGAAGAGCGAACATGATTGTCGTGGATCGTATTCGAAAGGCATGCGGCGCAAGGTCGTCATCACCTCGGCCCTCCTCCACAACCCGCCGGTGGTCTTTTTTGACGAGCCGCTGGATGGCTTGGACGCCAACGCGGCGGTCGGTTTCAAGGCGTTGATTCAAACGCTGGCGCGCGAGGGAAAGACCATCGTTTATAGCTCGCATATTTTGGACGTGGTCGAGCGGGTCTGTCATCGGGTCATCATCATTGACAAGGGCAGGC
>DATJSQ010000152.1:0-7539 GCA_035503995.1 Verrucomicrobiia bacterium | reverse complement strand
TCAACCCGTTTCAGGCGTCCGAATCACCGAAGTAGCACCACCACCGGCACCGCAAGAGCAGATGGTGTTGTTTCAACCTATTACAAATAATAGTGACAGCAGTTGGAGCTATACCTATGTTCCCCGCTATCTGACAAACCAAATCCCCTTTATCCTCACGAAGGATGGTTACGCCACGACCTTCATTGTGGTTCCAGTTTCGCAAGTGGATTTAAATAGTTTGGTGTTCGTTATCAATAAGGGATTTACCATTACCGGGCGTGTGACCGATTGGCAACAACGGCCAATCGCTAAAGCCCGCGTTGAAAATCTTGCCCCTGATGTGTTCACTCATCCTATACCACCAAATTCAGTCACAACAGATGAGAATGGTTCATTCACCTTTTCCAATGTCTGGGGGAATAACACCGATGATCTTAGGCAACAATGCACGATTGTAACGAATGAAAGTGGTATATTGCTCGGGGTCTCTTATTATTCCCAAATTGCCGCTCTGAAAACGAATGAAAATGGGGAGGTTTCACTCCATGAATCCACCGGAGATTACCAGCCGTCGGTACCTTTGGAGGTGCAGGCCGATGGTTTTGCCCCGCAGACCGATCTCCTGGAATTAACAGACACGACCAACGTCGTTAACTTTACGCTGTCACCGGGCAACATTCTTCGTGGTAGCGTGCTGGACGACGCGGGTGATCCGGTCACGAACGCAGCCGTGGAAACACGATGGGGCGGCGACAGCATACCCCCGACCGTATTCGGCGTTGAATGGCAGACCCGGACCGACGCGACGGGACAATTCGAATGGGATTCCGCGCCCGCCGGCCCAATTCTGTTCGATGTTAGCGCCGATGGCTATCAGTGGGAGGACGTTTCACTCGTTGCCGACGGCAACGATCACGAAATCACGCTCAAACGCATAGCCACTCCTTGAGGCGGGGCGATATTGAATTCCTGTGCCGCTCGCGTTTTTGCTTCCAGCGTTTCGAAACCTCTCTCGTTGCCTTATGTAGCCACTCTCCGTCCGTAGCCAACCCAATCACTTCGACCGCACAGAACCTTTGGGGCGTTAGGAGCCGGATCGCCCAGCGGCGTCAGCTTGCCCACGGCCATCGATGGCGGATTCCCACTCAAATAACTCGGTTAGACGCCAGCGATGGCAGCGGCTTTGACAGATCATGTGTGGACGGTTGGAGAACTTTTATCGGCTAGCCCAGCCGATCGTACCTTTCCACCAATTTAACAAGACGTGTCCTGTTTTCAGGCAGACAAAGAGTGACAAACGGACGCCCGGTGGACATTTGAGCGCGGAACATCGCCCATTCAACGCCAAGCGCGAAAGCATATTCTTTTTTCTCTTTTTTCCGTTTGTCTTTCACACCGAGCATTGAGCAGGGATCGCGCCAAGTAAACGAGCATGGCGCCAATCCACCCCGGCATCACAGCACAATCCAACGCGCCACGACCATCAAAATGCGTCATAGGTCAAATGCGAGCGAAATTTTTTCACGTCCGGGAGTTTTCACACAGGCTCGCACATTAGGCGAAACCATGAAAAATGAGCTTGAAATTATGCGGAGCGGCGCGAGTATTACAAAAAGGCCCATGCCGGTCATGAGCAAGAGTCCAAATGTGAAATCCCGGTTTATAATCTGTGAAAGGTGTAGATGATGGATTTTATCGGCGGACCGCTCCGAAATGGCAGTTTTGGTGTAATGGGACCGGAAGGACTTATTTCTCAATCGCAAAGGCGGCTCTGGCGCAGGGCGGCGGCAGTTGTCGTTGCGACCCTGGCGATTTCCGCGAATGGCCAAACTGTCATCGGGCCAAATTTCAATGGCGACGGCGCAGGTTGGACCGAAACTCAGGTCGGCACCTTCACGAGCACCGAGATTAGCAATGGCGTGCTGACGCTCACTGACGGGGGCGATGGCGAGGCGCGGAGTTCCTTTTTCAATTATCCGCAAAACATTGGCGCGTTTAGAGCTTCATTCACCTATCAGGATCTGGGCGGCGGCGGCGCTGATGGCGTGACCTTCTGCCTGCAGAACCGCGGTCCCGGCGCGATCGGCCCCGGCGGCGGCGACTTGGCCGTCGGCGGAGTCGCCCCGAGCGCCGAACTGGCCATGAATGTTTACAGCGGCGACCCTGGCGGCTTGGGTTGCTTGTTCGCGACGAACGGCGACGTCCCCAACAACACGCCGGGCCTCCTCTTCCAGACGCCAGGGTATGTTGACATTGGCGATGGCGATCCCATCGGCGTGACATTGTCTTACAACGGCGGGACATTGATTGTGACGATGACAGATGCCGTCGCAAACACACCGTTCAGCGCCACCTTCAGCACCAATCTGTTCACGGGGAACCTCGCCGCGCTGGTCGGCGGGACCGACGCCTACGTCGGGTTCACCGGCGCCGATGGCGGCGTCAGCTCCACTCAGATCATCACCAACTTCACGTTTGTCAGTTTTCCGACAACCGGCTGGCCGGAGGTTTACACCGACGGTCAAAGCCTCATCGGCGCGGTTGAGGGTGGTACGGTCCAGATTTCGGCCACGGCGTATGGCGGCTCGCCGATGGGTTATCAGTGGCAGTTCAGCCCGACGAATGAGGTGAGTTGGACGAGCCTGGCGGACAACAGCAGCGTCACCGGCGCGCAGAGCAATGTGGTGACGCTTGTGAACGCGCAACCCTCAAGCGCGGGTCTCTATCAATTGGTCGTTACCAATTCCTATGGCGCGGCCACGAGCGCGGTGGTGTCGTTGACGGTCAATGCCAATCTGACAGCGACCCAAACGGGACTCACCTGGCCGGCCAGCCAATATCTGCCCACGCTTTCACCACCGGCGGCAACGATTGATTGCATTGACATGGACAGCCTTCCGCCCGATCAACAGGCGCTGGCTTGTTCCCTGGAAGGCATCGTGAACCGGACGCAGCCCCGGATAGCCTGTGTGAGTGCCGCCTCCGAAGGCGAAGTCACCTGGCTGGCAATACACCATTTGGCTTACGACACCATCGCCGCCACCAATGCCCTCCTGAAATATGAAACGAATGCCACCGGATTGGTGGTCTATGACACCAACGTCATGGACACGCTCAATCTGGCCACCACCATCGCCGGCGTGAAGAATGAACTCATTTGCGACGGCGTGTTGCTGAATACCCTCACCAATCCGCCTTACGACCTGACCGTCAACGACGATTTGCGCGGCAGGTTCACCAACAGTGATCAGGTTTATGGCTATCTCTACACCAATTACTGGTCCCAATGCACCCACCGCATCATCGCGGGCATGGAAACCAACAATTTTTGGTGTCTGCGGGATTATTTGATAGCCGTCAAATCCGCCGTGGTCTGGCTGGATCCGGGCGACGTGACCAGCGACGCAAGGATAATGGAATTGTTTGTCTCCGACATGACGCCCGTGGGCGGCATATATCTCGGCTGGGTGCCCAACGAGGGCGCCGATCTGGATTGGATCGCGGCTTATGGCATTCCGGTAATGGCCAGCGACGATTTTGACAACGGTTCGGTTTATGGCGGCGTCGCCTCGCTGATTAGTGTCCCGCCTGTCCCGCCACCGCCACCGCTTCAAAACAAGGTTTACGTTTCCATCACCTTGAGCGACGGTGACAACGTCCAGTATATGCAACACGCCATGTATCTAAACTGGCAAAGCCCCGCCCGCGGCACGATTCCCCTCGGCTGGACGGCGCAATCGCTGCTGGCTGATTTTGATCCTGGCATGTTGAATTATTACTGGAGCACGGCTACGACGAATGATTGTCTTGTGGCCGGACCTTCCGGCGCCGGTTATGCGCACGTCGAATATTGGAGCGGCGCCAATGTCGCCTCGTACGCCAAAGCCGCCAATTTCTATCTTCAACGCAGCGGCATCAGGACCATCACCATCTGGGACAACGTATCCACTGCCACGGGCGATGCCTATGCCACGAACTGCCCGACCCTGCTTGGTGTCAATGATCAGGATGACGGCTACTACACAAGCAATGACCTGAGGCTTCCGGTTCTGGGGTTTCCATCGAGCGGGAGCTACGCATCAACCGCTTCCAACCTTGTGAATGCGATCACGAATACCGCGGCGAACTGGAACGGTTCGTCGCCCATGTTCATCGCCGTGCAAGGCGATGCCTGGGACGTCACGCCGGCTAATTGCCAGACAGTGGCAAGTTCCCTGGACCCGGCCAAATTTGTCGTCGTGCGCCCGGACCAATTATTTTTGCTCTATCAGGAGTCGGTTGGCCTGAGCAAGGGCGGAGCGCCGCCGTATGTGGCCTTGCCCCCCGCCAGCCAATCCACCAAGATCGGGGCCAATGTAACCTTCGCCGTGACGGCTTCCGGCACAGCGCCGTTGAGCTATCAATGGCTGAAGAACGGCACGAACGTTCCCGGCGCAACCGCCAGCACTTATGCCAAAGCCGGCGTTCAATTGTCTGACGCGGGCGCTTATTCCGTCGTCGTGACTAATAATTACGGATCCGTCACCAGCAGCATTGCCGTGCTCACCTTTGGCGGGCAGCCTTTGGGTTTCAACGGAAGCGGCCTCAATTGGACGGTTTCCGAAAATGGCTTTTATGTCTATTCCCCGCCGGTCATCACTGGCAACGTGCTGACCCTGACCGATGGCGCGGGCGGCGAGGACCGGAGCTTCTTCTTCAATAACCCTCAATACATCGGCGCGTTCACGGCGTCGTTCGTCTATCAAGCGGGCGGAAACAAGACCGCCGATGGGGTGGCCATCTGCATTCAAAATGATCCGCTCGGCCCGTCAGCCCTGGGTGGCGGGGGCGGACAACTTGGCGTTGGCGCCACGCCGGCGATTACACCGAGTATCGAACTGGAATTGAACCTCTACACCGGCAACAACGAAAAAGTGGGTTACATGGTGGAGACGGACGGTCTCACTGGCGCCAACGGCGGCAATGGCAATTACCTTGCGCCAGGGAATGTCCAAATTAACAGCGGCGATCCCATCGCCATCATGCTAAATTACGCCAATTCGCAAATGACGCTCACCTTCACGGACACCGTAGCCGATACGTGGTTCACCACTAATCTATATGTGGGCAACCTGACACAACTTTTAGGCGCCAACGCCGCATACATCGGTTTCACGGGTGCGGATGGCGGCGCTTCTTCCATCCAAACCATCAGCAACTTCTCGTTTCTAAGTTTTCCCCCGGCTGCCATCGCCGCCATTGGCACGAACCTTCTCGTCTCCTGGCCCGGCGGCGCGCCCGGCTACACATTGCAAGAGAATTCGAGTTTGACGACGACCAATTGGGTGAACGTGACGAACCAGCCCGTCCTTACCAACGAGCTAAATCAGGCGACCGTGCCGAACAACGGCAGTAACCTGTTCTATCGGCTGGTCCTGCCATCGCCCTAACTCACAAACTTCGGCTCAAATACGGGACCCAGATTATGTTTGCGAAGCAACTCGCAAAATTTACCGAGTCCCTCTTTCTCATTCTCGGCCAGGTGATAATGGATATGCCATTCGAAATAGTCCCGGCGGAAATCCTCGTCATATTCCGGGCGCGTTTCGATGAGATAATCCAGCGTGTCCATCCCGAACCGTTTCGCCTCGCGCAACTCGCGGCGCAGCGCCGAATTTTCAAAGCCCCGGCGCAGCGCCCATACCGCATAGACAAATGGCAGATTGGTCAGCTCCGTCCAGCCCGACCCAAGATCGAAAATTTCATGGACGTGCGGCTGGCGTTGAAAATCAATCGCCTCGTCGCCAATTAACAGGACGAAATCCTTTTCACCAGCCAGGGTGTAATTCTCCAACGGCTTGAATTGGGGAAACAAATTTCTTTCCGCGAGCAACACCTTCAGAAGATTCACGCTGGTCAACGACGCCGGGTCGCAAAAAATCTCCGCCGCCTCGGCCAGCGGCTTCTTGTGCGCCAGCAACACACTATACACCTCGCCGAGCGAGGCGATGGCGATGCCATCCAGTATATCATAGCGGTCGTTCAATAACACTTCGGTGACGCTCACCAGCGCGGCGTCCAAATCGTCCCGGCGCAACATTTCGGCCAGTTTGGCTGGCGTGGCAAAAATCATTTGGCTTTCAATGCCCCGGGTCAGCGGCGCGGCGTTGAGGTATTTCACCGAACCGATGCGGAACTTTTTCGCTTCATTTTCCATCGCGCGCGGAGGTTAACGCAATGGGCCGGATTAAAACAGCGAAAGCTGCGCGCCGGGCGGACGGCGGAACGCCGCCGTCGAGAGTGCCCGCTGTTCCTCCTTGAATCCAGCCCGGCGATAAGCCACGTCGAACATCGCCTCGATTTGCCCGGCAAAAATACCTTCGCCGCGCATCCGTTTACCCCAGTGCGCGTCGTACATTTTCCCGCCGCGCATCGCCTTGATGCGATTCAGCACCTTTTCCTTGCGGTCCGGGAAATGCTTTTCAAGCCACTTTTCAAAGAGCGGCGCGTTGGCGTAAGGCAATCTCACGACGGTAAATCCCGCCGAGTTCGCGCCGGCTTCCGCAGCGGCTTTGAGGATGGCCGGCATTTCGTGGTCGGTCAGGCCGGGAATCACCGGCGCCACGTTCACGGCCACGGGAATTTTCGCCTCCGCCAGCTTGCGGATGGCCGCCAGGCGCGCCTGGGGCGGCGACGTTCGCGGCTCCATTACGTTCCGCAGCTTGTTGTCGAGTGTGGTGAGAGAAAGGCAGACGGAAACGGCGTTGAACCGAGCCAGTTCCGAAAACAAGTCAATGTCCCGCGTCACCAGGAAATTTTTGGTGATGAGGGCGACGGGATTTCGGAACTCGGCCAGCACCTCGAGGCATCGGCGCGTCAGTTTCAACTTTCGCTCCACCGGCTGGTAACAGTCGGTCACCCCGCTCATGATGATGACTTGCGGCTGCCATTTCGGCGACGACAATTCCGCCCGCAACAATTCGGGGGCATGGGTCTTGACCATGATTTTGCTCTCGAAATCGAGGCCGGCGGAGAAGCCCAGGAATTCATGGGTGGGCCGGGCGTAGCAGTAAATGCAGCCGTGCTCGCAGCCCCGATAGGGGTTCAGGCTGGCGTTGAAGCCGATATCCGGGCTGTCATTGTAGGCAATCGCCGTTTGGCTGTGGTCAACGAGAAATTGTGTGCGAGGCAGAACGTCCTCCTCCGGGTTCCAATCAGGCCCCGGTTCAAGATGGAGTTTCTCGAACCGGTTGGCCGGATTTTCCACCGCGCCCCGATGGGCCGAACTTGTTTGTTCCGCATGCACGAAGCCACTCTATCACAAGGCGCAAGCCCGGTTATTTCGCGGGATTGACCGCAAACTCAACAAAACGACTCTTATGCACGGCAACGTGATGTTTGCCGGAAGGCCAATGCAATATCCGGGTTTAAAGGGCTTTCGGGCGCGACGAGGCGAAGAAACCGTTGAAAAGGTTGGCAGTTCGGATGCCGCTTTCCACCGCGCTTGAGCGCGGTGTTAATGAGAAAACGATCCGTTCAAAATCGGATTTGCGCGCTTCCGTTGTTTACAACTTCCCC
>DATJSQ010000151.1:0-6989 GCA_035503995.1 Verrucomicrobiia bacterium | reverse complement strand
CTCCAGAGGTGGATACCGGCAGTTCATACCCGGTGTCGAGATTGTTCACGCGGAATTTCCAGTCAATGGTTTGGGGGAGAACGCCGGGCACGGGGAATGTTCCGATATAAAGATTAGTCTTTAGCCCTGGATTATTATCATTAGGATACAGGATGGTGTAATTGGTCAATTGGTCACTGGTGCCCCAGTCGTTAAAACTGCCGCCCACCGCGACGGAATTAACCGGAAGCCCAAAATTAGGATCATTCGTGTTTTCATCCGTGTTGGTGAAATTGCCAAAAGCAACCTGCTCGCTCATATCCAGTTGAAAGGTGATGTAATTCGTCGGGGTCGGAACCGCGCCGAAATTGAATGTCGTGCCTCCCAGATTACCCGTTCCAACAGCCAGCCCCGGCAGAAACTGATTGGAGAGGTAGGTATCGCCGCCGCCACTGATGCAAACCAGGACGTTGATTGACCCGCCCGTATATCCGATTGCAGACAGTGGAACAACCATCTCGAGTCCGTTGGTCGTATTGGCGCCAGTATTTGGACCAACGGTCAAGGCATCATCGGCAGTCCCCATCCCGCTGGCGAGCGTGTTATTGAGATACAAACTCGCAACTCCGCCATCATTTCCGGCGGCAATACCGGGAGAGCTTTCAGCTAAAGCTCCCACATAGCCACCCGGGGCATTCGTGGCTGCGTTCAAAGTATATTCCTCACTGTAAAGGGTGCCGCTCGAATCATTCATGTCAAACGCCCAGGTCGCTTGAAACCCATTGGTGAACGTGGAACCGTTCATGACATGCAATGATGCAGTATTGGTAACCTCCAGAATATTCTGCCCGGCGCCCCCGCCCGCAACGAAGACATTCAGGTAATTACCGTTGTTTTGAAAACAGCCAGCGATGAACAGGTAAAGATTCCCTCCGGAAACCTGGGCATAAACGGCATCCAACTCCGAACCGCTGCTCGCGTCACCACCCCCCGTGTTGTCGCCAAAACCGGTGTTGATGGTTTGGACATATAGCGGCGGGCCGTAAAAGCTCGTGTTCAACGTTCCGTTTAAGTTTTGACCGGTTGCACATAGAGCCGGCGCCAGAAGACTCGCCGCGGCAAACAATTTTATCAGTTGATTTTTCATGTTATGGTTTTGTTAGTAAGTGTGCCTCACAGATGTCATGGTTTCAGACGTGTCGGATCGGGATTCACGTTGGCAGTTTAACACAAAAAGTCGGGTGTGCTACCGCATTTTTGTGCTGACTACCGCATGTTTGTGCGGTGGCAGACTCATGGTGAAATATATCTTGGAAGAACCTATAAAAGCCGGTCCAGCGGGCTGCTTTCTTTGGACGGATGCCAGTAAGTTGCCGCATTTTGAGGGCGCCTCAACTGCAGGGGATCCTTGCCAGCCAGCCGCAAAATCCAACCCATTGGGGTCAGGATGAAAATGAAAAAAACGGCCAACAGCACCCGGCCAAGAAACTGGCTGACCGTAAAACCCAGTCGCATGGAGAGGCGATGGCAGCCGCGAAACCATCGCGGCCTGAAAATGGCGGCCAGGGCGGTCGCGCCCAAGACTGTCAGGACCGCCAGCCATGCGTTTTGCGGAAAATGTCTCCGCCAGCGCAGGAGCGAAACGATGAGCGCCAGCCCAAAGATCGTCAGCAGCGCCGATTTGCGCCATTCCTTCGGCTCGTCTTTCAGGTTCAGCTTCATTTCAATCGAGTTGAAGCGCGACCCGGCGCGCCAGGTTCTTGTTCGGCTGCGCGGCGCGTTCCATCACAAAGCTGCCGAGAAACAGGAAATCCATCTCCGTGTTCATAAAACAGCGATACGCGTCATCCGGCGTGCAGACAATCGGCTCGCCGCGCACGTTGAACGAGGTGTTCACCAGGACGCCACATCCCGTTGCCCGGTCAAACTGCGCCAGCAAATCGTAAAGCAGCGGGTTGCTTGCGGATGAAACCGTTTGAATTCTTGCCGAATAATCCACGTGCGTCACCGCCGGCAGCGCTGATCGCCCGGCTTTCAGCAAATCAATCCCGCTCACGCCATCCGGCAACGGCTTGCGCAATTCCTTTTTGACGGGCGCCACGAGCAGCATGTAAGGTGAATCGGCGTTCAATTCAAAATAGTCCGCCGCGCGCTCGCAGCGGACAATCGGGGCGAAGGGCCGGAAGGATTCGCGGAATTTCACCTTCAAGTTCATCACCGATTGCATCGTGGGCGAGCGCGCATCGCCGAGGATCGAGCGGCTGCCCAGCGCGCGCGGCCCAAATTCCATCCGGCCTTGAAACCAGCCCACCACTTTCTCTGATTTGAGCAGGTCAACGGCAAAACCCAGCAATTCGGATTTTTCCATCTTTTGGAACACCGCGCCATTGGATCTTAACACGGCTTCAATTTCACCGTCGGAAAATTCCGGTCCAAGCAGGGAAGATTGCATCGCGTCGGGCAACTCCGGCTGGCGCGCCGGGGCGTCCGGGTGCAAATACCATGCGGCGAGCGCCGCGCCAAGAGCGCCACCGGCATCGCCCGCCGCGGGTTGGATCCAAATCCGTTCAAAGACCTTTTCGCGCAAAATCAGGCCGTTGGCCACGCAATTGAGGGCCACGCCGCCCGCCAGGCATAAATTTTTCTGGCCCGTCGCCTCACGGACGTGTCGCGCGAGCTTGAGCATGATCTCTTCGGTGACGGTCTGGATGGAGCGCGCCACGTCCATGTGCCGCCGCTCGAGCTTTTCCTCCGGCCGGCGCGGCGGTCCGCCCATCAGATTGAAAAATTTTTCATTGGTCATCGTGGTGCCGCGCAGAAAATTGAAATAATCCGGGTTCAGCCAAAAGGAGCCGTCCGCCTTCACGTCAATCAACTCGCGGCGGATGGCGTCGGCAAAGACAGGTTCGCCGTAGGGCGCCAGGCCCATCAGCTTGTATTCGCCGGAATTGATTTTGAACCCGCAGTAATCGGTGAATGCGGAATAAAGCAAGCCGAGGGAGTGGGGAAAGCGGATTTCCTTGAGCAGGCGGGTTTCGTTGCCGCGGCCAAAGCCAAGGGTCGTCGTCGCCCATTCGCCGACGCCGTCAATGGTGAGGATCGCCGCCTCCTCGAACGGCGATGGATAAAACGCGCTGGCGGCGTGCGATTGGTGGTGCCCGGTGAAGAGAATTTCACACTCACGCCGCAGCCGCGGCAGCTCCGCGCGGATGGTCTTGCGCAAATCCAGCTTGCCGCCGAGCCAATTCGAGAGCGTCGTCGGAAACGTTTTCAAACCGCCCGGCGCCACGGCCAGGTAGGTTTCCAGCAGCCGCGTGAATTTCAGCGCCGGCTTGTCGTAAAATACCACCGCGTCCAAGTCCGTTTCGTCCAGTCCCGAATGCCTGAGGCAAAACCGAACGGCATTGGCCGGAAAATCCGCGTCGTTCTTTTTTCGGGTGAAACGCTCCTCCTGCGCGGCGGCGATGATTTTCCCATCCACCACCAGGGCGGCGGCCGAATCATGGTAGAACGCTGAGAGACCGAGTACTTTTCGAGGCGGCGGCATTTCACAGAAACGGATACAGCGCCCAAACGATGCCGGAACCCGCGGTGAAGACCAGAATGAGGCCCAGCGCCAGAAGCACAACGATCAACGGAATGAGCCACCATTTTTTTTCCTGGCGGGCAAACTTCAAAAATTCTTTGAATAACGACCACATAAAACGACGGGTTAATTCCTGTTTTGCTTCAAAAATCGGATTTTGGCAAGACTGTCCTGCGCATTTTTATAGCCCGGCTCCAGCCGCAGCGTCTCTTCAAACTCATGCTGCGCGTCGTCCAGCCTCCCCAGTTTGGCCAGCACGACGCCGTAGTTGTAATGCGCGCGCGAATAATCGGGATTCAACTGCGCCGCCTCGGCGAATTCCGCCAGCGCTTCATTTTCCCGCCCCGCGGCGTCCAATTCACCCCCCAATTCATAGTGTGGCTCCCAGTCGCCCGGATTCAATTTGATCGCTTCACGATAATCCTCCATTGCCGCCGCGCGGTCGTTCAGCATGGCATGAACTGCGCCGGTGCGATAAAGGACCCGCTCGTTGCCTGGCTCCTGCCGGTGCGCCACGGCATAAGCCGCCAACGCCTCCGTGAATTTTCCCCGCGCCCCCAGCACATTGCCCAATTCAAACCAGCCCTGGGTCAGGCTCGGCCGGATTGTGACCGCAGTGCGCAAGTCCGTCTCGGCTACGGCCAACTGGCCCAGCGTGCTTGAAAATCTTCCCATCTGGAAAAACGGCAAGAAATCCTGCGGAATCAATTCATGCGCCTTCTGCCACTCGGCGATCGAACCGGGCAGATCGCCGGTCGCTTGCAAAAATAAGCCGAAATTTTCGTGCAAACCGATGTCATCCGGCTGGCGGCTGATTTGAAGCTGAAAATTCTGTTTTGTTTGCGCCATGTCGTCGGCATTCATCCGCGCGCGCAAATCCCGGACGCGTGCCAGCAATGCTGCCACCCGCTCCGCATTGCCCGGTTGGCTGCTAAAAGGCGGCGCCTGCTGGCGGCTCAACATCGCTTCAATGATGGCCACGCGGTTCCAGTCCGACAGGCCCAACCGTTGATCGCAGTCATCCTCGGACAACCAGCCGCCGCCGGCGCTCCGCGCGATGCCGGCGGGAAGCAATTTCTCCACCTGCTGCGCCCATTCCAACCCCAACCGGTAGCTGCCCGTAAAATCAAAATGAACGTGCTCAAAAAATGTTTCATAGCCGCAAAGGCCGTCGGCATTGGAGGACGCCAACGCGCTCGCGGCGTCAAAAAAAGTCACCCCGGAATCCTGATATTTTTCCGCCGCCGCCCGTATCTCCAAATTCATCCGCGAATCAGCCCGGAACGGAAGGGCGTCTTCATCGCAGGCCAGTTGCAGATGCTCATGCGCGCCGGCGAATTTCTTTTCGGCCAGCAACGCCTGGCCGGTTTGGAATTCAGCGGCGGCGGTATCGGATTGGTTGGTCCCTTCGGGCAGCGACGCGAATGGCGGGCAGTCCCGCAAGTTTACGGCCACGGTATTCAGCAGGACTTTTGCCCCCGAGCGCGTTCCCGCCAGCAAGATGTCATCCAGGTTCCTGCCAAAATTGCGATAGACAATTTCCTTGAGCGGGCTATCCGGCGGGATCTGGTTGTTCAAAAACATTTCCATGCCGCCCCAGGAACTGAACTGTTGGCCGCCACCCCGGTGCAACTTGCGCGCCAGGCTGACGGCGAGTTGGCCGATGCGTGTCTCCTGGACAGCGGTGACAAACCGGATATACGGCAGCGGAGGCGCGCGCCGGCCGAACACCGTTGCCGCGCCGAATGGCCCGACCATCTCGTTATTGCCCATGTAAACAATCCAGATGTCGCCATCGTGCCGCGCGCATTCCCGGGCGATGGGCAGGATGACATTCGAGTTGATGGCCGTAAAGGCAACGTTGACGATTTCAAACTTTGTCCCGGGAAATCTTTCGCGAAGTTGCGCCTCCATGTAGCGCGCCGGGCCGTAGGACGGTTCAGGGTCTCCCATCGCCGCCGATTCGCCAAAAATAAAGATGCGGATGGTCCCCGGGGGTTTGATGGCTTTCATCCTCAAGGGTCCCGGGTTGCGGGCGTTGTCCGGCGGGAAAAAGCTGTAACTGAACGCGTCGTTTTGCACCCAATAATCCTCGCCGCCGATCTGCATTGGCCGGAAAAAATGCGGGTCGAACCCGTATCCGCCCAGCCGCAGGCCGGCGTCCATGCCGCCGAGCAAGAGGAACGGCAGCAGCAGCAGCAAAACCCGAAAGCACCAGATTTTTCCGCTGGAAAGTGTCGGCGCCTTGGGCGGCAGCCCGGCACGGCGATTGTCTTTACGGCTTCGGCTCAATGATTCATGTGGGAGACGAGGTGGCGAATCTCAAGAGTCTCCTTTTTACCGGCAATCGGCAATTGTTTAATGGCTTTTACCCCCGCAGATATTTGACGACTGCCTCCGTCCGTGAATGGACGTGCAACTTTTCATATACCGTCCGCACATAACTGCGCACCGTATCAATACTGATTTTCATGCGGTCGGCGATCTCTTTGTAAGCGTAACCGTTGGCCAGTTGCTCCAGAAACTCCCGTTCGCCAGGCGTCAGCGTCGCGAGCGTCCCGCCGCCGTCAGCGGGTTTGGCAAAAAATTGCACCACCCGCCGCGCCAGTTGCGGCGTCATCGGCGAGCCTCCGGAATGAACGTCGCGGATGGCTTCGAGCAGTTTTACCGAGGCCGTGCGCTTGAGCAGATAACCGCTGGCGCCTGCCTTGAGCGAATTGAAGAGCGAGTCGCTGTCCTCATAGACCGTCAACATCAGAAATTGCACTTCCGGCCGCGCCGATTTCAATTGCCGCACGCACTCGTACCCTTTCATCCCGGGCAGGTTGATGTCCATCAGCACCACATCGGGAGGATACCGCGGAATCTCCTTCACCGCCGTTTCCGCGTTGGCGTAATCCCCCGTCAATTTGAAATTCGGGGCGCGGCGGATCAATGCCGCGAGACTGGCGCGGATATCTTCGTCGTCATCAACGATGGCAACTTTGATTTGCATGTCCTGGGCAACAGTCGCGAGCACACTTACTCATAGCCTGAATCGCGATGGATTTTCAACCGCACGAATATGCGATAAAAATGGATTCTTCTCAAGTTATTCAAACCGCGTGTAACGGGCTGCCAACCTGTCATGGTCGGACCTCCCCGCCATTTCCCTGTGCCATCTCAATTCGACTTGGAAGTGGGCGTTACACAGGCTCCGGCGCCGGCTCTCGCAGTTTCACTGACACCTTGACCATCGTCCCTTGTCCGGGTTTGGTCTCAAGTTCCAACGTGCCCCCGATGGCGGCGGCCCGGCGCCGCATATTTCCCAAACCATTGCGGCGTCCCTCCGCGTAGGCTTCTGGTTTAAAACCCTGGCCGTCATCCTGCACCCTGATATCGAGTATGGGCCCATGGACTTTCGCATGGACCTGCACCTCGCGCG
>DATJSQ010000150.1:0-9125 GCA_035503995.1 Verrucomicrobiia bacterium | reverse complement strand
CCGACTTGAATCTCGCCGTTGGCTTGCGCCAGGGCGCTTCCATTGTCGCTTCCGTTATTGTCGGCCATCAAGAGGCTGTTAGCGGATATCGTTCCGGTATCGAACTGTAGAAGACCATTGCCTGCGTCACCTGAACTGTTTGGTTCGCCCGAAATACGCTCTCCGACGATCAACGTGTTGGCTTTAATGTCCACGGCACAGCCATTGAGCATCAACCAGCCGGTCGTTTGTCCAGATCCGCCGTTAACATTTCGGTCGCCGAGAGTGATGTTCACGTTCCCGTCCGAATCCGCTCCGGTAATACCGCGAATTCTCACGCCGCCGCTCCCCGAGTTCGTCACAATAAAGCCATATTTTTGATCAGCGATATTGATTACTTGCGCATTAATGACGTTAGTGCCCGGTCCAAACGTCAGCACTTCAGGATTACCACCGGGGACTGGGCCGTCATTATTTTGCACCCCGCCGCCAAAAACGCCGGAGACCAACAAGCCGGCGCCACCCTGTGCCGAAGTGGATGTGCCAAGGTTAAGAGCGGCGGCGGTGATGTTGTTGCTTCCGCAAGCCAAAGTCATAGACCCGCCAAACCTCGTAAAACTCGCCAATGGCCCGCCATTGGTTGAAATGCCTATAAATCCGTTGGCATTATTGTAGATGAAGTTCGTTAAGCCGGAAAGGTCAAAGAAGGCACAGGCTCCGCTACCGCTTCCACCGTTCCCAATGAAAACGTTGGGCGCGCTCACATTAAGCGTGCCGCCACCGACGACGTAAGCAAAGGTGGCGTAGTTACCGCTGGACTGGCTTTGTCCCCCCACGACCAGGGTGTTTGTGACAAAAAGCGTATTGTTGGCCGGGATGAATGTCACCGGATAGACATAACTGCCGCTCGGTTCGAAATCGCCGTAAGTCAAATTGGAAATGGTTCCAGTAAAGCCTGAATCAACGGTATTATTGACAGTGGTTGGATTGGCGGACTCATTATTGTTGCCAAAAGTCGCCGTATCAGCACCCGTCGGCGGGCCACTCGGCGTCCAACTGCCCGGCGCACTCCAATTGCCACTGGAAACATCCCATGTGTAGTTGGTCGCCTGCGCAAGCTGCGCAAAGGCCAGGATCGCCGTGAAAATGAGAGTCTTCGTGGACAATAAGCAACACTCATTGAAAGCGTTTTCGAATCTGTTTCGGTTTGCACGATGGGTTGTTTTCATAGGCGGATTGAGGCTGGTGGAAACAATTTTTAATGTGATGGAGTGGTGTCAACTGTTACTGGCAACCAGACTTTTCGACGGCGTCTTAATTGCGGCTTGAATTGCATGGTTCGTTCAAATCCTACACGGATTCCGAAACACGACCACCCCTCTTTGGAGGGGTGGATTTGAGTTGCGTAAATAAATACATTGAAGATAAGCTTAAGATATGACCCTCGCTTCGAAGCGGCCGTGCGTGAAATTCTTGGTTTCATGCGTGGGAGGGGTATTTCTTTTTTTCACGGTCTTCGCGGAGGCCCAACCTCGCATGACGTTAACCAATGCCACGGATGTCCTGGCGCTTTCGGCAAAAGACGCTTTGTCGCACATTCCCGTATCAGTAACAGGAGTTGTTACCGCTTATGAAACGAATTGGAATGGGAAATTTTTTGTGCAGGACTCGAGCGGCGGTGTCTTTGTGGGAAATATCAGCGGCAGGCATCCGGTTCCCGGCGATGTGGTTCAAGTTTCAGGAGTGAGCTTTCCTGGAGGGTATGCACCGACCATCGCCGGAGCAACATGGAGAAAAATCGGAACCGCGCCTCTGCCGCCGGCCAAGCCGGTAACGATTGAACAATTGATGTCCGGGACCGAGGACAGCCAGCGAATTGAGATTTCGGGGATCGTCCGCAGCGCATGGATGAGCGAAGGCGTGCTCGGAATCGAATTAGTATCGGGCGGTTATCGCCTGCGGGCTTATGTCCCGATCTCCCCGAATGTTGATCCGCAATCTTTCGTCGGCGCCAAAGTAACCTTGAACGGCACGGCCGCCACCTCGTTCAATGCTCCGCTTCGGCATTTCCTCACGGTGACATTGTATGTCCCGCAGCTTTCCGATTTCATCATTCAAGAGGCCGCGCCGATGAATCTTTTCAATGAGCCGTTGACGCCGTTGAATGGAATCGCGCAATACCGCGAAGGGCTTTCGCCGGGTTATCAAGTGCATGTCAGGGGCATTGTGACTTATCAGCGCAAAGGCAAGGATTTGTTTCTCGAGGACGGAATCAGTGGTTTGCAGGTAAAGAGCAAATTGGACTTGTCGGTCTCGCCGGGTGATGTCGTGGAAGCGGTCGGGTTCCCTGCCGTCGAGAATCAGCTTCCCGTCCTCGAAGACGCCGTTTTCCGCAAAACCGGTGAAGCGCCGGTAAAATTACAACCTTTATCGGTCACCATCGCTGATCTGGAAAAAGGATTGCATCACGCAGATTTTATCACCTTGCAGGGCCGCCTGCTGGATCGGATGGAAAAGGAAAATGGAATTCAAATCAATGCGACAAATATCCAAACCACCCTGGCGCTGCAAACCACCAATTTCTTTTTTACTGCGGAAAAAGAAACTGTAGGCGAAAACGACTATTTGGCGGCCATCCCTATCGGCAGCCTGGTGGAAGTCAGCGGTATTTGCATGTTGGGATACGGCGACAATCGAAGAATCGATTCCGTCAATTTGTTATTGCCCGCTTCCATCAATGTTCATGTGCTCCAAAGGCCGGGCTGGTGGACGCCGCAACGCTTGTTGGCTGGCTTGGTTATCCTCTTGGCCGTGCTGCTGGTGGCGGTTTGCTGGATACTCATGATCGTAAAAAGGAATTCCATTTTGAAATCGCTCGTGAAGGAGAGAGAAGCGGCGCAGGCGGAACTGCAAGTGGCCCACGACAAACTTGAGGAGCGTGTTGAAGAGCGGACAGCTCAACTCAAGGTTGAAATGACCGCACGCAAGGAATCCGAGGTGCAATTCCGGGCGGTGTTAACGGAACGCACGCGGCTGGCGCAGGAATTGCACGATACCCTGGAACAAACGATGACGGGCATTGCCTTGCAGTTGGATTTGGTGGCAAACAAGTTTGAACAAAACCCGGATACGGCGTCACAACATCTAAAGGTGGCGCGAAGTTTGACGAGGCAAAGCCAGAGCGAAATCCGACATTCCGTTTGGGGCTTGCGCAGCCGCACCACCGAACAGTTCAATCTCCCGCACGCCATCTCCATCAGCAGCCAGCAGATCGTAAATGGCGCGGGGATGCAGGTTGAAATTGAAACTTCCGGCGAGGTCCAACCCTTGTCGGAAGTGGCCGAGGAAAACCTGTTGCGTATCAGCCAGGAAGCAATTACCAACGTTGTCAAGCATTCAGGCGCGAGTCACGCCAAAATCGAATTGCAGTTCAGCCCGCAAAAAGTTGCGTTGCGGGTCACGGACAATGGAAAGGGTTTTGTCCCGGAAACCGCCGCCGGACCCAAAGACGGGCATTTCGGTCTTCTGGGTATTTCCGAGAGAGCTGAGCGGCTCGGCGGTCGTGCTCAAATTATAAGTTCAGCCGACGGCGGCACGTCCATTTACGTGGAAATTCCAATTGTCTCATTCAACGGCGCATGAAAAAAGAATTCACCATCCGCATCCTGATTGCCGACGACCATTACGTCGTGCGTATGGGTATCGCAGCCATCATCAACAATGAGCCGGACATGGAAGTAGTGGCAGAGGCCGCCAACGGCAACCAGGCCATTGACTTGTTTGAAAAACACCAACCGGGTCTCGTTCTGCTGGATTCGCGGATGCCGCAAAGAAACGGCGTGGACACGGCAAAAGAAATTAAAAACCGCCGGGCCGACGCGCGCATCTTGATGCTCACCGCCTTTGATGGCGATGAAGACATTTTCCGGGCGCTATCCGCGGGTGTGCAAGGCTACATTTTAAAAAATTCAACCGGCGAGCAACTCATCCCCGCCATCCGCGCCGTCGCGGCGGGAGAGCGTTGGATTCCCAATGAAGTGGGAGAGCGCCTGGCCGGGCGCAAGGCCTTTGAGCCGCTGACGCCCCGCGAACTGGAAGTATTGCACGAACTCGCCAAGGGCCTGGCAAACAAACAGATCGCCAGTGTTCTGAACATCACCGAACACACGACCAAGGGCTATTTGAAAGGCATTCTTTATAAACTTCATGTGGCGGATCGAACCGAGGCCGTCACTGTTGCCATCCATCGCGGACTTATCCACCTATAGCTGCCGGCGGGAATCGTGTCGTTGATTCCGTCATCATCGCGGTGAAGAAAAATGATTCAAAAAGGCCGACGGTGCGTTGAATAAACTCCGATTTCGGAACAATCCTTATTCCGGCATTTCCCTCTTTCCCTTTCCCAGCCACATCAAGCTGTCCAGGACGAGCCGGTCCTGGATCTCATTGTCGAACGTGAATGAGAGCGTGCGGTTGGTGTTGTCGTATTTGTGTTCATAATCCATGTCGTTGTGGCCCCAATTAAAGTATATCATCCGGTAACGCAAGTTCGTCCACGACACGGGATAATAGCCACTGTGCCAGATTTCGTAAGGTTTCGGGCCGGTGCCCAGTGGAAAACTGGCCGGGTCAATCGAAAGCAAAATCTTGATCTCCGCGTTGGTCCGCAAGTCGTTCTGCCAGCGATACCATTCGTTCGGCTGGGACTTGAATGTGGCCGGAAGATTCCGCGTCGCGGGAAAATTTGTGTCTTCCACGCGCAGGATCGCCGGGGTGGGCCGCCAGGTATTGCTGACATATTGGCCGCAACCTAAAACTTTTTTCGTGATACCAATCCCAGTCTTCAGGATAGGCCGAGTGCGCCAGCGCGAAGGCACAGAAATGAAATCCCATCCACCCACCGCCGCTTTCCATGTATCGCTCAAAAGCCTGCCGTTGCGCCGGGGCCTCCGGCCGTGAGTCCAGAAAAATCACCACCTGGTAATGCGAAAGAAATTTGAGGTTAAGATCGTCCCAATTGGTTGTGGCGTCATAGGTGAAATTGTATCGCTCCGCCATTTTGGGGAACCACCGATTGGCTTCATGGACAAAGCTGATATGGGCCAGGTCATATTTGCCGGTGTAAAAGGCGATGACCTTGAATTGCGGATCGGCGTTGGCAGCCAGGCAAAAAAAAGAAACGCCCGTGACCAGTAAATAGATGGTTCGCTTCATGTCATGACCGTAGTTATAATCGTATGTCCCTGTCTCCTGTTATAATCCCACAATTCTCTCTTGGGCAGGAACTCGGACGGTTCGCCTTTAAAGTTTCAAACTGCAAAATCTCGCTGCAGCCAGTTGCGTTCCACGCAATAACGGAAGTTCCATTCGGAATTGTCTTCCAGCTTGTAACTCCAGAAAAACCAGCCGCGCGTCCCCTCGTAATTGAGCACTTGCGTGTCTGCAAAGGCGCGCGTTACCGATTCGATTTGGAGCGGCGAGAGACCTCGCATCGCATGGCCGGGCAAAGACAGCGACCATTCGCCCACGATGGTCGGCAGCTCTTCACGCTGCATTTCATCAAGCGTCTCCTTGCGATGAAGCGCACAGGCCAGTTGTTCCACTGCGGTGAGGGATTTGTCTTTTGCGTCAAAGCATTGATAGAGGTGCGTGTCCAGGATCACATTATTGAAGGCCGGTTCCTGCATGAAGCTCTTCCATGCCAGCGGGCGGAACGAATCATGGAAAACCACCGCGACGTTTGGGTCAACATGCCCGCGCAGGCGCGGGTATGCGTCCAGATAGAATCGCTGGAGAATTTCCATCGGGATGTCAATGTTCGGCTCATTCAAAAGTTCAATTCCACACAGCGCAGGATGCCGGCCGTATTTCTCGCCAAAGCTCTCGAGCACTTGCAAGGTTTCCCGGATGTTTTCCGGATCCTTGGGCCAGTTGATCGCGCCGCGACGGCCGCTGTGGTCCCAGCCGTTTTGGCTTCCCGGTGCGCCGTGCAAATCAAGCAGCAGCTTCAAGCCATTTTGCAGGCACTGTTCAAGGGCAAAATCTATAAATCGCGCGCTTTCAATATACGGCTTGGGCGCTTCCAACGCCCAATAACCCACGGGCAGTCGAACGGCGTTCAGTCCGCACTGTTTGATCCATTGAAAATCGGCGGCGGTAATGAATGTTTCACGGTGTTCATCCAGGCGCGCTTTGGCCTCTTTGCCAAGCGCAAGGCACAAACCGTATTCATCCGGCGCGTCGGTTCCGCGGAAGACATCCGGCACCATCCACTTTTCCAGCACCAACCACCCCCCCAAATTCACTCCGCGTAATTTCGGAACGATGGATGTCCCGCCCACGGCGGACGGCAAACCCGCAGGAGCATTTGAATTGCTCTGCGCGAATGCCAATTCCGGCACTTGCGCCACGGCCAGGGCCAAAGTCCCGCTTAATGTGCTTTTAAGAAATTCTCTACGGCGCATGTTGTCCTGTTGTTGTCATCGGCGGACTGTTTGAAGTCAAATTCGGCAATCCATAATTGTGGAAACAGTAAAACAAATGTCTGCAACGCCGACCACTCCCTCTTTAGAGGGGGTGACACTCGGCTATTTGTCTGTCAAAGTTGCCAAATCGTCCGGGCAAAACACTTTAACCGTAACGATGCAGTTGGGAAGAATGCGCCTGATCCAATTGCATGGTTGTTTTTTATATGCCCCTGCCAGCCGCACGCGGGATTTTTCGCGTGACAAACGGTTCAGGTCGTCATTTGTTGTGCGCAGGATTTTTACAATGAACTTTTCAACTCTGCTCGCAGTTCTGCTGAGTTCCGCCGCCGGCGTATCGGGCGCCGGCTGGCCCGCAAAAGTATTTGCCCCCTACATGTATATCGGAGCGGGCGACCACTTCGAAATCACACGATGCGACGATGCTTGCGGCCAAAAATTCTACACGCTCGCCTTCATCATCGCCGACAAACATGGGCGGCCTGCGTGGGACGGGCGGTTCCCCATGAAACTGAATCTTTATGCCAACCAGATCAAAACCATCCGCCATCGCGGTGGCAATGTGATCGTTTCGTTCGGCGGGGCGGACGGCACGGAAATAGCCATCGCCCAGACAAACGCCGCGGTACTCGAGGCCGAATACCAATCGGTCATTGACCGCTACAAATTGACCTGGCTGGATTTCGACATCGAAGGTGGCGCCTTGTCCAAATCGGACGCCAACCAACGACGCAATACCGTCCTGGCCCGGCTTCAAGCCAAAAATCCCGGGTTGATCGTCTCCTACACATTGGCGGTGGATCCCGATGGTATTCCAGACAACGCCCTAAGGCTCCTTGCCGACGCAAGGGCGAAGGGCGTCAAGGTCTTTTCCGCCAACGTGATGACCATGGATTTTAGTTCGCATTTTACCCGGGGCAAAAAAATGAGCGATGTTTCGATTGCCAGTGCGCTCAAGGCACATGCGCAGTGCCAGGCCATTGATCCCTCCATCAACATCGGCCTGACGCCGATGATTGGCCAGAATGACGAGCATGGCGAAGTTTTCACTCAGGATGATGCGCGAGCGCTGATGGCGTGGGCACAAACACAGCCGTGGATTTGCAGCCTTTCATTTTGGGCAAGCAACCGTGACTCCGGCCGCAAAGATGGACAGGGCAATGGCAACACCGCGAGTGGTATTGAGCAAAATCCTTGGGACTTCACCTTGATTTTCAAACCGTTCACCACGGAACAATGACGTGCCCCAAACAAGCATTTGATCGTCCGGCAAACATGTCCTTACCCGTTGCATCCCCGCTCCCATCCATTGCCGGCTCTTTGTTTTGCCGACAGAAACCAGTGCGCAACAACCGGCCATGGCTGTTGGGAGTTGGGCTTTTGTTCTGGGCCTCAGTGGGACTGGCCGGCAGCGCCTATGCCGGTTCGCCTGCAACACAATCCCTCCATGACCAACCTCCAATCAATCTCCGGATTGACGTGGCAGCAATTGATCGCGAACGGATTCTCCTGGCCGCGCAAGCCGCCCTCAAGCTCGAACCGATCACCATCACGAAATACCGCGCCAAACTCAGCCAGGGCGGGCCGCATGATTTTTATTCCAACGCCGATTATTTCTGGCCCGACCCGGCTAAACCAAATGGCCTCCCCTACATCAACCACGACGGCCAATCCAATCCCGCCAATTTTTCTCAGCATCGCATGGCAATGCGCGATTTGCGCGACGCGGTGGCGGCGCTGGCGGCGGCCTATAAGATCACCGGCGACAATCGTTACGCCGCCAAGGCCGCCGCCCTCCTCCGCGTGTTCTTTCTCGATCCCAAAACCCGGATGAACCCGAACCTCCAATACGCGCAAGCGGTGCCCGGTTCCTCACCCGGACGCAGTTGGGGCATCATTGATGGACTCCATTTGATTGAAATTCCCCAGGCCATCGCCGTATTGGAAAAATCACCGGCCTTCCCGCCTGAATTGGTGGCAGGGCTGAAACAGTGGTTTCAGGAAATGACTGATTGGATGCTGACCAGCAAAAACGGAAAAGCTGAGGCTGCCGCCAAAAACAATCATGCGGTCGCGTTCTGGCTGCAAGTCGCCTGCTACAGCCGTTTCACCGGCGATCAGACCAACCTGGCTGAATGCCGGCGGCGGTTCAAGCAGGTGTTCGTGCCAGACCAAATGGCCCTCGACGGAAGTTTCCCGCTCGAACTGAAGCGCACCAAGCCGTACGGATATTCCATTTTCCAGCTCGATAACATGGCCACGCTTTGTCAGGTCCTCGCCACCCCGCGCGACAACCTTTGGAATTTTCAACTGCCCGATGGACGCGGCATCCGCCTGGCCGTGGCCTATCTGTATCCTTTCCTGGCCAACAAATCAAAATGGCCGCTTAAACCGGACGTGCAGGCTTGGAAGAGTTGGCCGGCGCGAGGCCCCGCGCTGTTGTTCGCGGGAATCGCGTTCCAGGAACCCAAATATCTTGCGTTGTGGAAAAAACTGCCCGCCGACCCAACCAACGATGAAGTGCGCCGCAATATCGCAATCACCCAACCCATTCTTTGGCTTCAATGAATAGTCGCGGTCCCAATAACAGGAAATTAATATGACCTCGCCCTTCAAAGTCTCAAACCTGCGGTCCGGACTTTCATTCTGCCGGCAGCAGGC
>DATJSQ010000149.1:0-5511 GCA_035503995.1 Verrucomicrobiia bacterium | reverse complement strand
TGGGATCAGAATCAAATGGCTTCCCTACCGGCAAACGGCGCTGGCGCGGGGCGACGCGCGCAGTTACTCCATCGCCGCCGCCAGCGTGCTGGCCAAGGTCACGCGCGACCGCGCCATGCGCGAACTGGACAAGCAATTTCCCGGATACGGGTTTGCCGGGCACAAAGGGTATTCCACACCGCAACATTTTGCGGCGATCGAAAAGCTCGGCCCCTGCGCCATCCATCGCAAGAGCTTTTCGCCGGTGAAAGCCAAGGAACCGGAACTGTTCGAATTGAATCGGCGGCGGGGACCCGCCGAACCGACGGGCCCACTGTGAACCTGCTGGAAACGTTAAAGGCGCGGCTGGCCGGCAAAAGCCGGCCAAGGCATTTGCGGCACGGGGTGCTGGGCGAACGGGCCGCCAGGAAGCATCTCAAGCAAATGGGGCTGAAATTTCTCACGGCCAATTTCCGGTCAAAGCGCGGTGAAATGGATTTGATTTTTCGCGATGACGATTGCCTGGTATTTGCCGAGGTGAAAACGCGCTCGTCGGAGGACTGGACGCGACCGGCGGCGGCGGTGGACGCGGCGCGGCGCCGCCGTCTTTCGCTGTGCGCTTTGGATTATCTGCGGCTCGTAAAAAATCCGCTCGTCAAAATCCGTTTTGACATTGTGGAGGTATTGTTAACGGACGGCGAAGTGCGTGAAATCCGGCATTTGCCGAATGCGTTTGAGATGGCGAAGCCGCTAAGGTATGGGTGAGCGCAGGAGACTGAAGCCGGAATGCAGCGCGAAGAATGGAGCAACAGAAATCTCACCCTAGCCCTATCCCCTCCCATCCGATGGAAGGGGAGAGGGAACAGCAATCGGACCGCCTCTTTCCCGGCGAGGACCGCTGACCGCAAGTGCGTCCGTTTCAGCCCATTTGGACGCCCGATTTTGCTTGAACTCCGTCAATAGTGGATGGAAGGTGAATGAGAGCCATGAGTCATATTCCTCAGATTGTGAGCGCGATTTTTTCCGCTATCGGCATTGCCTTTATCGTCTGGCTTTGTTGGTGGTCGTTCAAGCGCAGCACTGACCGGCCGCGGTTGATTACCAAGTGGATTTTTACCGGCCTGATTCTTTTGTTTGTCTGGAAGAAGGTCGTTCCAGGTTTTAGAGAAGCCCAGCCCGGCACCCTCGGCGGGCCGGGCGCAATCATCGGCCTGTTTTATATGTGGGTTGTCGGCGTCATTTTGTTTATCATCTGGAGGCACAGCATCATTGATATCATCGCGAACCCCCTAGGCTCGCTTTTTGACGGCGGCAATATCGAGGTGGATCCCAAGCCGTATTATTCCGTGGCCCTTTCGAAACGGAAACTGAACAAGCCGTTGGAAGCCATCGTGGAGGTCCGCAAACAGCTCGACAAATTTCCGAATGACTACGAGGGCATCCTGTTGCTGGCCGGCATTGAGGCGGAGGACCTCAAGGATTTGCCATCGGCGGAAATGACGGTGAATCATTTTTGCGAATGGGAAGAAGCGCCGCCGCGACAGGTCGCCGCCGCGCTGACCCAACTGGCCGACTGGCATTTGAAAATCGTCCATGATGTGGATTACGCGCGCGTCACGCTGGAACGCATCATTGAAAAATTTCCGGACACGGAACTTTCCAACGCCGCGGCCGAGCGCATCGCGCATTTGGGCGGCGCGGAAAAAATTCTGCTATCGGCGCACGACCGGCGTCCGGTATTTCTTCCCGCCGGCGTCCAAAGCGCGGGTTTGCGCGGGACGATGCGGGATTTGGTCCCGGAAGAGTGTGATCCTGAAAAGGTGACGGAGGAACTGGTGAAACACCTGCAAGAACATCCGCTTGACGCCGAAGCGCGCGAACGGCTGGCGATCCTTTATGCGAGGCATCATCATCGCCTGGACCTGGCGACGCATGAGTTGGCGCAATTGGCGGAACAACCCGGCCAGCCGCCCAAGCGCGTCGCCCACTGGCTGAACCTGCTGGCGGACCTGCAAATCCACGGCGGGGCGGATTTCGAAACGGTCCGTCCGACGCTGGAAAAAATCATCGAAGTATTTCCCGACTTGCCGGTGGCGGACATTGCCCGGCGGCGGCTGAGCATTTTGAAGCTGGAAATCAAGGGTCAACAACAGGGGCCGGTGGCCAAAGTGCTCGGCGAATACGAACAAAATATTGGATTGAAAGGCAAGCGGATTTACTCACCGCGCGAGCTGTAAGGCGATTTCCTTTTCCAATTCATGCGCCAGGTCGAGGTCCTTGGCGCCCCATTTGCTGCGCGCCTCCACGGTCACCTGGGTGATCTGCGGGTCAATTCCTTCGACGCGAATCCAGATGTTCTGGTCATTGACCTTTCCGTAGAGCGAGCGGACGGTATTGGTGGTATCGTGCGGCACATATTCGGTGAGCAGCGTGCCGTCGGTTTGTACGACCTGGACCGAGGCCTGATAGACCTGGTCCACTGAACGGTCATAGCGGCCGGACATGCTGTCCTCTCCCCAGGAGAGGGCGGGCGAATGGGTGCCGCTGACCGTGCGAACGCACCCGACGGCGATGATGGCGATACTGACAGCGACGAACCCCGAAAGAATTCTCATTTTCATATCGGCACAGTGCAAAGGAAATTTTCCGGCGCGTCAAGCGCGATTTCAATTTGCCCTCCCATTTCTTTATTTTGCCTGGAGGAAGGCGGCTTTCATTTTTAATTCTGCGTTCATCGCCGCTTAATGTTCATGGTGTCCATTACTTTAAGGGCATTTTGCCGCAGTGGCGGATGCCATAACGATGAAAGGAAGTCATATGCCGAAATTTGACAATAATACCGGAGGACCATTGGAGTCCGGCAAAGCGCGGCGGGAAG
Organism: Verrucomicrobiia bacterium; assembly: GCA_035503995.1. Lineage (GTDB taxonomy): Bacteria > Verrucomicrobiota > Verrucomicrobiia > Limisphaerales > UBA11358 > UBA11358. Next base: position 2,654 of record DATJSQ010000149.1, on the reverse strand, counting down.
TGGCATTCATTTTGAACACTCCCGAGGCGAAGGAAGTTTATCTCTGTGGCGACTTCAACAAATGGTCGCCGCGCGGGTTGCCGATGGCGCGGCGGACCGAAGATCATTGTTGGGAAAAAAGGTTGATGCTGCCGCCCGGCCGTTATGAATACAAATTTATCGTGAATGGAATCTGGATTCACAATCCCGACGCGCCCGTCAATGTGCCAAACCGGCACGGCTCGCTCAACTCGGTGGTGGAGGTGCGACTATGAGCGCGCCACTCGAAACTTTGCCAGCGACTGGTCTTAAAACGTCGCCGGGCGACGGCGGCGGGGAAACCGTCCAGGTCATTTATGGCCACCTCCCGCCGGCGGCGGTGCTGGCCAGGGAACAACACCTTCGGAACCCCACCTACCTTGAGCAAAGGGCGGAACAACGCTGGTTCGGCGGCAACGCCGGACCCGATGGTTGGGATGGTTGGCGCCGGACGGAACGCCAGGTGGTGCGAAGACTCTGCCGGGCGCTTCAGCGCCAGAATCCCTCCAAATTGCAAACATTCCAACCCGGCTGATCTTTATGAATTACCCCACACACCATCTCGAAATTCACGTCCACAAAATCTGCGGCTCCACCGAGAAATTTATTCAAGGCGATGGCAAATCCGTCAGCCGTCTGATCAACGAATTTCAACCCGACCTTCTCTTTGCCCGGGAAAAGCTCATCATCGCCGGCGGCGATTGCCTTACGTCATTTCGCACGGATCAGGTCGTGCGGGTGGATTTGATTTCCGAACCTTCGACTCATTTGATTTTTCCCCCGGGCATTGTGGATGCGGTGGAAATGACCGAGGCCGAATACCGGGGACTGCTGCAAAACACCGAGGCGCGGGCGCAATGGAACGAGAAGCGCGCGGAAGATGCCTCGACAGTCGCTTTCCTCGACGTCGAGATGACCGGACAGCCGCCATTATTTCTCGCCGTCGAAACCCCGGCGGGACCGCCGGATGACAACCCGGCGGCCATTCTCTGTCCACTCTACCCGCTGGTCACGTCCGGCACATTGTGTTTCCGGATGCGGAGCGGCGGGATTGCGGCTTTGAATCCGCGCCATTTGGTGCGTTTCGTTTCGTTTCCGTTATCGCAGCCGCTGCTGGAGGCGTGGCCGGCGGAGCGGGAAAACGAATCACTGGCGCCGGGTCTGTTTTCGTCAAACCACCAGGAAATCACCAGCCGGGAAACAATGGGAAAACTGTATCGGTGAAAATTTTTTGTATTTATGAACAACGCAGTTGAATTACCTCGGCAGGGCCATTATTCGGCCCATAATTCCTTTAAGGCGATAAATTTCTACTGTTCGGCGCCGACAGCCCGGGCCGTGCAATTGGTGGGGGACTTCAATCACTGGGATCCCACCGTGATGGAACGGCGTGACGGCGGTTGGTGGTTTATCCAATTATGGTTGCCGCATGGGCATCATCAATATCGGTTTCTGGTGGATGGCAGTCCGACGCTCGATCTGCATGCCGTAGGCTCTGCGCGAGACGGGCAAGGCAACCTGGTATCACTCGTCGCGGTGAGCTGAAAAAAGGGATGCGGGATTCATAAAGGGGACAAAGCGGTGGTCAATTGCTGCTAGCTAATTCAGGTCGCCAACCGACTGGATAACCGGGGCCATTGACTAATTCATTTTGGGGAGTGTTTGCCGGCGGTTGCCATTTGCCATCCAGATGCACCCTGGTTACGTGGCCGGCGTCAATCACGACGGGCACTTCCACCCAAAGAATGCCGTTCGCCCGCGTCTTCACGAGATATTTCCCGGCGGGCAAACTTACCACTCTGGGCGATTGGGAATAGTACCCGGTCGCATTATACACGGTCCTCAGTCGTTGGCCCTCGGGATTGCACAGATAATAATCCGCGTGCTGATACCATGAGGGGTCGAGGCCGGCGGTGCGCGTTTGCAACGCGGAAAACACTTCCAACTGGCCGTCGGCGGACCCGGTCTGGAAGCCATCGGGATTGGGGCCGACCGGGGCCAAAGCCACCGGTGTGGCGCACCCGGCCAGGAGCAAGCTCAAGGCGCCTCCGATGATGAAAACGGATATCATTTTCATAAGTCATGCCTCTCTTCCTTTGTCTTTATTCCAAGCTTCAATCATGCCATCTGCAAACTTAATTTTTGGATAGGCATTGGGAACGGTATTCAGGAGGCCTCATCGCCCGCCATGGCCACCACCGCCACCGCCGCCGCCCCAACCTCCGCCTCCGGCGCCATGCCCCCCGCCACCCCACCCTCCTCCTCCGCCGCCCGCGCCTCCGAGGTGACCACCGGCCCAACCGCTACCGCCACGGAAACCGCCCGCCGGGGCGCCGCCGCGAAAATAGTTGTTAAAGAACCCGCCGCCGCGGGGAGCGACGACCGCGCCATTGCCACGCCAGCCGCCCAAGGAATAGTTTTGGAACTCGCCGCCATATCTCGGTGTATAGAGGGGACGGCTCTGATCATTAAACGGGGTAAAAGCCTGGTGGTAATTATTCAGGCCAAACGAATAATTGCGCGGCGCGGTTGTGATGTTGTTTCGCATTGCAAACCCATTGAATCCGTAATTTCGCGTCCCGGCGATGTTCCGCGCCGGGCTCCAGGCGCTGCCGGAGACTCTTTGCACCTGCGCC
>DATJSQ010000148.1:0-4562 GCA_035503995.1 Verrucomicrobiia bacterium | reverse complement strand
GGGCGACTTTTTCGTGACCGGTAGGCACGTGAACGGGCTTGCCAAGCGGACGCATTTTTAGGGTTCCTTCGGCCAGTTTTTGCAGCCGTTCGCGCGCAACGGCCAAATAAGTTTGGTCGCGGTCGCAGCCAACGGCGCGTCTGTCATGCTTGGCGGCGGCTATGAGTGCGGAACCAACGCCGCAATAAGGATCATAAACCCAATCATCCTTGCTTGTAAACGCAAGCACACACCGTTCAACCAGTTCGACTGGATACTGGCAAGGGTGATCCGTTTTTTCCGGGTGATTCGCCTTCACGTTGGGGATTTCCCATATTCCACGTTCCCAGTCCTGGGCTACGATTTGCCACACATCAGATGGATTCTTGCCAAGAGGATTGCCGGATGGTTGGCCGCGCTTCTCGCCTTTAAAATGGAGTTTGCCGGGATATTTGGCCGGAACACGCACCGGGTCGAGGTGGAAAACGTAATGATCCGACTTGGTGAACCAAAGCAGCGTTTCATAACGCCCGGAGAAACGCAGACTGCAATGGAGCCCATGTTCAAAATGCCAGATAATCCGGTTGCGAAGTTTTAATCCCTCGCTCTTGAACAGGTCGTAATAATAAGCGTCCAGTGGAAAAACCTCGCCGTCCTCAACAAAGTTGCCCACCTGCCAACAGATACTGCCGTTGTGTTTGAGTGCTCGTTTTAATTCATGGATCAGCGGTTTTTGCAACGCAAGATAATTCCGCAAGGAAGAACGCTGTTCGTATTCCTTTCCCAAATTATAGGGCGGTGATGTGATGATGAGAGAAAAGAAATTTGTTGGCAGCATTTTTGCACACTCCAAGGCATCATTGCAGATCAAAACGAGCCGGTGATTGTCGGAAAATGTTTCCGCAATATGAATTGGCTCGTTGAAAAGTGTGCTGACCATTTCGGTTCTTAAGATGGCAGAAAATGGGGCAGTTTGAAATTATTTTTGGCAAAATCTGATCGAACGGCGGATGGACGAAATGCGAATGTCGTGCCGGGTGTAGGTGCGTCAAAATGGTGCATTAAGCCCAAAAAGGCATTGAAACAGCCCTTTGCCAGAGAATAAACCGGAACGGACTGAAAAAAAGGAGTTGCAAACTTGTGGAGCAGGAAGAAAATCTCGAAAAAGGCCCACGCCGGTCGTGGGCCTAAAACAATTCAGAAAAAATCACATGAAGACTTTTATTAAAATGATCGGCATTGCTGCGGTTTCAACCGTCGTCCTGTCTGGTTGCGTTGTCGGGCGAACGGGAAAGATGTGAACACCCATTGCGACGCGATATGAGGCGGAGTTGAACAATTTAAAACTTGGCGTTTCAACTCCCGATGACCTTAAAAAAAGTTTTGCCACCATAAAAGTTCCCGTGTCACTCGAAGAAACCAGAATGGAAGGAGATAAAAAAGTTGAGGTCTGGCAAGTCGCCCGTGGCGGCAACATGGACGCCGCCGATCTGATCTTATGGGGCGCCGTCAGCTACGACAAAGATCAGGAAATTTTGTTTCGCTTTGAGAACGATAAATTAGTTTCTTACCAGAGCGTGGTGCTGCCCGATCCTGTGGCCGCACCGACAGCTGCGCCTGTTTTAAGTCCGCATGAAGAGCAATCGCAATAATGGAGCGGTGGCATGGACGAGCGGAGCGGTGGCGCAGTTCGGTCGCGTGGGTGTTTTGGGGCAAACCAGTCTTCCGACTTGCTGAATCAATAAATTTAGCTGGCCGGATGTCTGGTTTGTGGGCGGGTGCCTTTTGGCGCGACGGAACGAGCACACGAGCGGAGTCGAGACCAGGCCGGCGCGGAATGGCGAATTGTAAAATTTGTTTCGATTTAATCTTGACTGCGCAGCGCTGAACTGGCGGCGTTGCAAAAGGGCGATTGTTCATTGTACGGGGACGATGTAGAACTGGTGCACCCATCAGGAGTTGAACCTGAAACCTTCTGATCCGTAGTCAGACGCTCTATCCAATTGAGCTATGGGTGCAACCAATAAATTCAACGGCCTCCATGGGATTGGTCTTTCCCGCTCCCGCGGGCAACGGATCACGCCCGGTTGAGGGAATTTCAGTTTTCAAACCTCATCCGTCTCATGCCGATCCATAGTTTGCACCACTTTGCCTCGTTGGCAAGTTCGATTTCCCCGCACTTCCCCGGGGGGGAACGTCAATCCGTTGCCGCTGGTCATTTTCGGGGCGGATCCAGACTGACATCCAGGTTCGGAGGAGCGGACGCCCGCCCAAAAACCGCCGCAGCCGGTAAGACCTGTCCGCTGCCGTCAAAAAACGACCGTGTCCCAAAGCCCGCTTCGTTCGCGTCCGGAAGTTGATATTCCGTTCCCCACCAGAAAATTCCCGCGCCCAGATTGCCCGGCAGCCCTTTGACGATTTGGGTCAGCGCCTCGACGTACTGGACCTGGCCATTGGTCGTTGCTGGAATCCCGTACATGTTTGTGGCATAAATCCACGGAAAATCCGTTTCAGCCACAAAAATCGGTTTGCCATAACGCCGCGCCGCGTTGGTCAGACAATTGCTCAAACGCGATAATGGCCCGTGGTAAAACGGATAATAACTCTCCCCGATGATATCGTAGGGCACTCCCTGCTCGTTGAGATGGTCAAAAAACCATTCCGTCCTCTTCCAGTCCGCCCCGCGATCAATATGAACGACGATTTTGGGCATGGCCGCGCCGGACGCATCGCGAATCCCCTGGATCGCCGCCTTCATCAACTGTCCGAGGTCCGCCCACTGCGCGGCGGCATTGGTGCCGCGGAGCCGCCCCGCCGGCCAGAGCATGCCTCCGGTGATTTCGTTGCCCACCTGCACGTAATCCGGCATGGCGCCCGCGGCTTTGAAGGCGGCAATGCAATTGCTGTTATAGGCGCGCATCTCATCCACCAGTTGCGCGAAATCCAGATTCCTCCACGCTTCGGGCGTCCGCTGCTTTCCGGGATCCGCCCAAGTGTCCGAGTAATGAAAATCCAGCATGAATTTCAGCCCGTCCTTTTTGACCCGGACCGCCAGTGGCACCGTGTAGGCAAGATTATTGATGTAATCGTAAGGGTCCGCTTGGGCTTGCGCCGCGCTGCTGGTGAAGAGCCGCAACCGGATGCAATTGATGCCCTGGCTTTTCAGGATTTGAAGCGCATCACCCGCCCGTCCGTTGCTTTTATAAACAACGCCGTTCGTTTCGAAATACGGCAGCAACGACATGTCCGCTCCCGAAATGAAATTGTTCCGCCCATACGTTCCCTGGACAAAAAACAAAATCAAGAATGTGAGGGCGTATTTCAAAGGATGAGCGGTGTTTTGACTTTGAAGCTGGAGCCATTCGCGTCGAACAGCTCCAGCTTCGTTTGGGGCGGATGGTATCGTCAGGTGCTTATGGCGACAGCCGGAAATACTTCTGCGGTCCGGTCGGCGGCACGGTCAGCGAATACAGTCCATACGTATTCGTCATGTCTTGCCAGTTGTTCCCGTCCAGGTTGGTGGAGCTTTGCAATTCCACGGCCGGGTTGCCCACCCACGTCAGGTCCAGTCCTCTCACGGACGAGGGGCCGAGGACGATGCCGCCGACGCCGGTGCCGGTGATGACAAAGTCATTGAAGTTAAACGTCCCGCCCGATCCCACGGTGACAAAGACCAGGCCCGCGCCCGTCATCACGCCCTTCAATTGGCTGCTCGCAGCCGAGCCAATCAATCCGCCGGAACTCGTCACCGTCAGGTTGTTCCAATTGGCGGCAGCCGGATTAAACGCCATTGTGTAGCTCGAGAACGTCGAACTGCCGGTGGCCACCGGCAATGGTGTGGACGATGCATACCAACTCGAATTGTTCAGTTGCACGGCGATATACGCCGTAACGTTGGTGGCGGCAAATCCCGGCTCGATGTCCACTGAGAAGTTCAGGCTCGGGTAAGCCGCCAGGTCAATGTTCGGGAACGGCAACCCCGATTGATTCGTGTCTGTGGCCGTGGTGGCGTAATAGACAGTTGTCGCCGGCGAACCGTAGTAGGCAAAGACGGCGCCCTGGCTCGTCTCCGACGTCACCTGGTACAGGGCATTCGGAGAATTCAGCACCGCCTCAGTCCAGCCGACGCTGCTGATCGGGTAATTGCCCGCAGCCGGGCCGACGAACGGAAACCCTTCCGAATAGATCAGGCCCACGGGCGGATTGGTGACCGTCACCGTGGCGTACTCCCAATTCTGGCCAACATCATACGTTCCCGCCGAATTGGAAACGACGACATCAATATACATATTATTGTCATTGGCCGTGAGGTCGGCGATGGTCAAAGTCGCCGTGGTTGCCCCCGAAACCCTGCCGCCGTTTTGAGCCGGCACACCGTTGGTCGTCCAGTAATACGAGAACGGCGGCGAGCCGGAGGCGGAAACGCCGAAGCTCGCGCCGCCGCCCGATGCGACCGCCACCGACAACGGAATATCGCTGCCGCTGGCGATGCTGGGCGGGAGTCCCACCGCTAGATTGGTCGTGATTTCGAAATCCTGGAAGTTCATGTCTGAACCGCTGTTGTCATTATGCGCGACCACTAT
>DATJSQ010000147.1:0-33609 GCA_035503995.1 Verrucomicrobiia bacterium | reverse complement strand
CAGTCCCGAACAGATCACCGCGTTGCGGGGGATGCCCGGCGCGCGGCGGCTGCGTCTGGCGGAGCGGCTTTACTGGTCGGCCCGCAAAATGAAAACGGCCGGATTGCGCAGTCAGCATCCCGACTGGCCGGAACAGCGTTTGAACGACGAAGTGCGCAGGATATTCAGCCATGCCCGAACCTGAATTATTCCTGTTATTCGTGCGCCCGCTGAATCGCGCGGGCATCCGCTACGTTGTGAGCGGCAGTGTGGCCGCAATTTTCTATGGCGAACCGCGCCTTACCCACGACGTGGATTTCGTCGTGTTTCTGAACGCAAACGACATTCAACGACTGATCGAGGTGTTTCCTTCGAAGGAATTTTATTTGCCGCCAAAAGAAACCATGCTGGCGGAAATGGCGCGCGAACATCATGGTCACTTCAATCTCATTCACCTCGACACCGGCTTCAAGGCGGACCTGTATCCGACGGGGCGCGACGAATTGAACGCCTGGGCGTTTCGGGGCAAACGCTCCGTCGAATTCGAGGGAGAAAACGTCACGCTCGCACCGCCGGAATATGTCATCCTTCGGAAGCTGGAATACTATCGCGAAGGCCATGCGGAAAAACATCTGCACGACATCCGTGCCATGCTCGCCGTCTCCGGAGAACAACTGGATAGCGTGGCTCTTAACGAATGGATTCAACGGCGCGGTTTGGAAACGGAATGGCGGCAAGTGACGCCTTAAATTCTCACTTTGCGATTTTGAAAAATCGGAAAACACGAAAAACCATTGATACCATTGTCTAAAACACAAACTGGTAGCGCGCACGGGAATCGAACCCGTCTTTCAGCCTTGAGAGGGCCGTGTCCTAACCGATAGACGAGCGCGCCTGGCTGCCTTTATTTACCATGATGCCGCCCGAAAACGAAGCATTTTTGGGGCGGATCGGGCGCGGGCGCGCGGGAATAGGCAAGGCGGGAAGCGAAGAGGAGGAACAGAAAAATGCTTTTAAAGAAGAAAACAAAGTTACTTTTTTACCGCAAATCTCGCAGATGCACGCGGATGAAAAGCGTCAAAAATCAACCGAGAACTGCACGAAATACGCGAATAGCCGCAAGAGACCAGGCGCGGCGGAACTCGACTGTGATAAATTTCAGATCATCCAACGGCGGAGGCGCGGCACAAAAAGCATTTCAATGGTTTGCGAACGATGAGCGCGTTCGACTTCCAGCCTGCCCCGCCATGCGGGTTCCGCCACCAGCAAGAGAGCGTCGAAATGAGGGACGACGCGGATTTCATGGCGTGCCAATTGGTCGGCGCGGCGGCGGGCGTGCTCAGCGCGGGCAGCGGCCAGCCGGTCGCCGTTCCTTAATCTGGCGCTTTCGCTGGAAGTGTGGCGGGCGCGTGATGCCAGCTCGCGCGCGTAGTTTTCAAAATAATCGTCAATGCGATCCAGTTCCCGCCGCAAACTGTTCTCCTGCCGGGCTTGAATGGTGGACAGTTCACCGGCCAAGTCCAGTTCCAGCGCCCCCTGGAGCAGCTCACCCCACCGCGCCGGATCGGTTTTGGGCCAGACGGCGGCCGACTCCAATTCCGGGCGGACAAAGACAAAATCCCGGGCCAAGTGTTCGTCCAATTGGCCCTCCGGCAGTGACAGCGCCAGACGGCGCAACGACCAATGCTGGTCAATGGCCTGGATTTCGCAGCGCGCCAGCGCCACGAGCGAAAAATGAAAGTCGGCGGCGAGCGGCGACGCCAGCCGCCAGCGGGTCGTGTCGGGAAACTCGTTGCGCCAGAGTTTTTCTGTCAGCGCGCTTTCCGGCGGACGGGCATGAGTTCCATCCTGCAACACAAGCCGTTCCAGCGGAAGCGGCGACGACCGCAACGCCTCGGCCAGGCGGAACGTGAGCGGGCTGCCGGGAAAAATTTCCCGCGCCGCATCCCGGGCGCTGCTGGTGTCGGCGGGCGCGAAATGCAACTCGGTTTCGTGGAGTCCGCCGTTGGTCTGCCACAAAGCCGCAGCCCGGCCTTCCGCCACCACCTCCAGGCGGTCATGCCAGGTGCGTTCGCACAAGGCGTCCAGCGACGTTAGGCCTTCCTCATAAAAGTCCAGCGCCGCGGCAGGAGCATAGGCGATTCGGTCCAGTTTCATGCCGATTCGTAGTCCTTGGCAAAAAGCGTTTCGTCCAGTTCTTTCACCTCGGCGTATTGATCTCGCGCGGCGGCCAGCTCGTCGCCCAAGCCAGCCATTGCTTCGGCCACGCGACCATCGCTCGCGCGCCAACGGCGGAGGACCTCATCGGCAAATTCATCGCTGCCGAACTGCTCTCCCAATACCAGGCCGGTCTCGCCCACCACAAGCTCGAACAGGTTCAATTTTTCCTGCAAAATCCGGAGCAGGTGCTCCTGCAACGTGCCGGCCTGGACAAGGTTGTAAATCTGCACTGGACGCTGCTGGCCCAGGCGGTGCAACCGGCCGATCCGCTGTTCGATCTCCATCGGGTTCCACGGCAGGTCAAAGTTCGCGAGCCGGTGGCAGAATTGCAGGTTGCGCCCCTCGGTGCCGCTGTGAGTCAACAGCAGCGCGCCGCCCAGTTTGCGAAAGGCCTCCGTAATCGGTTGGCGCTCCGGCGGCGGGGTCCCGCCGTTGACGACAAATGTTTCCACGCCTGCGCCGCGCAGATAATTCGCCAGCGCCGATTGCGTTTCGAGAAATTGGGTGAAGACCACCGCGCCGCCTTCGCCCCGGGTCAGCGGCGCGACCAACTCGCATTTTCGCCGCCAACTGTTTTCCAGGGGGGCTTGTTGCCGCCAGGTCCGGGCCTGTTGGCTGTCGGGAAATTTTTCCAGCGCCGCGCGCCACGCGGCCGGGCTGCTCCCGGCGGCCTGCAACACCAACCGGCCCCAGAGGCTCGCCTGGCCGGGTCCGAGGCGGGCGAGACTGCCGCGAAACTCCGTCTCCCAACTTTGCCAGAAAGCGCGCTCGGCCTGGTCCGGATTGAACAACACCGTTTCGGCCCGCCGCGACGGAAGGTGAACGCCCGCGTTGGCGCGAGTGTTGCGAATCATCACCTGGCCCAGGAGCCTGCGCAATTCCTCCGGCTCGCGCGGCTGGCGCGGGCGCTTGGGATCCACAAAGCGGGCGCGAAATTCCTTCGGCGCGGGCAACTGGCCCGGCTGCAGTAGTGTCACCAGGTTGTAGAGATCGTCCAGCGAATTTTGCACGGGTGTGGCCGTCAGCAGCAGCAGGTGCTGGCGTGGCAGCGCATTGACGGCCTGCCAGGCCTGTGACTGGCGGTTACGCAGGTAATGTGCCTCATCCACCACCAGGATGTCCCAATGCACCTGCCGCGCCACCGCCAGTTGCGCAGGTTGCTTGAGCGTGTGCAGGCTCGCCACAATGCCTCCGTTCCCGCGCCAGAATTGCTCCGGATCCCCGCGCGCTTCGATCTGGTTGGTGGTGACGGTCGCCAGGCCGAACTTTTCGTTCAATTCCTCCGCCCATTGATCAACCAGCGACGGCACCGTCAAGACCAGAAACCTCTTCACCATTCCACGCGTGAGCAGTTCCTTGATGATCAGCCCGGCCTCGATTGTTTTGCCCAAGCCCACTTCGTCCGACAACAAAGCGCGGCCACGCAATGGCCCGAGCACACGCAGCGCCGTCCGCAACTGGTATTCCAAATGTTCAATCCGGCAGTGGGGCAGGCACAACAAATCGTCCGATTGGTTGGAGACCCACCACACCGCCGCCCGCTCGCGCAACGCGTAAGACCGCAAATCGGCCAGCGGAAAGGCCGTCTCCTGAAACACCAGCGGCGGCATTTCAAACCGCACCGGCACCGGCGGCAGGACCGGACGGTCACGGACGACAGCCACACGATCCGATGGCTCGCTGGGGATTTGCGGCTTGAGACGCACGGGGGTTGCGGCGGATTTGTCCGCCGTTCCGCGTGCCTGGGTCTTTCGCTGTTCGCGGCGGCGGCGTTCCTCGGCCAGCCGGGCCATCGTTTCATGCCGCCGGGCTTCCTCTTCGGCGCGCTTCTGCTCCTTTCGCAACTGCTTGCGCCCGTAACGCTCGAATTCCGCCAGAGCTGTAGCGTCCATTTCCTTTATCATCCGGCCCGCTGGTGTGAATTGAAACCGCAACGTCTGGGCCATCGCCACAAGATTGTCCTCCAGCCAGTCGAACGGCGATTCGTCCCGACCGAATGGCGGCTCTGCTTCGCAAAGCGGCTCATCCGTACCCGGCTGCGGTTGAATCCAGAGCACCGAGAACGAAGCGCGGTTGACCGGCAGCAACTTCAACCAGCGATTCAATGCGGCGCGGACCGAATTGCGATGGTGGGATGAGATGTCCGGCTCGCGCCCGCCCTCGCGTTCCAGGTCCCACGTCAACTGGTCCGTCCCCGTGCAGCGGACCCGGCCGGTGGCCACGACGGTTTTATTTTTCGGGTGGCGCCAAAGAAATTCCGCCTGCCTTTTGATCTGATTAAAGGTCACACACAAATCAAGCCAGCCGGTGGATTGGTCATCTTCCGGCATATTGGCCGATGCTTCCGGCCCGCCCGGCCGCGCGCGGCCCAGCAAACGCAACATCGTACGGCCGTTCTCGATCGCGTCGCCCCCGCGCGCCAAACGGGATTCGAGCGCCTGCGCAAATTGCCGGATTTCATAGACGAGCCATTCCCAAACATCCGCACCAGGCGGCAACTCGATTGCTTCCCAATTACTCGCCGCCTGCGACTCGCCGCCATCCCTCAGCAAACCGATCCGCACCTTGTCCCCGGCAACCATGTGCCGCTTGCGAATGCGGTTGACCAGCGCACGAACCGAAGCCGGCCACGTGTTGCAACCGTCGCGCCTCCGTCCGTCTTCGCCTTCCTCAATCCATTCCAGTGCCTCGCCCCCGACTTGAATCAGTTCCGACGGCGCCAGTCGCCCGCCCGCCACGACCGTCTCATCATTCCCCGTGCCCGCGCGCAACCATTTGAACCGGATGCCGCCCGCCGACACGTCAAATGTGACTGTTAGCTCCAGCGGCGGCTCTGGCGACGATTGCCCGCCGTTGTCAAATCCGGGAAAGAAATCGGATTCCATCATCCCCAATAGAATGCCACGCAACCGGTGGGTACCGTCAAGCGCGGGTTGACTGTTTTGGTAATTTCGTTTTCTTCCGGGCAATTCATCGGCCGCACGGGGATCCAAGAACTGCGCTTCGGAATCACATCCGATTTATTCGCGATTTTTCCGCCGCCTGGCTGGCCCGTCAAACGTCTCGTACGAGAAGCAAACGACGTGCGGGGATTGCAAACTTTGGCAACCACGGTTGGCAAGCGCTGGATTCGCGGCGTGGTGCTTTACACCGGCACGGAAATGATTCCTTTTGGCGAAAATTTGCACGGCGTGCCGTTGTCCGCGCTCTGGTCTGCGGCGAATTAAATTTGCCGGCTAAATTGCCGCGCTCACTCCGCAAACAAAAACCGCAAGTCCTCCAGCGTCAGGCTCTGCGCGAACCGTTCCTCACCCAATACATCGCCGGCCAGCGCCGCTTTTTGTTTTTGCAGCGCGCGGATTTTTTCCTCGATGCTCTCGCGCATCAACAGCCGATACGCCATCACCTTGCTGATCTGCCCGATGCGGTGCGTGCGGTCTATAGCCTGGTTCTCCACCGCCGGATTCCACCATGGATCAAACAGCACAACGTAAGATGCCGCCGTAAGATTCAAGCCGAACCCGCCGGCCTTGAGCGAAATCAAAAACACCGCGCCGCCTTCGGCGGATTGAAAATCCTTGACCAACTCGCCGCGGTTTTCGGTCCCGCCCGACAGATAAAAATGCGGCCACTCGCGCTGCGTCACTTTTTCGCGCAGCAAATCCAGCATCGTAACGAATTGGGAAAATACCAGCACCTTGTGCCCCTCCTCCATCAACGGTTCGAGCAAGTCTTCCAGGGCCGAAACTTTGGCGCTTTCGGCGTCGCGCAATTTTTCATCCACCAGCGCCGGATGACAGCAAATCTGCCGCAGCCGCAGCAGCGACGTCAGGATGCTAAAGCGCTCGGCGTTCAACTGCTGGCTGGTTTTCAGTTTGAGCAGGATTTGCCGCGCGCGCTTCAGTTCGGCGCGGTAAAGAGTCTGTTGCTTCCCTTCCATTTCGCAGAGCAAATCTTCCTCGACGCGGTCGGGTAAATCCTCGGCGACCTGCGCTTTGGTGCGACGCAACAAAAATGGCCGCACGCGCGCCGCGAGCCGGCGGCGCGCCAGCGGGTCATCCTTCGCATTGAACCGGCGAAGGAAATGGGCCCGATTGCCGAGCGCCCCGGGCATGGCGAAGCTGAAAATGCTCCACAAATCCAGCAGCCGGTTTTCGATTGGCGTGCCAGTCAGCGCCAGGCGATGTTCGGACTGCAAGGCGCGGGCGGCGTGCGCGGTTTGCGAGTCGGGATTTTTGATATATTGTGCCTCGTCCAAAATCACGGCCTGCCATTGCAGGCGGGCGATGTCGGGCGAAAGCGCCCGCAATTGCGCGTAGTTGATGACGATGAGTTCGGATTCCTGGCGCGCGGCGGAAAGTTCGTCCGCGCCTTCGCCGCGCCACAAATGCACGCGCAGGCCCGGATAAAACCGTTCCGCTTCGCTGCGCCAGTTGTCCATGACGGATTTCGGGCAGACGACCAAAGACGCCGTGGCGCGGGGGTCCTGGCCGCGGGAATTGTTTTCATCGGAACGCACAGGCGGGACGCCTGTGCCACCATCCCGCAGCCACGCCAGCCAGGCCAGCGTTTGCAGCGTTTTGCCCAACCCCATGTCGTCGGCCAGCACGCCGCCGAAACGATTCGCCGTCAGATACGACAGAAAATGAAAACCGTCCGTTTGATACGACCTCATTTCGGCGTGGATGGCCGGCGGGAGCGGCGGCGCGACGCGCGTTTTCAATTCGCTCACCCGCCGCTGGATTTTTTCAATCCGCTCCGGCGCGAGAAATTTCTTCGCCGCGTCGTCGGCCAGTTGCAGCGCGTGAAACCGCTGCGGCTCGGCGGAAAAATCGCGCGCGTCCAGTCCCAGCCGCGCCAGTTGATCGTCGTCCTCGTGGGTGAGATTGAACTGCAGGCGCCGCCAGCCCTTTTTGCCGAGGCGCACGTAACCACCGCGCGCGTTGAGCAGCAATTTCAATTCTTCCGGCGTCAGGGTCGAGTCGCTTACGTTGAGCATCACTTTGAGATCAAACCAGTCAATTCCCGCCTCCGCCACGTCGAGTGACACGCTGCCGCTGACCGGCGTGTTGCGCAGCGTGGCCAGCTCCGGGTCGAGCAACACTTCGATTTCCGGGGGCAGCGATTTGAGCCACGACACAAACAGTTCCGGCGTTTTCTTTGTGAGCCGCAGGAACCAATCGTTTTCATAACCGCCGAATTTCAAATCCGCCAATCCTTCGAGCGCGCGCGGAAAATGTCTCTGCGCCGCGCGGTCGTGAACGGGGATGGCAGCGCCGGCATCCAGGCCGCGCGTTTCTGAGTTTTTTTTTGGAAAATTTTCATACTGTTGCTGCCAGCCCTGCGGCGTGAAGCGTTCCGTTTTCATGCCCGGCGCATTCGCCGTGACGGAAACGACGAGGTTCTCCGTTTGACTGCCCGGATAAGGCAGTTTCAATTTGCATAAAATGGCGACGCTGACCGGCACGGTTTTGACGCGCTGCGCCAGATGTTGGGGCAACGGCACGTCGGCAGCGTGCAGAAAGCGCAGGCCATCGGCTGTTTCAAGCGCGGGGGCGGGGATGGTTTTGCGCAAGCCAGTATCGAGCAAATCGGCGGAGGGACCGGTGAACAAACCGCGTTCGGTCAGGTAAAGCGTGGGCCGCCCGTGCAGGGTGCAAAAAATCTTTGGCGGCGGCGAGCCGTCGGCGGTGGCCAGCGCCAATTCGTAATCGCCGTCGCCGTTTTGTGGCGCGCGCAAATTCAGTCGCAGCGGTTCAGCGACGCGCGGCAACGGCTGGCCATCCGCCGTCACAACGCGGCCGGGCGCCAGTGCCATGCGCAGCAGGCGATTCAGCGCCGGACGCCCGGCGGCGTTGTTGTATTTGAACGACCACCAGCTTTCGTAATGCCACGGTTTGTAAGTGGCGCTCCACAGCGGCAGAGATTCGAGCGGCAGCCTTAGTGCGCCTTCCTCGAATTGCCGGGCAAACTTTTGGGCGTGCGCCTGTTTGAATTCGGCAAATTCGGCTTTGGCATCCGTGCGCCATTCCAACCGCGCCTGGTCGGGAAGAACGGCCAGACGCAATTCCAAAACGGATGATTCGGCGGCCGGCGCATGGCCGCCGATTTCGTGGAACCAGTTTTTCCATTGCTCAATTTCCTTGTCCCGCTGCCACTGTTTCAGCACCGGTTCAATCACGCTCAAATCGGTAATGCCGTCCATGAATGACGGGAATTTCCAATTGCGCCGGCGCAATTCCCGCGCCACAAACAGCCAGAAGTGAAAATCGTCCGGCGGACACGCGGGCCAGATTTCCAGGGGCTTCCAATAATCATAATGGTTGTGGCGCCCGCCGAGCGGATTCAAGTCGGCTTCCGTCAGCGCGCGAGAGCGGGCGGTGGCGAACAAGGTCTGCACCTGGCCGATGTATTGCGCTTCGTCCAACCGCAATTCGCGTCCGAGATGGGCCGCGAGCTTGTCACATAGCGGCGAGCGCGGCGGTTGCGGAACGCTTCGCTGTCCGGGCGCGCCGGACGGCGATTCTTTGCCTTTGACCTTTTGCCGGCGCGCTCTGACGGCTTCGGCGATTTGTTGACTCTGCGGCGCGGATAATCCGCGAACGGCCCCATTGCCATCGTTAACCGCGGACAATGCCAGCAGCGCGGCAACGATGTGTTTGCAATCCACGCCCACGGGACAGGAACATTCCGCCATCCACTCGCCATCGGCAAATTCCAATCCAATTTCGTAATCCTCCCCGCCGCGCACCACGGCGGCGTAAAGATGATCGGGATCCACGCACTCCAATTCGCGCACCGCGCCGCTGGCAAAATAGTGGTGTCCGCGACGGAGCGTTGCGTGTGGAACCCAATCGAGAAATTCCTGGATGCTTTCGTGCAGATCGCTTCGCAACTTCATTGCCAATAAAAATGAACCAGCTGTCCCGTCAAGACAAGCCGGGGTTGTTCACACCCACAAAATCAATCAAATCAACGCCACAGTTTCACTTTTGGGCGCTGTTTGCGGCAGCGCTGATTCACCACGCGTATTTGGTGCAGCAGTCTCGACCGTGAGTTGGCCATAAAAGCGGCCATTGCGTGCCCAGTGCCCACAGCCCGCGAATCGGCTGCTTGCGTCCGTTCTGAACTTTTGTCACAGTCAAAAAGTCAATTCACCGGGCCGGTGTGGCGAAATGGCAGACGCACAGGACTTAAAATCCTGGGACCTTAAAAAGTCGTGTGGGTTCGAGTCCCGCCACCGGCACCAAATTGAAATTGCCGAAGTTCTACAACTGAAGGAAATCCAAAGGCATAGGCCTATGTTCGTCTTTTTCAACCCATGGCGAAATCTTCGCTTCAATATGTTGCTGATCTTCAACGATTTATTTTTATTGCAATTTTAATAAGTTTCAGTTAAAAACACAATAGGTTGTGGTGTTTTATTCAGGTGGGACAATTAGTAGTATTTAGAAGTGTTAACCCTATTTAATATACACATCTGTGAAACACCATTTTCGGTTTGGTGAACTCTTAAGAAAAGGGTTCTGTATGGCGCTGGCAGTCACCATGTTCCACACATGCCGGGCTGCTATTTTTGTCTGGACCGGCGGCGGGATAGATGCCAATTGGAGCACGGCGGGCAATTGGAGTGGCGGCGTGGCTCCGACGAACAACGGCACGGCGGCCATTGTTTTGGCCGGAACCACCCAACTCTCGCCTTATGTGGATGTCCCCTGGAGCATCAGTTCGCTGACGTTCAGCACGAACGGAGGGGCGTTCACGTTAAGCGGGAATGCGCTGACGATTGGCGCGGGAGGAATTTACAACAGCAATATGAATTCCCAGGTGATCAGCAATTCCATCACTTTGGGAGCGGCGCAAACTTGGAACGCGGCTTCGAATAATCTGGTCTTCGCCGGCAACGTCACCAACAGCGGCGATTTGCTGACCGTCAGCGGTTTGTCCAACACGTTGATCAACGGCGCCATCAGCGGGGCGGGAGGGCTGACAAAAACCGGGGCCGGCTCCGTCACCTTGACCGCGTCAAATAGTTACTCGGGTGTGACGACGGTGAGCGCGGGGGTGATGAACATCCAAAACTCCGGGGCGCTGGGCAGCGGCGCGGGCGGCACGGTGGTGTCCAGCGGCGCGGCATTGCAATTGCAAGGAGGGATCAGCGTGACGGGCGAGACGTTGAGCCTCGTCGGCAGCGGCATCGGCGCCAGCGGCGCCTTGCGAAACATCAGCGGGAGCAATTCCTGGAGCGGCGCGATTACGCTCACGGGAGCGTCCACGTTTGATGCGGATGCCGGCACGCTTTACGTCGGCGCGAACATTGCCAACGGAACGTATGCCAGCACTTTCACCAATAATGGAACGATCCTATTGGCCGGCGCGCTCGGCAGCGGCACGGGGGCGTTGACGAAAACGGGGACGGGAACATTGGTTATCGCCGGCGCAAACACCTACACCGGTGCGACCACGGTCAGCGGCGGAACATTGCAATTCGGCGCGGGTGGAAATTTGCCGCCCACTTCAGCCGTCACGATCAATGCGAGCGGCATAATGGACTTGAACAGTTTGAACGAATCCATTCTCTCACTGGCGGGCGCGGGCAACGTGACATTGGAAAGCGGGACGTTGACCGTCAACAACACGGCGGCGGCGACTTTTTCCGGCGTGATGAGCGGCACGGGCGGATTGGTCAAGGCCAGTGGCGCAGGAGTTTTTACGTTGAGCGGCGCGAACACTTACAGCGGCGGCACCACGATCGCCGCCGGCGCCATCAGCATCAAGGCGGACGACGATTTGGGGAGCACCAACGGCGCGCTGACGTTGAATGGCGGCGAGCTTACCGCCGCCGCCACCTTCAAATCCGTGCGGCCCTTCATTTTTGGCGCGAACAACGGTGAATTGAACACGGGCAACAAGACTCTCACCCTCGCCGGGGTCCTCAGCGGACCGGGGGCGTTGACCAAAATTGGGAGTGGGACATTGACTTTGACCAACGCCAACAGTTACCAGGGCGGAACGACCAACAGCGCGGGCACCATCTCAATCAATTCGGATTCAGCGCTTGGCAACCCGTCCGGGCCGTTCACATTTTCCGCCAGCGCCACGCTGACGACGACCGGTTCGTTCACTTCGTCGCGCAATTTTAATCTGGTTTCAGGCACGGCGACATTCAGCGCCGGCACGGGTTTCACCAACACGCTCAACGGCGTCATCAGCGGCGCGGGGGCGATGACCCAGAGCGGCGCCGGCATGCTGGCATTGGGCGGCAACAACACGTTCACCAATACCCTGACGATCAGCAAGGGCACGGTGCAGATGGGCGGCAACGGGGTTCTGTCCAGCTTGGTGCCGGTCAAGATCACTGCTGCTGCGGCGACGTTTGATTTAAACAATTTCAACGAGACCATCGGCTCGCTGGCTTCGACCGCGGCAGGCAAGGTAACGCTGGACGGGGGCTTTCTGACAGCGGGCGGCAATAATTCTTCCACGACCAATTCCTGCATTATCAGCGGCATCGGCGGCCTGACCTTTAACGGTACGGGCAAAATGATTTTGACCGGCGCGAACACTTATACCGGCACGACAACAGTCGGCGCCGGGACGCTGCAATTGGGTGGAAATTCACGCCTCGCCGCGACCTCGCCGCTGGTCGTCAGCAACGGCGCCACCTTCAACATGACCAATTATAACCAGACCATTGCCTCGCTCGCGGGCGCGGGCCAGTTGACGCTAGGCAGCGGCACGCTCACCGTGGGCAACGCCACCACAACGATTTTTTCCGGCAACATCACCGGTACGGGCGCGATCAAAAAGGTGGGAGCGGGCACGCAGATTTTCACCGGCGTCAATTCTTACAGCGGTGCGACGACCCTCAGCGTCGGCAATTTGCAGGTGAACGGCAGCGATGCCAACAGCGCCGTGACGATTGCCTCGGCGGCAACGTTATCGGGCGACGGCACGGTGGGAACGGTGACGATGAATTCCGGCGCCACGAATTCACCGGGCACGAGCGGGGCGGGCACGTTGAGCAGCGGTTCGGAGACCTGGGCCGGCGGTGGGAATTATGTATGGGACATCAATGACGCCCTCGGAACGGCAGGCGGAAGCGATGGCTGGGATTTGCTGAACATTGCGGGAACGCTGACCATCACCGCCAACCCGGGCGACCCGTTCAACATTGAGATTGAGTCATTGACCCCGACCAACACCATCGGTCAAGTGACGAATTTCAACGACACGGTCACTTACATCTGGACGATTGCCAGCGCGAGCGGCGGCATCAGCGGCTTCAACGCGGCAAACTTCAACCTCATCACCAACAGTTTCCAAAATCCGCTCGGCGCGGGGACGTTCACATTGAGCCAGTCCGGCAACAACCTGAATTTAATTTTCACGACGGCACCGGAGGCGGCGGTGCAGAATGTCCAGAGCGGCACATTGACCAGCACCGGCAACGGCACCAACACGGTCACGCTGGGTTCGGGGGTAAATCCGACAAACGCCTTTCTCATTTTTAACACGAGTCACAACAGCCCCGTGCCGGGCGGCTCGATGATTCGAGGATTCATCGCATCCTCCAACTCCGTGGAATTTGTCCGCGACACGACTGAAACTTCCACGATGAACATCCAGTGGTACGTGATCGGGTATTCGGCGGGCGTCCGGGTGCAGAGCGGCCAGGTCGCCCAAACCAACACCATCATCAACGTCCCGCTGTTGCCGCTTTCGGCGACGAACCAGGCCTTTGTGCTTTGGTCAAAAACGCCCGACCCGGCGGAGACGGCGTTCACGGACTGCGATCCGGTCGTCGGCCAAATTACGAGCATCAGCAATCTCCAGTTCCGCGTCACGACCGCGCCGTCATCGGCGCCGGTGATTGCGTGGCAGGTGGTTGAGTTTCAAAATCCGGCGGGCATTGATGTCCAGAGCGGTACGGTCACCAACATGACGGGCACGAATTTACTGGCGACCGCGACGCTGGCCACGGCGGTGAACACGAACAGCACGTTTATTTTGGCGGGCTATCGCACCTCGGGTTCGGGCACGAGCATCGGCGCGCGGCTGTTGCGGGCGCAATTGACTTCCGCGAACACCATAACATTTGATCGCAGCATTTCCGGCGCGCCGGACGATGTTTCGGAAATTTTCTGGCAGGCCGTTCAACTGAATGACGGTTCGACCGTGCAAAGTGGCTCGGCGAATTTTCCAGCCGGCGTCGCCCAAACGAATGTGACCCTCGCGAGTCTCAATACCAATTTCGCGGCGGCCTTTGCCTCGGTGCAGCCGGTGGGCGGACAAAATACCGGGCGCTCGTCTTCCACCGGAAGTGTTTTGGGCGTTGGGTCGGCGACGTTGGCATTGAATTCCACCACTCAACTCACTTTGGGTCGGCAGCCAACGACGGACCCATCCGATATTGGCTGGCAGGTGGTGGCGTTTGGTCCCGGCAGTTTGCTCGTGCCGGCGACGGGCGGCTCCGCGATTTCCGCCGATACCACCGGGGGGACTTATACGAGTCTGGCGGGGCCGACTTACCCCGAAATCGAAAGCGGAGACGTCGGCGCAGGAACCATCATCCTGAATGCGCCGGCCGGTTTCATTTTCAATACGAACGGTCCATTGCCGACGGTACTCATCACGCGAGTGGGCGGCAGCGGCGCAAATTCGCTGAACATCAATGGTGTGGCCAGCGGCACCGCGATGGCGATGACGACGGTCCAAACGAACGCCCTGACTTTCACCGTCACTTCCGCCAGCAGCGATGGCGTGACGTGTTCGCTGAGCTGGCAAAATATCAGCGTCCAGCCGGCGGCGGGCACGCCACTGGCCAGCGGCAGCATGACTTCATCGGGAACGTCCATCCTTCAAGGCGTCACGACAAACTCGACGAGTTGGGGATATTTGAACGAGGTCATCGGAGCGGCCGCCAGCCTGGCAATGGTCACCGCGCCTTCCCCGACGGCAACGGCCGGCGTTGATTTTGCGCAACAGCCCGTGATTCAAATTCAGGATCAATTTGGCAATTTGGAAACTTCGGATAATACCGATGTTGTCACCGTCACCGACGACGGCACGGGATTCTTACAGGGCACGACGAATATCACGGCGGCTGGAGGAGTGGCGACGTTCATTGACTTGAACTATCAGATTGCTTCGACGATCACCCTTGGATTCGCCGCGAACGGTTTGACGGGGGCCACTTCCGGTAATATCGTCGTCAGCCCGGCAGCGGCGAGCCAGTTGGTGATTGAGACACAACCATCCGCCACAGCCACGGCGGGGGCATCGTTCACGCAACAGCCGGCGATTCAAATCCAGGACCCGTTCGGCAATTTGGAGATTTCGGATAATTCGGACGTTGTCACGGCTTCGCTGGAACAGGGGTCGGATGTATTATATGGCACACTCACGGCGAATTCCGTCAACGGCGTGGCGACCTTTACCAATTTGAGTTATCACGTTGCGGAAAGCATCACGATTGAATTCACCGACGGCAGTCTCAACCCGGCGACGTGCAACGGCATCGCGGTGAACCCGGCGGCGGCGAGCCAGTTGGTGATTCAAACGCAGCCATCACCAATTGCCACGGCCGGCGTGCCGTTTGCGCAGCAACCGGTGGTTCAAATTCAGGACGCGTATGGGAACGTGTGCCTCACAAACAGTTCAACGATAGTCACCGCCATGCGCGACCCGGGCAGCGGCTCCGGGAATTTGCAGGGCACGCTGAACGTCACCGCCACCGCCGGTGTTGTGGCCTACGCGAATCTTGCCCAAAATGCGGCCGGGACCATCAGTATTGATTTCGACAGCGGCTCGCTGACTGGCGCGACGTCGAGCGACATTTTTGTAAATCCGTCCGCTGCCACGCAACTGGCGTTTTCCACGCAGCCCGGCTCGGCAACGGTTGGCTCGATTTTCGGGATACAGCCCGCGTTGGTCACGCAGGATGCGTACGGCAACAATTCCGTTGCCGGTCTGGCTTCAAGCGTGCCGGTGACCCTTGCGATCACTTCGGGAACGGGCGTGCTACAAGGCAGGACGAATCTCGATATCGGAACGAGTGCGGGAAATGGCGCGGTAGCATTTACCAACCTGCGAATTGATTCGGCGGGCAACAAACAGTTGACGGCAAGCGCCGAGGGACTCGCGAGCGCCGTTAGCGCCCTTTTTAATGTCGCGCAAGGGGCCACTTCGGTGACGCTGACGTCATCGGAAAACCCGTCTGGGTACAAGGACAGCATCGCCTTTACGGCAAGCCTTCCCTCGGAGGCAACCGGCGACGTGATTTTTGAAACCAACGTTGTTGCCTTGAGCACCAATGCGGTCGCCGGCGGCAGCGCGACCAGCACGGACGTGAGCACTCTGCCGCGCGGGACGAATCTCATCACTGCCATTTACGGTGGAGACGGCAATTATCTGCCCAGCACCAACACATTGGAACAGGTCGTGACCAACCATCCGCCGGTGGCCAGCCCTTCCACGTATTCGCGCCAGGCGGGTTATCCGCTTCAGATAACGATTGCGGGAAATTTGGCGACGAACTGGAGTGATGTGGATGGGGACACGGTGGTGCTGACAGGCCCCATCAGCAGCACGAACGACGCGGCGGTGAGTTACGACACAAATTACGTTTATTATATGGATACGAATAACGTGGCCGATCTGATCAATTACAGCATTACCGATGAGCATGGGGGGACGAACACGGGCGTCATCTACATCGTGATCGTCGCCTCGACGAACCTGAACATCCTTGAAGCCGTGGTGAACACCAACAGGAGTGTAACGCTTAAATCAGTGGGAATACCCTATGACACGTATCAGGTGCAGGAGTTGACGAACCTGACGCCGCCCCAGGAGTGGCTGACCATCGGGAGCAGCGTTGCCGGGACGAACGGAGTCTGGCAGTTTACAGACACCAACACGGCAACCGGCAAACAGAGGTATTACCGGACGCTCCATTGAGCTGACGGATCCGTTTACTCCCAGAGACAAATCTTGTTCACAAAATCGGCCGAGCCATCGCGCAGCCAGCCGTCGAGTTGCGCCTGGTCCTTGAGTTGCTGGCCGCGCAGGCGCGGCACGACGGCAAAGCGGGTCTTCACCTCCGGCAGCGCGGTCATGTCCACCCACAATTTCTCGAACTGACTCACGGGGAACACGTCTTCCTGCCCATGGCCCCAGCGTTTTTTCACGTCCTTGATGGTAATGTAGGTTGGCATTCGCGCGGCGACGGTTCTAACGGCGGCGGCCACCTTATCGGCGTTGGCCAAATCGGGACGGCCCAGGCCGAAAACGTCGAGCAGGCGGTCAACGTGGATCCAGCACGTGTTGGAATTATAAAAGCGGAGTTGAAATTCATCTTCCTCGCGCGGCAGGGCGAGGCCCTCGACGAGGCGCACCTGGCCGTTGACGCGCGCCAGGCCGCCGCCGCGGTCCTCCAGACGGCGGGGGATGACTTCAAAGGTGAGACAAGCGTCCTGGGCGAGATGCAGGCCGAACATGGCGGGATCAGCATCCGCGCCGAGTGTGTCAATATTGTGCAGCATCAAGTGTTGCAACCGCGGGCGGGCGGCAAGTAGTTGGGCGAGCACGCCGTTGCGCAAGAGGTTCGGCACTTCGAACCAATGGCCAACGGGATGCAGGCATTGCGCGGGCAAATTGTCCGTATAATCGCCGCCCTCGCCCGCCGAGCGCGCCCAATTGAGCAGCGCGGCGCGAAGGCTGTCGCGGAGTTTCTGCGCCTGCTCGTCCAGCCGTTGCTGCGGCATTTCCTCCCACAAAAAACGCAGGTCGCGCATCATCGGAATCAGCCGCAGACCGATGGAGCGTCCGGGCGACAAAAGCAGCGGCCCGGGGTAATGATAAAAGTTTTTCCAGCGCAAAAATTCCTCTGTTGGCGTGTGCGACAGGTAGCTGGTCGTGAAAATGTGGGGCAATGCCTGGCCAGCGAGCCGGCCCGTGCGGCGGCTTTTGGCCAGATGCGTCTCGATGAACGTGCGGTGCGCGCCATTGAACTTGCAGAACGGATGAAGCGCCTTTACCACGCCCGCGCCCTGGGTCCAGCGGCTGCCCGCGCCGGCGGCCAGAGTCACCACGGCGAGTTCGCCGCGAGCGATCGCCGCGAGGCCGGCTTCCCGCCATTCCGGCGGCAGCGGGGCGGTGGCGTTCAGCACGTCACGGTCCCGCACGTCCTTGATGTCAGCGCTGGCGGGAAGGCGGTTTTGCGCCAATCCGATACGGCCGTTTCTCAGGTCGTCACGAATCTGCTCATGTTGCAGGCGGTCAAAGCCATTTTGTTCAAGCAACTCCGCGAGGCTCAACTGGCGGACGCCCCCGGTTTGCAACCGGGGCAGCAGACGATCAAACAAGGTCTGCATCATGCCGGACCATTCCGGCTGGGTGCGGCAGACGGCGCTGAACTTGTCAAGTTCGGCGCGCTGCGGCGCGGTCAACGATTGGGGGTTGCGCAGCCAGCGCGGGACGTGCAGGGCGTAATAGCCGCGCGGCAGCAATGCCTCGCCGCCCCGGAGCCAGTCCGCCCAGGTGCCGCGCTCGTTGATGGCGAAGTCATAGACCACCGGCTCCATCGCAAAGGGCAGGGCATGCTGCAGATCACGCCTCGTTTGCGACATGATTTCCTCCAGCCGCCGCTGCGCTTGCGCCTTGCGCCGCGGGTCGAAAATAAAACCCATGCCGCCGCCGGACATTCCCCCAAGCATCCAGAAACCCCAGAAATCCGCGCCAAACTCCGCGCGCACGGTGGCGATGATCGTTTCGGTGAAGGCGTTGCTCGCCCACGGAATGATGGTTTGAATCGGCTCGCGGAAATTGCGCGTGGTCAGGGCGCCCAACCCCGGCACATCGGCGGCGCGCAAGGCGGAAACGATTTCGTCGAGCAAACCGATGGCCTGCCGGCGTCCCGCCCATTCCGCCGCGGACCGCAACAGGTATTTTTCGGTGACCATCTCCAGGATGGGGCCGACGTTTTGGGCCATGCCGCCGTGGACGAGTACCAGGCTTTCCTGCAACCGTTCGCGAGTCGCGCCCGAAACTTCCTGCTCGTCGAGGACACGATGCGCCGGCATGAGGCGGCCGCGGCTGACGCCAAATTCGGGATCGCCATCCGTCGCGGGGACGCCGCAAATCAATTTAAGGCCCGGCCAGACGCCGCCGGAGTCCTGCCAGCCGCCGCCGGAGCCGCCGAGCCATTCACCGAGCAGGGCGCGGGCGAGAACCAGACGGCGCTCCTCCTCGGCGAGCGCGCCGGTGAGGGAGCGGGCCTGGCCGGTGGCGCGCATGCAAACGGAAATCAGCGAGGCAAGCAGATTGGTTGAAACGGCAAGTCGCGAGCCTTTGGGAATGTCGTTGACGTGGCTAACGAGTTCGAGGCCGCGACCGGGGCCGGCAAAGCACGCCAGCAGATCGGCAAGATTCTGGCCTGAACCTTCAATGCCCGGCGGCACGATGCCGGCGGCAATCACCGCGGCCTTCAACAGGCCAAGGTAATCGCGGGCGAAATCAAAAATTTCGGCGAGGTTGCCGATGTCCGCGCTGGCGCCGAGGTCCACGCTGCTGAGGCGCAGGATAGGCTCGTCAATGACGCGCAGATACGCCTCAATCGGCGGGCGGGGCCAGCGGTCGCGCCCGTGAACGCCGAGGTCAATGGAAACATTGAGCACGCGCGCCCCTTCGGGAAAATCCATGCCCAGGAAAAAAATGTCGCTCCAGCCGGAATGGCTCAAGTCCATGCGCACGGGTGTGCGCTCGCGCAAAATCGGATAAGTGCCGTCATCGCCACGCTGCAACAGTTCCGGCCGCACCCGCAGCGGATGATCCATCGGATGGCCCATGCGGAACATCCATTGATTGCCTCGCACCGAACGGACGCTGCGGCGCACCTGGTCGGCCAGCGTCTGGAAGCCGAGGCGCTGATACGCCGTGGCGAGCGCGCTGGAAATCGCGTCGCCCGGGCCGGAATTTTTCTGCGCGTTGAGAAATTGTTCCAGTGCCTCCTCGAACCGGCGTTGCAAGAGATGCTCAAATCCTTTGAATGGAATCAGGCCGTCCGAACGGGCCGGCAATTTACCCGGCAGGTGAAAGCGGTGGATCGCGTAGAGAAAGAACAGCGCCCGAACGCGTTCGTAAAGATTCTGGTGGTGGCGGCGAAAGGCGTCGAGTTCCGCGCAGGCGGCCAGCAACTCGTCCGCCGAGGCGCGGGCGCAGAGGGCATCGAGCGATTGGTCGCGGATTTTCGGGTCCGCGGAGGTGATGATATTGAGGAGCGGGGTGGCCATGCTCGTGTCAGCGGGGTTCCTGGGCGAGGAGTTCAACGATGCCGGCGAGCACCTCGGCGCGGGCGGGACTGCCCAGAGCCAGCGCCAGTTGCGCGGTGAGGAGGCCGTATTTGAGACCGATATCAAAACGCCGTCCCTGGATTTCGTACGCGAGGTAACGCTCACGCGTCGCCAAGCTGGCCAGGGTTTCGCTCAGGCTGACGGTTTCGCCGCGGGAGAGGGCCGCGCCGAGCAACTCCATCACGCCGGGTGTGAGCACGTGCATTCCGAAAAAACAAAGATAGTGTCCCGCGCGCAAACCGGGGACGATGAGCTGTTGCTCCGCCACCGTCGGCGTCGGCTTTTCCAAAACTTCGGAGACGAGGTAAAGACCCTTGCGATTCTCCGCGAGCCGCCCGCCGGCCACGCCATAATACGGCAGTTTGCTTTCATGCGTCGGATGCACGGCGGAAACAGCGCACGCTTCAGCGGCGGCGACTTCGACGAGTTGGCGCGCGCAACTGTGATCCTCGCGGCTCAGGTAGAGGTGGTCGCCGACGAGCAACAGAAACGGCTCGTCGCCAGTGAATTGATGCGCGCTCCAGACCGCGTGGCCGTGCCCGAGGGATTTTCCCTGCTCGACAAATTGGAGCCGCTTGCCGTGCGGACCGGCGGCGGCGCGGTAAGTGTCGGCGTCGCCGGGAAAGACGACCACGCAGATTTCCTCCGCGCCCGAGTTAAGCGCCTCCTCGACGATGATGGCAAGCGCGGTTTTGGTCTTGCCGTCGCGGTCCACCAGCGTTTGCAGGGGCAGCGTCCGTTGGTTCGGCCCGGCGGCGGTGATGACGGCTTTGCGGATGTTCATGGGTTTGGTATGGTTTAAGAATGAGCGAGGTTTTTGCCGTGTGTTTTATGTTATCAAAACCGGGCGGTGTGAATCAATCGCGAAACAAATTGCGCCGATGACAAAACTCGTCAGGAACAGTTTGATCGCCTTTGTTCTCCTGCCGGTCTCCGGTCTGGCGGCGCCCGGCGCCGGCTGGCCGGCAAGGATCTTTGCCCCCTACATGTATATCGGGGCCGATGATGGTTTTCAAATCACCCAATGCGATGATGCCTGCGGCCAAAATTTTATACCATCGCCTTTATCGTCAGCGGTCCGCAGGGGGAGCCGGAATGGGACGGGCGATTCCCGATGGGGGAAAACCGATACGCCGGGCAAATTAAAACCATTCGGGATCGTGGCGGGGATGTGATCGTCTCCTTTGGCGGAGAGGCAGGGACAGAGCTCGCGATCGCTGAAACGAATGTCGCGGCATTGGAGGCGAAGTACCAGTCCGTCATTCACAGGTATAAATTGACCTGGCTGGATTTCGACATTGAGGGAGACGGGCTGTCCGATGCCGCCGCGAACCGGCGGCGAAATGCCGCGCTGGCCGAACTACAGGAAAAAGACCATGGTCTCGTCGTGTCGTTTACATTGCCGGTGGATCCGGAAGGAATTTCAGAGGAATCGCAGAGCCTGCTTGGAGATGCCGTTTCCAAAGGCCTGAAAATTCATTCCGTGAACGTGATGACAATGGATTTTGGACGGCGCTTTTCAAAAGGAAGGAAGATGAGCGAGGTGGCCATGGCAAGTGCCGTCAAGGCTTACGATCAATGTCGAAAAATTGTGCCGGGCATTCAAATGGGGCTTACGCCGATGATCGGGCGAAACGACCAACGCGGGGAAATTTTCACGACAGAGGACGCGTTGGCTCTGAGAAAATGGGCGGAGGGCCAACCGTGGGTCTGCAGCCTCTCATTCTGGTCGGTCAATCGGGACAATGGCGGGGTTGCACTCGACACGGGCGACGATGTTTCCAGCGGGATTCCCCAAAAGCGCTGGGAATTCACGCTGATCTTCAAATCATTTACCCGCGCGCAAACGACGGGTGATTAGCCGGGTTCAACTGAAGGCCAAATGGCTGGTGTCATTCCACAGCCGGATGGCTGGACGCGAAAGAACATTTTCATAGCCAAGCGCGCTGAGGCTGGCGGTGTTGAGGAGGAAAAATTTTCCGGCGAGAGGTTCCAGGCCGAGCCACCGGACCGCCAGCACCCGCAGAAAGTGTCCGCTGGAGAAAATCAGGACGTCCTCGTTGACGGTTCTCAGGCGATTGACGACGGTATCCGCGCGCGCGGCGATTTGACCGGGGGTTTCGCCGCCGGGACACCCGTCGCGGAAGAGCGACCAATCGGGACGTTTTTCGTAAATTTGCGCACTGGTCAATCCTTCGTATTGACCGTAATCCCATTCGACCAGATTGGCGTCGGTTTGCGCCACGGCGCCGAAACCAGCCAGAGCGCAGGTACGGGCCGCGCGTTGCAGTGGACTGGTGAAGACTTTGGCGAATTTTATTGTTCGCAATCGTTGGCCGAGGAGGCGGGCGTTTTGCGCGCCGCGTTCCGTCAACGGCAGGTCCGTGCGTCCGGTGTGCTGGCCGCTGACGCTCCACGCGGTTTCACCATGCCGCGCGAGATAAACGGCGGGAAGGGTTGAATTCATTCAATTCCCGCTCGGGATGTCTCCTTTTTCATGCCGAACTATAATCCAACGAGCGCGGCTGTCACGTCGAGCCTGAATATTTTACCATTTCAAATCCTGCAACCGGCGGGACACCTCTTCGGCGTTGGCGCGGCTGTTGAAGGCGCTGACGCGGAAATAGCCCTCGCCCCGCGAGCCGAAGCCGGAGCCGGGCGTGATGACGACATTGGCCTCATTCAAGATTTTGTCGAACGCCTGCCAACTGGTGACGCCTTTGGGCGCGCGCACCCACAGGTAAGGAGCATTGACGCCGCCGAATACTTTCAGTCCGGCCTTTTTGGCGCCCTGGCGCAAGACCCCGGCATTGCCGAGGTAATGGCGGATGAGCATCTGCACCTGGCCCCGGCCGTCGGGCGAATACAGGGCCTCCGCGCCCCGCTGCACGATATAACTGACGCCGTTGAATTTTGTGGTCATCCGCCGCAGCCACAACGGATGGAGCGGTTTGAATTCGCCGGTTTTGGTTTGCGCGTTGAGCGATTTGGGCACGACGGTACAGGCGCAGCGCACACCGGTGAACCCGCCGCTTTTCGAGCAACTGCGGAATTCGATGGCGCACTCGCGCGCGCCGGGAATTTCGTAGATCGAATGCGGAATACCCGGTTCGGTGATGTACGCCTCGTAGGCCGCGTCAAACAAAATGAGCGCCTTGTGTTCCGACGCATATTTGACCCACGCCTCCAGTTGTTCGCGCGTGGCTGCCGCGCCCGTGGGGTTGTTCGGCGAGCAAAGATAAATGACATCCACGTGCTTTTTTGGAGGACCGGGAATAAAGCCGTTGCCCGGCTTGCACGGTAAATAGACCAGTTTGGCGTACGCGCCGGCCTCATTCGCTTCGCCGGTATGGCCGGCCATGACGTTGGTATCCACATAAACCGGGTACACCGGGTCGCTGATCGCAATTTTGTTTTTCGCGCCCAGAATGTCGAGGATGTTGCCCGTATCGCATTTCGTTCCGTCGCTGACAAAAATCTCGTCGTCGGCAACGTCGCAGCCGCGGGCGCGAAAGTCGTTTTGGGCGATGGCCGCGCGCAGCCAGTCGTATCCCTGCTCGGGGCCATAGCCGCGAAAGGTTTCGCGCACCGCCATTTCATCCACCGCTTTGTGCATGGCGGCGACGGCGGCGGGCGGCAGCGGTTCGGTGACGTCGCCGATGCCGCAACGGATGAGCCGTTTGGCCGCTTCGGGATTTGCCCCGCAAAAAGCCTTCACGCGCCGGCTAATTTCAGGGAAAAGGTATCCGGCTTTCAGCTTAAGGTAATTGTCATTAAGAAATGCCATGTTCCAACCACAGATAAACACGGATTAACACGGATGTAAAACTCGGAGTGGCCGAAGCCAAAAAATTTACGATAAATGAATAGTGCCCCATCTAAGACGAAAAAAGTATTGACCAACCATGAAATCGTGACGCTGGCCGAATATCTCCTCGGCGGCGACACTCAATACGTGGACACGGAGGACATTGCAGTCAAAGCCAACGAAATTGTCCCAGGCAGGTTTGCCTGGCGGAAATTCCCTAATCAAATCAATATTGAAAACGTCCGCACGTTTCACTCCGATGCAAAAAACAGAAGAATGGAGGGTATTTTCCTTTGCGACGTTGGAGCGTCAGCGTGAATCCGCATTAGATGTGGGGATGAGGATGATGACGAAGGACGAGGAAGCAGATTCTCGTGATCGAAAATCAATCAAAGCAAAAATCCCGCGAGCGATGCGGTCATGTAGGCGGCGAGCAAACCGCCCAGCATGGCGCGGAACCCGACTTTGGCCATTTCGCCGCGGCGTTCGGGGGCCAGCGAACCGATGCCGCCGACCTGAATGGCGATGCTCGAAAAATTGGCGAAGCCGCACAGCGCATACGTCGCAATGGTGAAACTGCGCGGATCGAGCGCGGCAACTTTGGCGGGGGATGTCAAATCGAGGTAGGCGACAAATTCATTGAGCACCACGCGTTCGCCCAAAATTTGCCCGACATTCAGGCAATCCTTCCACGGCACGCCCATCAAAAAGGCAAACGGCGCGTTGACCCAGCCGAAGACGTTTTGCAACGTCGCCGGATTTTCGATGCCCAAATGTTTCTGGGGATAAGTGATGAGAAAATTTGCCAGTGCAATCATGGCGATGAACGCGATCAACATGGCGATGACGTTCAAGGCGAGTTGGAAACCATCGCTGGCGCCGCGGCAGATGGCCTCAATGGAATTGACGGTGGTGCGCGGAAGGGTGGCGGGCATGGACGCGGCGGTTTCGCTTGTTTGCGTCTCGGGCAGGAGAATTTTGGCAATCATCAGGGCGGCAGGGCAATTGAGAACGGATGCGGTCAACAGATGCCCGGCCGTATGCGGATACCCGGCGCGAATTCCCATGGCCGCGTAAACCGCCGCCACGCCGCCCGCGATATGCGCCATGCCGCAGACCATGATGGTCATGATTTCGCTCCGGGTCATTCGCGGGATGTAAGGGCGGATCATCAGCGGCGCCTCGGTCTGCCCCATGAAAATGTTCGCGCAGGCGGAGAGCGTCTCGCTGCCGCTGGTGCGCATGATCTTGCGCATCACCCACGCGGCGGCATGAACGACTTTTTGCAAAATGCCCCAATGATAAAGCAACGATGAAATGCTCGCGACAATGATGATCGTTCCCATGACGAGGACGGCGAAGATCACGTCATTGTCCGCGCCGAACGTTTTTGAGAGCAACTCCTCATCGGCCAGCGGGCCGAAGACGAATTTGCTGCCGTCATTGGCAAATTGCAGGAGCTTGACGACAACTTTTTCGGCGAAACTGAACAGGTCGGCGCCCCACGGTGTTTTCAAGATCAAAAGCGCCAATGTGAACTGAAGCCCAAGCCCCCAGGCGACCGTCCGCCACGGAAACAGCTTCCGGTTGTAGGATATCGCCCACGCGGCGGCGATCATCGTCAGCCAACCGAGAAAGCTGATGAGTTTTAGTTCCATTATTTCCGGCAAATTTGCTGGCAGGCCTGTTGATAAATGTGCGGATGCAGCACGCCAACGAACGGCAGATTGCGATAACGCTCGGCGAAATCAAGCCCGTAACCGACCACAAAATAATCGGGAATCTCGAAGCCGACGTAGTCGGCGCGGATTTCTTCGACGCGCCGCGACGGTTTATCAAGCAAAACGCAGATTTTAATCCGCCGCGGTTTGAGCGCGCGGATTTTCGGCAGCACGCGGCTCATCGTTTTGCCGGTATCGAGAATGTCGTCAATGAGCAACAAATCGCGGCCGCGGACATCCAGCCGGAGTTCCTTGGTGAAGACCAAATCGCCGGATTCCGTGCCGAGGCCGTAACTGGAGACGCCCATGAAATCCAGGCGCAAGGGAAGATTCAAATGCCGGATCAAATCGGCAAGAAACATGACCGTGCCATTGAGCAGCGACACGACGACCAGCTCGCGCCCGCGGAAGTCGCGCTCAATTTCCCGCGCCAGGATTTTTATCCGTCGCGAAATTTGCTCCTCGGTGATGAGGACACGCTCGACTTCTTTCCGCCATTCGCCGCCACCGCGCTTCAACCCGGCCCGCCGGGCATGCACCCGGCGTTTTGAATATTGGGTTTTGGGTTTGGCCACAAGTTTTGAGCGTCTCATTTGTCCGCGGCTGAATTGCCGGTGATTTTGAAAATCGGGACCTCAAAGGTCGCGTGAAAATTCGCCGAAGGGATTTTCATCTCCAGCCGCCAAAAAACCGTTTCATTTCCACGTTGAGAACACGGCGGTGCATTGGGCGGCAGATCGAAAAGAACCCGAACATTCCCCGCGGTCGAATTCGGTTCCGTCGGCGGTTGCGGCGTTTGTTCGTCTTCCCAGAGAATTTTTTCGTCGGTGCGGCGATGCTGGGCGGAGCCACTCGCGGTCCGGCAGACGCAAAAAAGTTGGAGCCGTGGCTTCTGTTCTGGAGGCAGGGGCAACGTCGTGCGAATCGCGCCCTGGAGCGCGCCGCCGGGCGGCGCGGGAACTTGTGTCATTTCAAAAAAGCAATCGCCAAAGCGCCGGTGGGCGTAAACTTTTCGAAGCACGGACGTCAAAAAGGCGATTCCGACCGCGGGAAACAACAAGGCCACCAGGTCGCTGTAATTTTTGGTGCGCAAGGCAATGGGAACAACGAGAATGGCAATCAGCCCGCCGAGGACGCAAAGCGCAATTCCCATAATCAGGAAGGATTTTGCATCCGGGGTTCCAGCGGATTTAATGCGTCCCGCGGCCCAATCCGAGCGCTTGAGCCAGGGCTTTTCCGGGTCTTCGGCGAGCGAGGCCTTGAGCTGCGCGGCCAACGAAGTTTTTTTGGCGGCGACACCAAAGATGAGCGTCACAAATCCCGCGGCGACCACGATGACGCTCACCAGCTTGATGGCCGAATCCCGGGTCAATCCTCCCAGCACTCCGTCATGCAACAGCATGATAAACGCAATCAGGCCCATTGCCGCAAAGGGCAGCGACATCAAGGCGGTTTTCATCCGCGCCGATTTTGTGTCCGCGGATGCTTGGTTATCGGTGGTTTTAAACCAGCTCATCGCGAACTCCTTTCCTTCCCGCTCCTGCCGTCGGTTTTGACGCCGATGCCTTCGTTCGACGATTTTTGCGTGCGGACAAGGTCGCGCAGTGGGTCTGATTTTCCCATGCGGCGAAAATACAAGAGATGGAGCAGGGAAGCGAGCACGCATATTTCTCGATTGACCTGCCTCTCCTTAAGACCGTGGCTTTAGGCCGATGCCATCCGTCAATCACAAACCGACGCCCCATCTCCTACCTTTACACCAGGCGCGCGAAAGCCTATACAAATCCCATGCCAACGCTTCTTGCCAGTGGCGGGCCGGTGATCTGGCTGATTTTAATCGCCGCGGCCATAGCCATCGTTGTATTCGTCGAGCGTGCGCTGCATTGCCATCGCGCGCAAATCAATTCCATTGAGTTTCTCAACGGAGTGCGCAACGTGCTCAAGCGCGACAACGTGGTCGAGGCGATTTCGATATGTGATGCAACGCCGGGGCCGGTGGCGCGCCTGGTGAAAACAGCCATCCTTAATCGTGACAAGGGGCGGGAGCGTGTCCGCGAGGCCGTTGAGGAGGCCGGCCTCACCGAAGTGCCGCTGCTTGAAGAGCGGTTGAATTTGCTCGCAACCATTGCGCAAATCGCGCCGCTGTTGGGTTTGCTCGGCACGGTGATTGGATTCATCCAGATTTTCACGCGATTGCAGGCGGACGGGCTGTATGCGCATTTTAGCAGCCTGGCCGGCGGAATGTGGGAGGCGCTCATCTGCGCGGCGGCGGGCATTGCCGTGGCGATTCCGGCCCATGCCGGTTACAATTATCTCATCAGCCGCGTCAACAAAATCGTGCTCGACATGGAGCGGGCGGCGGCAGAAATCGTCAACATCGTCACGGAGAAACAGACCTCATGAAATTCCCGCGCAACACGCGTCTGCTCCGCAGCCCGTTTGAGGTGGCGCCATTCGCGGCGGTTTTTTTCCTGTTCGCCATGTTCCTTCTTTTTGCCGCTCTAATGCCCACACCGGGCATCCCGCTGCAACTGCCGGTTGCCGGCGACCTGCCCGGCACGGACAAGCCGACCGTGGCTGTGGCCATTGATTCGGCCGGCAGATATTATTTTGCCAACCAGATGGTCGGCGAGGCGCAGTTGAAGTCGAGCCTCGCCAACGCCGCGAAACGGGCCGGCCCTTCGCTCACCCTCGTCATAGATGCGGATAAATCCGTGACCTACGAACAACTGGTGCATTTGACCCTGCTCGCCCGCGCGGCGGGGATTCAAAGCGCGCTCCTGGCCACGCTGCCGCCGCCGGAAGCATCCGGCCAGCCATGAACGCCTCCCCCACCCAACCGGACGCGGCCCATCAACCGACGCCGGAACCGGGATGGTCGCGCCCCCGTTTGCTCCGGCTGATCTTTCTCGTTTTTGTCGCGCACGTCGCCTTGATTTTTATTTTCGGCGACCGAAAGCCGATGGTTCCCCGTCCGGTCAAAAAGGTCCCGCAGCTTCAGTTGGCCGATGGAATGAACGGGATTGGCCATAAAAGCGATTTTTTTGCCCTGACTGACCCGACTCTTTTTGCCCTGCCGCATGCAGATGCGGAAACGCCTCCGCTGCGAATTACGAATCCGGCGCCAACCTGGTTGCCGCTTCCGGACGAGGAAATGGCCACCCGGCTGGTTGGAAGCAGGAGCGCGTGGATCCCCGACCATGCGCCTGCCAATCCGGCGTCCGCGCTTCCCCGTGATGTTTTCAAACCATCGCCAAAGTTCAACGTGCCGGACCAGTCGTTTCAACCCGTATTCGCGCAGACGTCCACCTTGCGTCCCGGCGGCGGGCTGGCAGAAAGAGCCTGGATGGCGCCGCCGGAACTGCCGTCCTGGCCAGACGATGACGTGCTGCAAGCGACCATCGTGCAGGCGCTTGTGGACCCGGAAGGTGACGTTGTCTCGGGCGTGCTGGTGCGTGGCAGCGGGTTGGACGCCGCCGACCAGCGGGCGCTCGATATCGCGAGCGGGTTGCATTTCGCGCCCGCGCCAGGTTCAACCCTGGGTGAACTGATCTTCAAC
Organism: Verrucomicrobiia bacterium; assembly: GCA_035503995.1. Lineage (GTDB taxonomy): Bacteria > Verrucomicrobiota > Verrucomicrobiia > Limisphaerales > UBA11358 > UBA11358. Next base: position 4,968 of record DATJSQ010000147.1, on the reverse strand, counting down.
TGGCGGACCATTCCGCTGCCGGCCACGAATTCGGCGGCCATTTTACAATGAACATTCCTTCGCTCATCACGATTTATGTGACGCTGACTCTGAGCGGATTGCTGGCGCTTTGGGCCTTGTCCGAACTGCGCCGCCGCCGTTTCGGTCCGACTCACAGCCAGGACCGTGTCTTCCGTTGCAAAAACTGCGGTTACGTTTATACCGACGACCCGGACGTGGACCGCTCACGGTGTTCGCAATGCGGAAAAATGAATGAGCCGATTGTGTTTTGACAAAAGACTGAAGCGGAAATAGAGTCCCGATAATAAAGCACGACCAGCGGCGCAATTCGCCGGCGTGGAATGTCAGGCAACGAAACCCATGGTCCCTCTGTCATCATCAAGATTTCTGAGAGTGGCGCTGTTCGTATTGGTTCCGGCGGCGTATTTGAGCATGGCATTTTGGCGTCCGGCCAATTCCTATGGCCCGACTGGGCGTGAAGGTATTTCACCGTTATGCGCCGTTTTGATGGCGGCGGTTCTTTTGGTCAGTTTGTTAACGTGGACCCGGCATCCGGTGGTGGCCTCCCTGGGATTGGTCGCCTGCATTCTTTGGTTGGCAATCACGTTGCTTCCGGTGCTTTGAGGAGAAATTTGACGCGTGGCCACGGCTTTATCCCGCAACGCAGGACCACGATGGCCGACCCTGCAATTTTCAGACACGCTCCCGGAACACCGCATCATGTCGTTCTTCAATCATCATCGCCCCCTCCCTTCACCGCCCAATCCGGATAGGGTGTATGCGGACCTTTGATGGCGCGCCAAAGGATACGATTGAACACGTCCTCCGGGCATTGGTCTTCCTTATCCAGAGGCAATCGCGACGAAACAACGGCGTCCTTGCGCAATTGTGAGTCGGAAATTTCGTCCGGCCGCGGGTTCATTTGATCAAGCGGCACCTGGTTGGTCACCGCATCAAAGGCCGTGAAGTCCGGCGTGTTGGTGAAACAATCAAACATCGGCGTGGCGGTGCCGTCCATCTGGTTCATTGGCGGCAGGCCGAGCATCAATTCCATCGTCCGCAGCAGGCTCGTCTGGTTGTATTGCGTGTTCACCACCGCGCCGCGTTTGGTGTAAGGGCTGGCCACATAGGCCGTCGTGCGATAGCCGCTCACGTGGTCCCAGCCGTTTTGCGGGTCGTCTTCGACGGCGAAGATGCAGGTATTCGCCCAAAATTTCGAGTGACTCACGGCGTCCACGACCCGACCAACCGCCAGATCATTGTCCGCCGCCTGGGCTTCGGGCGTTGGCGCGCCGGGTCTGGTCCCGCTGGTGTGATCGTTTGGCAGCCAAATGACAACCAGGTTGGGCAGGTTGTCGGCCGCTTCAAATTGTTTCAAATGCTTGATGAATTGCGCGGCGCGCCAGACATCCGGCACGGACAAATCCCATCCAATGGTGTTGGTCACGACAAAAGGCCGCATCGCTTCAATGTCCGGTTCGCTCGAATAAGCAATGGCATCGGAGCCGGCGATGAAATTGTGGTAGGCATCCAGGAACCGGACCTTGGTGCTGCCGGAATTTTTCCATGCTACGTGCGCGGTCGAAAATTCGCCGAAATCAGCGACGGTTTTTCCGTGCGCGAGAGCGTCGTTCCAGATAAAACCAGCGGGCGAATAGGCGAGCGCGTCCTTGCCGGCGATACCGGCCCCGCCCGCGGGATAGCTGCGCGGCCAACCGGCAAACTCGCGCTCGACGTAATCCGTCGCAATGCCCGTGTCGGTCCATTGATGGCCGTCCGCGCTCAAAATGCTGCAACAATAGGTATTGTCGAGCAGGCAAAAATCCCGGACGATTTTGTGTTCATTGGGTGTCACGCGCTCGCCAAACGTGCAAAGGCCCGGGTCGCCGTTGCCTTCGCTCACATCGCCGAGCACCTGGTCGTAGGTGCGGTTTTCCTTGATGATATAAATGACGTGCGAAAAGACGCTCGGCTCACCGATACGCTCGGGAACGGGCACGGCCGGCCGGCCGGCGCGCGGCGGCAACAGCGCCCGTTCCAACAGCGGATACCGCATATCATCCCGCGCGATTTGCGTGAGTTGCGGCAATTGCCGTTTCGAGGGCGCTGGCACGAGTGACAGCGACCCGGTGTATTGTTTGCTGTTAAATCCAAATCCATGCGCGCCCTGTCGCGCGCGTTCCGTCTGGGCGGCGATGTCCTTGATGTTGGCAACGCAAAGCTGCCTGCCGCGCGCATTATAGGCAATGGCGTCAGGAAACCAGCCGACAGGAATCAGGCCGAGCAATTGCGATTCACCGGGCTTAAACTTGAAGACGGCCACGGCGTTTTGCGTGCCGTTGCAGACAAACAACCTTTTGCCGGATTTATCAAACGCCAGCGCGTTCGGCTGCGCGCCGAACAAATCCCCCGGATTTTGCCGCGCACAAATCGTCTCCACAATTTTACCGCCGCCCGTGTCAATGACGCTTAATGTGTCGCTGCCCGAGTTGGCCACAACGAGATATTTTTTGTCGGGCGACAGCGCCAGGGCGGAGGAGCGAAGGCCGGTGATGATCTCGCTTTGGTTGGTGTCGTCCAGGTCAATCACGGAAACCGAACCTTCGTTGGCGATGCTGCGGTCGTCCACGCGGACGAGCATTCCCTGGCCGGCCGGGCCGGTCAAACTGTCCGCACCGGGCCTCCGTCCACCCCAATTGCTCACGTAAATTTTGTCGTTGCAAAGGGCCACATCAAACGGGGCGACCCCCACGTCCCATGTTCTCAAAATTTTGCCGGTGGCGGCGTCCAGTTCGAAAAGACGATTGGAGAGGTTGCCGGCGACATAAATTTTCCTGCCATCCGATGATACCGCGATGCCGGCGGGAATTTCTTCCGACCGATCAAAGGCCTTAAAGCCGGGCAAAGCCATTGAAAAAAGCGGTGAGATTGTGTCATCGGCGGCAACCGCAAAGGCTTTGATGTCGCCGTTGACGTTGGAGAGATAAATCCGCCTGCCGTCGGGAGAAAAGGCCAGGCCGGTGAAACTGATTTGAGCTTTTTCGTCTGGATTTAAAATGCCCTCAAACAAGGGCTTTTCGGGTTGCGCCTTGTCCGACGGAAATGGCACGTGTTGCAAGATCCTTCCGGTTGCTGGATCCACGGCGATGAGTTCATGCGTCAGCCCGGCGGTGACGAGAATTTTTCCGTCCGGACTCAGGGCGATGGCTGTTGGCCGGACACCGGGAAGGACCACTTGAACTCCCGTTGGAGTCACGAGTTGATTGACCGGAGTCGCGAGGCCGTTGGTCGTGAAGCCCACGATTCCGGTTGTGGCATCGAATTCATCCGCAAAAATGGAATTTGCGCTGTAAATAATAGCGACTGCGGAAATCGCCACTGCCAATCGAACAAAAATGCACCGTATCATTCTGCAAGAATTACAATAATCGCGGTCAACGGCAAGTCACGATACGGTGAATCTTGGATTTGGACCCGGCAACGGCGCACGACGTGTACGAGCGATTGGAAAAAATTCACGCCTGTCGAGCTTTCGGCTTGGATAACGACATCCGTTGTGTAAGTTCAATTCACCGGTTCATCGAAGTCTCAATCGGCATCCTCGTCGGTCTCGTATTCAGCGCCATCCGGCCCTGGCCGCTTTTATAGAGCTGATTTTATTCCGCCCCCGGCTCCAACCGTTGATCCGGCACGAGGTAATTCCGCACATAATCCGCCACGGCGTTCTCCAGCGGCGTGATTTTCTCCCGGTAACCGGCGGCGCGCAGTTTGGAAATGTTGGCCTGGGTAAAGTACTGGTATTTGTCGCGAATGGCCCCGGGCATTTCGATGAATTCCACCTTCGGCTTTTTCCCCAGCGCGGCAAAAACGGCGTTGGCCAGCTCAATCCAGGTCCGCGCTTCGCCGGAACCGATGTTGAAAATCCCGCCGGCTTTTTTGGAGGCGGCCAGATGGAGAGTCATGGCGGCGGCGTCCTTGACGTAAAGGAAATCACGCTTCTGTTCGCCGTCGCGGAACTCCGGACGGTAACTTTTGAACAGCCGGATCAACCCTTCGTTTTGCGCCTGGGCGAAACTTTTGTGGACGAGCGATCGCATGTCGCCCTTGTGGTCCTCGTTTGGGCCAAAGACGTTGAAGTATTTGAGGCCGACGATTTTGTTCAAAAACCCGCCGCGATGCGCGTATAAATCGAAGAGGTGCTTGGAACAGCCATACATGTTCAGCGGACGCAATTTTTCCAATTGCGATTGGTCATCCTCCATTCCCGCCGAGCCGTCACCGTAAGTGGCGGCGGACGACGCATAAACGAAGCGCGCTTTGCTGGCGAGCGACCAGGCGCATAAATCCTTGGTGAATCCGTAATTGTTGCGAATAAGATAACCGGCGTCCCGTTCGGTGGTGGAAGAACACGCACCCAGATGGAGGACGAGATCAAATTTACCGAGTGCGCCGCTCTGCAGTTTCGGCAGCAGCGCTTCGGCCTCGAGATAATCCTTGAAACGCAACGGCGTCAAATTGCGCCATTTTTCCTCGGTGCCGAGGATGTCGCAGATGACAATGTTCTCACAGCCGCGGCGATTCAGCGTCCAGACGAGGGCGCTGCCAATAAAACCCGCTCCACCGGTCACCAGCACCCGTGTGTCCGCGAAATCATTCGGTTTCATGCTTCGACGCCATTGTCCGCAAACCGAGGCGGGTTTCAAGTTCTGTTTGGACTAAGGCGCCGGCTGGTTGGTTTCGAGCGAGTCCGGGTTCGCCGCCGGCGCGGGAGAAAATTCGGCGCCATTTGTTTCGCCGTCCTGCATTTCCCGGTGGCGCTCGGCTTCAAGTGATTTTTTCTGGTCCACGGCGTCTTCCGCCTCGGCCTGGGCAACCCCCGGCAATTCTTCCTGTTCCCTGGCCGTTTCGGCGGCGGCGAGCTCAGGTGTTTTCAGAACCGTCGGTCGCATCATGACGATGAGTTCCTCG
>DATJSQ010000146.1:0-11628 GCA_035503995.1 Verrucomicrobiia bacterium | reverse complement strand
GGTTGGCGAAGACGAACCGGAGTTTTTTGAAAAGGATGAAACGGTTCTGGCGTGGCTGGTGGCGAGCCTGCCTTACGAGCATTTCAGCTTCAAGCAACTGCGGGTCGTGGTGGAAAAAACCACCGAGCGGCTTTGCAAAGTTTATCCGCCGCTCAAGGGGAAAATGGGGCTGGTGAAGTTCACGCTGCGGAACAAATGCCGTGAGTTCATCGAGCAGGAGACAGACCGGCTGGCGGAACGGGCCTTTGACCGGATGTTTGAAAAAGGCGAGTTGTGCTTTTATCTCGAATGTGTGGAATGCCGGTTTGAAATTCCACCATCAATTGAAGTGCGCCGAACCGAGCCGCTTCGCCACGACGACTGGATGGATGTCGAACGCTCGCTGTTTGACTTCGTGCCGAAGGCGGATTTCAACAGTTACGAAAAAGAGGTCGCGCTGGTGATTGACCGGCATCCAGAAGTGCTGTGGTGGTATCGGAACAAAGTCGGGCAGGAAAATTTCTCGATTCAGGGTTTCCGAAAGAACCGGATTTTTCCCGACTTCGTTGTGCAAAACGGCAAGGATGAGAAACCGATGGCGCGGGTGGTCGTTGTCGAAAGCAAAGGCAAACACCTCGGCGGCAATCCCGACACAAAATATAAACAGAAGATTGCCGGCTATTTTTCCAAGGCGGGCAAGCAGGTATCGTGGCAGAAGCTCGGTCAGGGCTTCGACAAGCAGCAATTCCGCTTTCAGATATTGGATGAAGGGCTTTATGAAAGCTGGCGGGACGAGTTGAACAAGATGATTTCTTCCTGACTTTCCTTCGACACGGTGAAATCACCATGTCCGCAACAGCTACCAGAGATTGACATACCACGGGAGGATTTCCCCAAAGGTGACCCCTGTGGGCGAACCGGCGGATCACAGCCGGGCGCGACGTCCGGCTCAACCCGCGGGACGCGGGGGTTACAATGTCCGGCGGAACAGGAGGGTGGCGATGCCCATTGCCAGCGCGGTGAAGCAGAACAGGAACAGCAAATCGCCGCTGATGGCCATGAGGCCGGTGTTTTTCAAGACGAGTTGCTTGAACCCATGCACGGCGTAGGTGAAGGGGTCAACAATGGCAATGGCTTTCATCCATTCGGGAAATGATTGCGTCGGGTACACCGCGCCGCTGGGGAAATACAGGACGGTGTTGAGCATTCCGAAGATTGCGCGGGGCACCAGCGGATCGCTCACGCGGACCATGATGAGGAACATCATGCTGATGAGCGCCAGGGCGGTGGAAATCACCAGAATAAACATCCTTAAGATACGCAGCGGGTCCAGAGGGTCGGGAATTCCGGCAATGAGGGAGCCGAGGGTGATTAAAACCGTTCCGCTGATGATGGCCTTGACCGCGCCGGCCAGCGTGAATCCGAGAATCAATTCAAATTTGCGTATTGGCGTCACGAGATAGCCCTCGTGCAGTCCGCGCGCCTTGTCATCAATGAAAATGATGCCGCCGCCGATCATCGCGGAGATGAAAACCGCCAGCACGATGACGCCCGGCAGGAGAAACTGGATGTAAGGCACATACGGATAAATTTCGACGACGTCCAGGGTCACGTCACTGGTGGTGCGGGGCGGAACGGGGGATGAATTGTAAGCCGTCACCAAACTGCTCAACACTCCTTCGAGGGCGGAGGCGGAGAATTGGTCCGAATTGTCCTCCACCAGGGCGATGCGGGGGTTGATGCCCGCGAGGAGTTTGCGTGAATATTGGGGCGGGATGTCCAGCACGCCGTTAATTTTCCCGATCCGCAAATCGCGGATGGCGACGGCGCGGTCGTCATAATAGATCGGGGTGAAGGTTTTGGCGTTGGCGGCGACGGCTTGGAACATTTCGTGCAGTTTGATGGCAGGAACGCCGTGGTCCTCGTCCACGACGCCGACCTGGAGGTTTTTTATTTTTCCACCGAAGGCGTAGCCGAGGACGACCAATTGCACCAGCGGCATGACCATGGAAACGAACATGAGCGCCGGGCTGCGCCGGAAGCGGCGCAGGTCGCGTTCGATGATGGCCCAGACTCGATGCATAAAATCAACGTCTCATGATAAAGGGGCTTTCGGCGGCGGAAGGCGCCTGGAGGGTGTCGCGGAGTTGATGGCCGGTGTAATGGACAAACACGTCGTCGAGGGTGGTGCTTTGGACCGAGAGCGAGGTGACCGCGATGTTCGCGGCGCGCGCCTTTTCGAGCAATTCCACCGTGGTGCGCGGGCCGTTATTGGTGGAGATGCGGAAGATATTCTCCTGGTTTTTAACTTCGGCCGCTTCAGGGAGCGTCCGCAACGTTTCGGCCCAGTTGGCCGGCGCGCCGGAAAAGCTCGCTTCGAGGATGTTTTTTCCCGGAATGGAGGCCTTCAATTTCAGCGGGGAATCGAGGGCGGCGAGCCTGCCCTGGTCAATGATGGCGATGCGGTCGCACAATTTATCGGCCTCATCCATGTAGTGGGTGGTGACGATGATGGTCAAATCGCGTTCGCGTTTCAGGCGGGCGAGCATTTCCCAGACAGAGACGCGGGAGACGGGATCCAGGCCGGTGGTGGGTTCGTCGAGGAAGAAGATTTTAGGTTCATGGACGAGACCACGCGCGATCTCCATGCGGCGCCTCATGCCGCCGGAAAACATTTTGACGGGTTTGTCCGCCCATTGGGTCAAATCCACTTCCTTGAGCAGTTGCGGGATGGTCCGTTTGCGCTGCTCATGGGGGATACCGTAAAGCTTGGCGAAGATGATGAGATTTTCCTCGGCGCTCAATTCGAGGTCGCTGGTCATGGCCTGGGGGATGACGCCGATGGATTGCCGAACGTTGTTGGGCTGGCGGACGATGTCGAAGTGATTGACACGGGCGGCGCCGGAACTGGGCGGCACGAGGGTGGTCAACATGCGGATGAGGGTGGATTTTCCCGCGCCGTTGGGGCCGAGCAACCCGAAAATCTCGCCATGTTCGACGGAAAAATTCAAGGCGTCCACGGCGACGAAATCGCCGAAGCGCTTGGTGAGTTTTTCGACTTCAACATCGGCATTCATTTCAGCGGCAGGGTAACATAGGCAGTCATGCCCACAGCGAGGGCGCGGTTGGAATTATCGCAGCGGAGGCGGATTTCAAAGGTCTTGATGTCGCGTTTGGTGCGGCTGACGTCGCGCTGGGTGGCGTAATCGGCATCCACACTGCGATAAAAGACCGTGCCTTCGCGGGTGGCGCCGGAGGGCAGGCGGACTTGGAATTGGTCGCCGAGACGAATGCGGTCAATGTAGGTTTCCTCGACATCAGCGCGCACCCAGAGGTCATCGGGATTGATAATGGTGACGATGGGCTGATCGGCATTGACCATTTCGCCCTCCAAGGCGACGCGTTTATCAATGATGCCATTGGTGGGCGCGAAAATTTGCGTATAGCCCAGGACAATCTGGGCCTTTTGTTTTTGGGCCGAGGCGGCCTGGATTTGCCTTTTGACGGCATCCACGCGGGCTTTGGCGGAATCATAGGTGGTCCGGGCGGCATCATAATCCTGGGCGGATTCGACGTTGTTTGAATAAAGGCCGGCGATACGGGTGAAATTGAGGCGGGCGTTTTCCAAATCGGCCTGAGCTTGGGCGAGGTCGGCGGTGGTTTGCTGTTCGCTGTGGACATAAAATTCCTCGTCAGCCTGCCATTCCGCGGGGAGGATTTGAGCGACCAATTCGCCGTTGGTCACGATGTCGCCTTCCTCGACAAACAACTTTTGCAATCGTCCCTGGATTTCCGGCGCGACGATGACTGTATCCGTGGTGACGGTGCCGGTAAGGACAATTTCACGGGTGGGCCGGGTGAAGACGTAAGAGAGAGCGCCGGCCGCCACGGCCAGGAGCGCCAGGAACAAAATGAATCTTTTCTTCATTGCATTACTCAAGCTTTCAGGGGCGACTTTCGACCCAACGGAAAATAAAGATTTTCATTGACCTGTCAAACAAATGTTTTAATTATTTGTTTGAAATGAAGCCGCGCGCCCGCGCCCCGGCCAGGGGGCACGATGCCACCCGCCAGCAGTTGTTGCAGGCGGCGGGGGAAGTATTTGCGGAAACGGGTTTTCGCGACGCGACCGTGCGTGAAATCTGCCGTCGCGCCGGCGCCAACGTGGCGGCGGTGAATTATCATTTCGGCGACAAGGAAACGCTCTACCTGGAGGTGCTGCGTTACGCCCACGGAAAGGCGCTGGAGAAATATCCGCCGCTGCAGGGGCTGGCGGAAGACGCGCCGGCGGAGGAAAAATTGGGCGCATTTATTCACTCCTTTCTGCTCCGGATATTTGACAAGGGGCCGACGTCCTGGCATGGGAGGCTGATTTCGCGCGAGATGATCGAGCCGACGGGCGCGCTGGATTCGCTGGTGGAGGAACGCATCCGCCCGATGGCCACGCAGCTTTGGAAAATCATCGCCGAAATTCTCGACTGCCCGATGAACGACGAGCGTGTTTGGCGTTATGGTTTCAGTGTTGTGAGCCAGTGCGTTTTTTTTCATCATTGCCGTCCTGTGGTTTCGCGGTTATTTCCCAAGCAAGTGCCGCAGGACGTTGCGGGCATCGAGCGGTTGGCGAAGCACATAGCCGATTTTTCACTGGCGGCGATGAAATCGCGGCCGGCGGGCGCGACCAAGTGACGCGGATTTTTTGAAATGAAAGAAATGAAAACGATTCTGCCGTTGGCGATTTTTCTTTTCGGTGCGACCGGAAGCATTTTCGCGCAAGGCGCCGACACCAATTTACCGGCTTATGCCCGGGAAACGACGACGAATTGGATTGCCTGGAGCACCCAGCCGCTGTCGCTGGTGAACGCGCTGAACCTGTCGCTCCAGCAAAATGCGACGATTCTCGAAGCGCGGAATGACCTGCGGGCGTCGCAGGGAGTGGTGATTCAGACGCGGGCGGTGGCGCTGCCGCAGGTGACCGCCGGCGGCCAGTATAAATATACGCAGCCGACCGCGGAGGAGACCCTCTTCGGCTTTACGGAGCCAAATCAAAACTGGAACGCCGACGTGCAAATCGTCCAGACGATCTACGAAGGCGGCAAGCTGGTGGCGGCGATTCGGGCGGCGGGCGCCACGAAGCGGCAGGCGATTGCGCAATTTGAAACGGTGGTGGCGGACACGCTGCTCAACACGCGCGTCGCTTATTACGACGTCCTGCTGGCCGGGCAGCAAATCACCGTCCATGAGGCTTCGGTGAACCTGTTGCAGAAGGAATTGCAAGACCAGGAGAGCCGTTACAAAGCGGGCACCGTGCCTCATTTCAACGTATTGCAGGCCGACGTGGCCCTGGCCAATGAACGGCCGAATCTTATCCAGGCGCGCAACAATTATCGCATTGCCAAAAATAATCTCTCGAACCTGCTTGGCTACAATTTACCGCGGGACATCTGGGAGGACATTCCCATGCATTTGTCCGATACGCTGGACGACAAGCCGTTTGAGGTGAATCTGCCGGACGCCATCCAGGCGGCGATGGCGCGGCGGACGGAACTGATTGCGCTGCGGGAGGGTGAAGAATTGGACAACCTGAACCTGGTGAACGCCAGTTCCGGTTACAAGCCCTCGTTGCAGGTGTTCGCCGGTTACGGGTGGAACAACGCGCAATTCACGCCGCCGGTCACGCTGAACCACGACCTTTACGGCTACAACGCCGGCGCGCAATTGCAGTGGGACATTTTCGACGGGCTGTTGACACGCGGCAAGGTGGTCCAAGCCAGGGCGCTCTACGAAAAATCCCAAAACACGCTGGCCGACGAGTCGCGCCAGATTGAATTGGAAGTGCGCACGGCCTACTCGGATTTTGTGGAGGCAAAGGAAGTTTTGGTGTCCCAGGAGGAAGTTCAGGCGGAGGCGGAGGAGGCCTTGCGCGAGGCGCGGGCGCGTTCCGAGGCGGGGACGGGGACGCAATTGGACGTGTTGAACGCCGAAACCGCGCTGACCCAGGCGCGGACGACGCAAATTCAGGCGCTGCACGATTATGACGTGGCGCGGGCCCGGCTGGAACGCGCGATGGGCGAGAATATGACGATGGGGGGGTGATGGTTGGGAATTTTATGGCGTGCTCCCCATGAAACGACGGGGCCCACGGAGGGGTTGAACGAAAGGCGCGTCTTTATCCCCCAAATGCGGAGTATTTCCTTACGCCGCGGCGCCACATGAACCGCGCGAAGCAATAGCCCAGCACCACCCAGAGCATCTGCATCGCCAGGCCGCTCCATAATTCCGCTCCGGAAATTTTGCCCATGTAAATGCTGACGGGGAAGTACATTTGATACGGAAACGGCGTGAACATCAGGGCGTGAAAAATCGGCGGTGGTAAAAGATTCAATGGAAACAAATGCCCGCTGGCGATGTATTCAAAGGCGAAGAGGATGAAGATGAACGTGGAAATTTCCAGGAGCCAAAAGGCCAGCATTGCCATGGAATAGGAAATAAAAAATTGCAGCAGCGCGGTCAAAAGAACGGAGAAGGGAAAGACCACCACCGCAAGGGCATTTGCCGGCGGGACCACGTAGCCCCGGAAAAGGAGGATAAACGCCGCCAGCGGAACGGCAGCCATCATGACAAAGGTCAGCCGGCCGGAAAAAAACAGGCAAAGCCGGTACCAAAGATAATCAATCGGCTTGAGGAGAAACTGGCTGATGGCGCCTTCGCGGATGTCAGCGGCGATCTGCCAGTCGTCTTCGTTCACGGCGGTGAACACGTCCATGACGGCCACCAACAGGTAATAAAAGATCATTTCCGCCCGGGTCCATCCCCCGTGCTGCGCGTTACCGCCGGAATAAATCTTTTGCCAGAGCGACAGCATGGCGAACAGCGGGATGAAACTGAACAGCGTCCGCGTCAAATAATTGAAGCGGTAGGTCAGGTTGTTCTGAATCCCGATGGCGACGACGTGCCAGTATTTTTTCATTTTTATTATTGCGCGAAATCCCGCGCTGGCCAAATTGGCCGACAACGGGTAACTTGCCGGCGACCATGAATAGTCCGGTCAACCAACGCATCGCGGCCAATCTCGCCGGTTTGGGGCAAATCACGCTGCTCGCGCGCGATGTCCTGGTCTCGCTCTTCAAGGTCAGGATCACCTGGCGCGATTTGTTGTATCAAGTTTATTTCATCGGCGTCAAATCGCAGTTGGTCGTGCTGGTCACCGGCGCGTTCACCGGCATGGTGCTTGGCGCGCAAACCTATTTTCAATTTCATAAAGTCAAGATGGACACCGCCACGCTGGCGGTGGTGAGCGTTTCCCTGTGCGACGAACTGGGGCCGGTGCTGACGGCGCTGATGGTGGCCGGTCGGGTGGGGGCGGCCATCGCCGCCGAGATCGGCACGATGCGCGTGACGGAGCAGATTGACGCGCTACGGACGCTGGCAACGCATCCGGTGGATTATCTGGTCGTGCCGCGAATTCTGGCAGGGCACATCGCCCTGCCCGTGCTGACCATCGAATCCATTTCCATCGGCATTGGCAGCAGTTATCTGGTGGGCGTTTATCTGCTCGGGATAGACCCGGTTTATTCGTGGTATAACATGCTGCACTTCACGCATGACATTGACGTGATCATCGGTTTGACGAAGGCGTTCGTTTATGGCGGGATGATCGCGCTGATCGGGTGTTACAAGGGCATGACCTGCGGGTTGGGAGCGGAAGGCGTGGGCCGCGCCACGATGGAGGCCATGGTCTATTCGTCCATCTCGATACTCATCACGAATTTTTTCCTGACGCTGTTGTTGGGCAAACTCCTGGGGCTATTGTAAGATCGCCAGTCACACCTCGATGCCATACGCCTTGATTTTGTTGTAAAGCGTCTGGCGTCCGATGCCGAGGCGTTTGGCGGCTTCCAACTTGTTCCCGTTGCTTTGCTTGAGCATCTGGACGATGGCGTTGCGCTCAACGCCTTCGAGCAGGGTGAAATTGGTGTCCATTTCCGCCGACATTTCCGCCGCCGGGGCGGCGGCCACCGAAAGGTCGCTGGCGTCAATTTCCATGCCTTCGCACAGCAGCACGGCGCGCTGGATTTCATTTTGCAACTGCCGCACGTTGCCGGGCCAGTCGAAGGCCGTCAACCGCTCCGTTGCGGCGGGCTTGAAGCCCCGGATATCGCGATTGGCCTGGGCCGCAAATTTCTTCAGGAACGAATTCGCCAGCGGCACAATGTCGTCGCGCCGGTCGCGCAACGGCGGCAGATGGACCGAAATCGCGCTGATGCGATAAAACAGATCCTCGCGCAACTTGCCGTCTTTGATGGCCGATTGGGGCTTGCGGTTGGTGGCGGCGAGAATCCGGCAGTTGGTTTTATACGTCGCCTTGCCGCCGACGGGACGCACCTCCTGGTCCTGCAACACCCGCAGCAACTTGCTTTGCGTGTCAATGGGCATCTCGGAAATTTCATCCAGCAGCAACGTGCCGTCTTCAGCCAGGCGAAAGAGGCCCTCGCGGTCGGCCGTCGCGCCGGTGAACGCGCCTTTTACCGAACCGAACAGCTCACTTTCAATCAATTCGCGCGGCAGGGCGGCGCAATTGATTTTGATGATCCGGCCCTTGCTGCGGGCGCTCAGCGAATGAACCAGGTCGGCGACGACTTCCTTGCCCGTGCCGCTCTCGCCGGTGATAAGAATGGGGGCGTCGCTCGGCGCGATGCGTTCGACGGTGCGGATGACGTCCTGCATGGCCGCGCTGCGGAAAATCGGCGAATTGGCGCCGCTCATGGTTTCGAGCGCCCGGCGCAGCGTAACGTTTTCCTCGCCTTGCCGTTTGCGGTCAACGGCGCATTTCACATCCGCCAGCAATTTTTCATTTTCAAACGGTTTGGTAAGGAAATTGTAGGCGCCGCGGCGGCCGGCTTCCACGGCCATGGTCACGGTGCCGTGGCCGCTCAAGACAATGACTTCCGTCTCCGGCCAGGACTTTTTGATCTGGGGCAGCAGGTCGAGGCCGTCGGCGTCGGGCAATTTGACATCGAGAAGGACGACATCCGGCGGATCCTGGGCCAGGGACTGCCGCAAGGAGGCGCCGCTGGCGGCTTGCGCCACATCGTAATAATCCTCGAGCACGGACGCCAGCAGTTCGCGCAAATCCCTTTCATCGTCCACAATCAGAATTTTCGCTTTCATTTCTTTTGTTTCCGCGCGCAGGCGGCGACAAACCGTGCAAAAATCGCGCGGTGTTCCGCGTGCCGGTCAGTCAACCGTTCGGGATGGAACTGCACGCTCAATAAAAACGGCGACAATCGCGTGGCTTCGGGTCTCAGTTCCATTGCTTCAATTATACCGTCCCGGGCAAACGCCGTGGCCATCAGCGGCTCCGCCGGTTTGACGACGGCCTGATGGTGCGAGCTGTTCACACCGAGAATACGCTTGCCGGTGATTTTGGCCAGCAATGAGCCTGGTGTCAATGGAACTTCGTGGACGATTTCGTTGGCCTTGTCCAGGCGCTGATGGTTGAGGGCGCCGGGAAGTTGACGCCGGATGTCAGCATATAACCCGCCGCCCAATGCCACATTCAGCAATTGGTGCCCCCGGCAAATCGCCAACAGCGGTTTCCGCTGCCGAAAAACTTCGTCAATCAAAATCAATTCGCGCAAATCGCGGCATCCACCGTCAGGGGTGCATGAGACGGTCTTGCGAATCGCAACGGGCAAATGGTTCCCGTAAAGCTCCGGAGTCACATCGTCACCGCCGGTGAGCATGACGCCATCCGAACGGCGGACGATTTCGGCGAGCAGCGTCCGGTTGGTGGTGGTGGGCACCGTGATGGGAATGCCGCCGGCTTGGGTGACGGAACGCTCATACTTGACCGATAGGCTGACAGACATGTCATGAAATTCGACACCGCGCTTTTCGATGCCGGGAGTCACGAGAATCATGGGTGGCGGAGTGGCCATTGGCAAAACATAGGGTCTTGGCCCCAATTTTCCAAGAAAAAGAGGGCTGGCGCGATTTGTGCTAACATACCATTATGCGAAAACGCAAGATAAGACGGAGCGGGGTTTATCATTCAATAAGCCCCATTGCTCCATGCAACCACGTGCTTCGCGCCAAACATGATGTCATTGGCTCGATGGTGATTGTGGGTTTGACGCTTGTCTGTCTATCGGCAATGCGGCTGCTTCTCAGCCACTCGTAAGAAAGTCTGTCAGTTTCGGGGCTGGCGGGCCACTTATGGGGTGGTATGATAACGGCCAATATGGCAGCGGCGGCGGAGCAATCAGATGCCGACCTTGTAACCCAAAGCCGGAACGGAAACCGGGACGCTTTTGCCCGGATTGTTGGGCGCTATCAATCCCTGATTTGCTCACTGGCCTACAGCGCCGCCGGCAGTTTGAGCCAGAGCGAAGATTTAGCCCAGGACACTTTTCTCACCGCCTGGAAACAACTCGGCACGTTGCATGAGCCGGAGAAATTGCGCGCCTGGCTGTGCGCAATTGCCCGCAACCTCATTAATCATTCACTGCGCAAACAGGGGCGCGAACCAACCTATCGCGCCGAAGCCCTGGAGGATATTTCCGAACCCGCATCGTCCGGACTGTGGCCGCGCGAGGAGACCATCAGCCGGGAGGAGGAGGCCCTCCTGTGGCGTTCCCTGGAACAAATCCCTGAAGTTTACCGCGAACCGTTGATTTTATTCTACCGTGAGCATCAATCGGTTGAGGCCGTGGCGCGGAGTTTGGATTTGAGCGAAAACGCGGTGCATCAGCGGCTGTCGCGCGGGCGAAAAATGTTGCAGGAACAGTTTCTGGCATTTGTGGGAGGGGCGCTGGCAAGGACTGTCCCCCGTGAGGCATTCACGACGAGCGTGCTGGCGGCGTTGCCAGTATTGTCGGCGACGGCCAAAGCCGCGACGGCCGGGACGGCGGCTGCCAAGAGCGGAGTTCTGGCATCGGCTGTCGGCGCTGTTTTTCAAGCCATTCTCAAGGTCATCGTGCCGGTCGGCGCGTTCGTTTCCCTGGGCGGCTGGCTCGGCTACAAAACGGGCGGCGACGCCGGACAATCCCCGCGGCAGCGCGATTCCGCGGCGCGTTTCTGGGAAATTCTGTTCGGCTGTTTGACTTTATTCGTGCTGTTGCCGGTCCTGCTCTGGTTGCCGCTGATGATGCTGTTCGGCTCAAAGGAAAATTTTCTCGCGGGAATGAAAATCGGGCTGGATGTGATGTACGTGATCCTCACCGGCGCGTTGGCGCTTTGGATCTGGCAACGGCGAAGATTCCGCCGTTTGATTTCGTTTGCTCCCGCTGCGGAAGGAAAAATCAAAACGGTTTTCGTGTGGTCGGTTGCGCTGGCGATGATTATTGCCGCATCGTTCTTCGCGCTCGGCATATCCGACACGAATGCCAGCATCCAACGCCTTTCCACGGCAGAGGCACAGGAGATCATTAATTCGCCGCACCAGGATGCCCAATATTTCATCATGCGTTTTCATTACAGCTCGGCCTTTCATCAGTCCGCCGATACCTTTGACCAACTTTGGATACGTCTGCAGGACAACGGTAAATTCTCCAAATTTATCGCGCCAGCGGACAAAGCGACACTGGCGTTGCTCGCCGCAAAAGGGACTGATTGCCCCATCTATCTCCAGGGTCGTGATTTCGAGATTTT
>DATJSQ010000145.1:0-13871 GCA_035503995.1 Verrucomicrobiia bacterium | reverse complement strand
ATTGACACAACGCAATTCAGTCTAAAGGGGACCTCGCTCCTGACGTTGGGCATGGGCGCGGTGGTGGCAATTTTCAGTTTGGTGGGCTTTGAAAGCTCCACGCAATTTGGCGCGGAAGCGGTGAATCCCCTTAAGACGATTCCCCGGTCCGTCATCTGGAGCCTGGTCATCACCGCCTCTTACTTTGTATTCATCACTTATGTGGAAGTGCAGGGCACGGAAGGATATTCGACCACATTGGACAAATTGGATGCGCCATTAAACACGCTTGCCACTATTTACGGCGTGCCCTTCCTTCAGCCGATCCTTTCGTTCGGCGCGATGGTGAGCTTTTATGCCCTGGCATCCACCTGTATGAACGCCGGCTCGCGGGTGATGTTTGCAATGGGCCGTCATGAATTCTTCCCCGCAAAAACGGGTAACGCACACCCAAAGTACGGCACGCCCCATATAGCGCTTACGGTGATGGCGATTGTAATGTTTTCGGTAGTGACCATTTCCTATTTTGTACTGAAGGCCAATGGCTTTGCCGTGCTGGATGAATTCAACGACGCCGGCACCATGGGCGCGTTTGGGTTCGTAGGCGCTTACAGCCTCATCGTGCTGGCGGCCCCGGCATTTCTGAAAAAGCGCGGGGAACTTCAACCCAAGCACATCGTATTGTGCGTGGTGGCGATGAGTCTCATGCTCATTCCCATCATCGGCAGTGTCTGGCCCATTCCCTCGCCGCCGGTCAACGCTTTTCCGTATGTTTTCCTGGGTTATCTGTGGTTTGGCCTCATCCAGGTGATGAGCATGCAGCACCAAAAGTCGCAGCGCGTGGCGGAAGTGGGGGCGGAAGTCCGCGCGCAGCACACGGGAACGGCAACTGCCGAAGCCGCGGTATGAAAAACCAAATTGGCGTCATCGCGGCGATACACCGGTATCCGGTGAAATCCATGATGGGCGAAGAGTTGAACGCGACGCGCGTCGGGGCCAAGGGGGTGCTCGGCGACCGCGTCTTCTCTTTGGCGGACCCGGCCGACGGAAAGATTGCCAGCGCAAAAAATCCGTCGAAATGGCCGGGTCTGTTTTCGTACCGGGCGGCTTTTACCGAGCCGCTGGACAACGGTTCCTTCGGCCCGGCGCGCATCACTTTCCCGGATGGCACCACCGTTGTGACCGGCGACAAATACCTTGAATCCAAGTTGTCCGCCAGCCTGGGCAAGCCGGTCCGGTTTTTGTCCGGCGCGCCCGTGTCCGGCACACTTGAGGAATATTGGCCGGACATAGACGGCCTGGCGCGGCGCAACGTCGTGACGAATGAAGCGCTGCCCGCCGAGACTTTTTTCGACTGCGCTTCGATTCACTTTTTAACCACAGCCACCCTCAACAGCCTCCGGGGATTTTATCCAGAAGGCCGGATTGAATCGCGGCGTTTCAGGCCGAATTTTGTCATTGAAACGCCGCCGGAAGTCACGGGGTTTCCCGAGAACAACGATTGGAATGAGAAGACCCTTTCCATCGGCGACGAGGTGAAATTGAAAATCACCGGCCCCTGCGGCCGTTGCGTGATGACGACGCTGCCGCAAGGCGACTTGCCCAAGGACATCGGTGTGCTCAAGACAGCGGCCAAACACAATGAAGCCCGTGTGGGCGCCTACGCATCCGTCCTGCAAAGCGGCACCGTTCGGAGGGGAGACCCGGTGCGCGTTGAGTAATTCATCGCGCCACCAGATGGATAGCCGGGGCTTTGATGAGCGCGGTGATGGTCTCGCCCGGCCGCAACACCAGTTCAGCGCAAGCGGGGCGCGTCACCAGCGCCAGCAACGGAAATCCCGCGTCCAGTTCCACACGCATCAGGGTGCTTTCCGGGCCGATGGAAACAATCCGGGCGGAGAGACAATTGCGCGCGCTGCTCGCGGCGGTCATTTCGCGTTGCAGGATGACGTCCTCGCCGCGAATGCAAACAAACACATCCGGCGAGGCCCCTTCCAGCGCGAGCGCGGTCAGCGCGGCGCGTCCCACTTCCACCCTGGCCAATCCGTCGCGGACGGCGATCACCCTTCCCGGTTGCAACGTCTCGACTCCGGCAAGTTTGGCAACGTCGGCATTCGCGGGGCGGGTAAAGACCTCGGAGACCGGGCCGGTCTGCATCACTTTCCCGTCCACCAGCACCACAATTTCCTCCGCGAGCGTAAGGGCCTCGAAACGATCGTGGGTGACATAGACCATTGGAATTTGAAATTCGTCCCGGATGCGGACGAAGTAGGGAACGATTTTCGCTTTCAACGGCGCGTCGAGGCTGGCGAGCGGCTCGTCCAGCAACAATAGCCGCGGGGAAGCCAACAAAGCGCGGGCGAGGGCGACGCGCTGTTTTTCGCCGCCGGAAAGCGCGGTGACACGCCGGGAAATCAATGGTTTGATTTCCAGGATTTCCACGACGTGTTCAAGAGTGAACAGGGGGCCATCGGCGTTGCGGCATTTGCGGCCGTACAGGAGGTTTTGCCGCACGGACAAGTGCGGAAACAACGCCAGGTCCTGCGGCACGTAACTGATGCCGCGGCGATGAGGTGGAACTGAAAATTTTTTCGCCGTGTCCGCGAGGACGTTGCCATCCAGTTGAATAAAAGCCGTTCGCGGGGCGCGCAATCCGGCAACGACGTCCAGCAGTGAAGTTTTTCCCGCGCCGGACGGGCCAAAGACTGCGGTCACGCGGCGGGACATTTCGACGTCCAGTTCCAGCGGAAAATCGGCGAGCGGCAGGGAAATATTTTTCAACAGCAGACTCATTGGGTTTTCCTTTTTCGGCGCAGCAACAGTTCGCTGCCCCAGACGGCGACGAAGGCGAGCGCGACGGAAACGCCGAGGAGGCGGAAGGCGTTGGCATCCTGGTCCAGGTTGACATATTGAAAAATGGCGAGGGAGATGGTCTGGGTTTTGTGGGGGATATTTCCGGCCACCATAATGGTGGCGCCGAATTCGCCGAGCGCGCGGGCGAAGGCGAGCAACATGCCGCTGACGATGCCGCGGGCGGCCAGGGGAACGGTGATGGTGAAAAACACGCGCCAGCCGCCGGCGCCGAGCGTGCGGGCGATTTGTTCCAACCGCGGGTCCACTTCCTCAAACGCCACGCGCGCGGAGCGAACGAAGAGCGGCAGCGACATGACGCACAGTGCCAACAACACGGCGCGCCAGGTGAAGACGACGCGGAAGTTAAAATTGTTTTGAAGAAAGCCGCCAATGCCGTGGGCGCCAAAAAACTCGAGCAGAATCAAGCCGGTGGCGACCGGCGGCATGACCAGCGGCAGAGCGACAACGGTTTCCAAGAGGGACTTTCCCGGCCAATGGCCGCGCGCCAGCGCCCAGGCCAGCGCGAGGCCGAACGGCAAAATGACAAACGTGCTCAACGCCGCCACCCAGGCGGTGAACCCGACGATCTGCCAATCGGCAAGGGTCATTGCCTCAACAGGAAGCCATAGTGCGCGAAGAGTTGTCCAGCTTCTTCCGATGACAGGAAGGCGAGGAATTTCTTCGCGGCATCGGGCTGCGGTGAACCTTTGACCAGCGCCATTGGATAGCTGATATTGGGACCGTCCGCGCGCGGCACTTCGTAGGCAATCTTCACCTCTTTGGAAATGGCCGCGTCGGTTTTATACACGACGCCGGCGTCCACGTTGCCCGAGGCAACGGCGGCGAGCGCGCCGCGGACATTTTCCGTGGGAACAACTTTCGGTTCAATCGCCTGCCACAGATGAAGTTTCTCGAGCCATTCTTTGGCATAGACACCGGCCGGCACGGCTTTGGGATCAGCCAGGGCAATTTGTTTCACGTCAGCGCGGGTCAAGTCACCGGGGAAACTGATTTGCAAGGCACTGTCGCGCGGAACGACCACCACCAGCGAGTTGGCCAAACGAGATACGCGCGTGGAGGGAACGATCAGCCCCTTTTTTTCCAGCAGGTCCATTTGCGTCTCATCGGCGGAGAAGAAGATATCGGCGGGCGCGCCCTCCTCAATTTGGCGGGCCAAAGTGCTGGAAGCCCCGAAATTGAATTCGACCTGGATACCGGTCTGCGCCTGGAAATTCGCGCCAATTTTGGTCAATGCGTCACTCAAACTCGCCGCCGCGGACACGAGGATTTGCGTCGCGGAAACGGCTTGTGCCAGCAGGAGGATACCCGCCGCCAGGATGATTGGAAAAAAACGTTTCACCCGGTTTTTAGCCGATCAGGCCGGTTTTGATTTATTTCATCATATTGCCGTTCAAAATGGAATCCGTCCTGAAAAGATGACGTTGCGGTGAACGGTAGCGTGGTCGAAAACGGGAAATTGACATCCCATGCCAAAGGTGATTCCGACACGGCCTGAAATGGGAATCCGTCCGATCATCAATCCCGGAGTGAGGAGCAGCTGGTTCAGGCCTTCGTGTTCGCCGGTCGGCCAATAGGTATAGTTGGCTTCCACTTCCGGCCAGAAGAATTTGTCCACGCGATACTGAAAGGTGGTATTGGATGCGAGCGAATTGCCGGAGCCAGTATGCACGAATCCGTTGTCCGGCACGGAAAAGCCCAAAGTGCTTTGGATGTCAAAATTACCCCATCCCTTGCCGCCGGCAATGGTTGGTGTAAAATCATAATGTTCCGAGGAAAAGGAGTCGCTTCCACTCGGAACTGACAGGCCCATGAAGGCCGTCAGGATGTAATTGCCGTTGTCGGCGTTGCCGGCGATGATGCGGTATTTGACGAGGAACGTCTCATCAGCCCATCCGAATTGGCGGGGGTCCCTGTTCTGTTGTTCGTAGCCCGGCACGCCGATGATGATTTCAACCGGATCAAAGGGGATAAATTCCAGTCCTTTGTTGTAACCATAATCATCCACTGAGGCGTGATTTTCCTTGGTCTGCCATAATTGGTCGTAGCGAAACTCCTCTTCGAGGCGGGGCGTGACGGTGACGAGGGGCGTCACCCAACGGGGTTGTTCGGATTGAATTTGTGTGACGCGGGGAAACCAATCAATGAAATAATTTTCCAGCGGGGCAAGCGCACGCCCATTGGTTGAATCATCCGCGAGGCAGCGTGTCGCGGTGAACAGCAATGCCGTCAGCGACGCGCCGACGGCCATGTTTGATATTATTTGGGGAACCGCTCGATTAATCCCTTGCATGGCCGCGATACTAACAAACCGTTATATTCTGTCAAATATAACGGCGAGGTTTTTTTGCTCTAATCGCGCAGTAATTTTCGCATTTTTCGCCAATCGGCCTGGACGGACTTGAGGCTGGCGGCCTCCATTTGCCGGTATAAATTCAACACGCGGGTTCCGGCCGGGGTCAACGTTGCGCCGCCGTGCCGGCTTCCGCCGCGAATGGCTTCAACCAGCGGCTGTTTGAAGCTTCGGTTCATGGTCCTGAGGAGCGACCAGGCGCGCATATAGGACATGCTCATACGCGAGGCGGCCTTCCGGATGGAGCCGGTCCTGGCAATCAGCTCGAGCAAATCCGCCTTTCCGGGTCCGAAGGCGATTTCCTTGCCGCAGGTCATCCGCAAGCGGGGGCGCAAGGCCGGGCCGGCAACCGCGCCGTTTTTGGTTTTCATAGACATGGCCATGTTACCGGAGTTTTGCAGAAACACCATCCGAACACACCGGAATGACTGATGACGAAACTATTAATGAGTCGCGCTTAAAAACTTGAAACTTACCGTTCCAGACTTGAGACTTTGGCAATGTCTGTTCCTGTCATCACTGTCCCGCAAATGCGGGAATGGGAAAGCGCCACTTGGGCGGCGGGCCAGACGGAGGCGGAGGTGATCCGGCGGGTCGGCAAGCGACTTGGCCGGCGCGTGCGAAAGCTGACCGGCGCGAGCGCGGCAATATTGATCCTGGCAGGCAAAGGCAACAACGGCGCCGACGCCCGCGCGATGCAGGAATTTCTGGACGAACGGAAAACCGAAATTTTGGACGTCACCGCGCCCGCCACGGATTTGCCGAAATTTCAGGAATTGCTGAAAAAAAAGTTTGCGCTCATCGTGGACGGCCTTTTTGGCATAGGCTTGAACCGTCCGCTGGACGAGGACTGGCAAAAATTCATCGCCGCCGTCAACGCATCAAAAATTCCGATCCTGGCGGTTGATGTTCCATCCGGGCTGAACGGCGAGACCGGCGAGCCGATGGGGGCGGCGATCGAGGCGGTGCTTACGCTGACGGTGGCTGCGCCGAAGGCCGGGATGCTGGCGCCATCGGCATGGCCTTATGTCGGGCGTCTGGAAGTTCTGGACAGTGTTGGTTTAATCCCCTGCCCGCTGAAATCGGAATTGAACTGGACGGAACGGGATGATTTTCAAGATTTTCCCCCGCGCCGGCCCGTTGCGGCGCACAAAGGCTCATTCGGACATCTGGCCATTGTCGCCGGCAGCCTGGGATATCACGGCGCGTCGGTATTGGCCTCGCGCGGGGCGCAACGCGCGCAGCCGGGCTTGATTACGGTCTTCACGCAGGAATCCATCTATCACCCCGTGGCGGCGCAGATGCAAGGCGCCATGGTGAACCTGTGGAAACCGGACACCAAGGCATTTGAAAAGGCGAGCGCGATTTTGTTTGGCCCCGGCCTTGCGGCGCCGGAATTGCCTGATGAAATGAAATTAATTTTGCGCCGGTTGTGGCGTGATTTTCCGCACCCGCTGGTCGTTGATGCGAGCGCATTGGATTGGCTGGCGGCCCATGCGTTACCGAAGAATCTGGTCCGCATCGTCACCCCGCATCCCGGGGAAGCGGCGAGGATGATTAATTCGACGGCGCAAAAAGTTCAGATGAACCGCATCCACGCGGTGCGAGAAATCTCGCAGCGTTACGGCAATTGCTGGGTCGTATTGAAAGGGCACCAGACGTTGGTGGGCAGGAGCGAAGGGGAAATTCATGTCAATTCGTCGGGCAACCCGCATCTGGCGCAAGGGGGCAGCGGGGACGTTTTGAGCGGCTTTATTGCCGGATTTCTGGCGCAGCCGGCATTGCAAGCGGATG
Organism: Verrucomicrobiia bacterium; assembly: GCA_035503995.1. Classification (GTDB taxonomy): domain Bacteria; phylum Verrucomicrobiota; class Verrucomicrobiia; order Limisphaerales; family UBA11358; genus UBA11358. Next base: position 6,874 of record DATJSQ010000145.1, on the reverse strand, counting down.
CGGGTCTGACGATTCGCCACGCCGTCTGGCGGCACGGGGATGCCGCCGATGAATTGCAAGCGGCGGGCGGAGGCTGGGTGGTGGAGGACTTGATCAAAGAACTAGGGAACCCGCCGTAACAGCCTACCCATCAATTCCCTTCCAAACTTTGGATTGCTGGCGGGGCGGGTTTTTATTAAATTAATCCCATGCTGCAAACGGTGCTTGATGCCAGCCCGCAAACGAATGCCGCTGCCGCGCAGGACGTCCACGTTGCTGCCTATCGTTTTATGCTGCTCGCCCGGCTGCTGGACGACAAATTTGCGGCGCTTTATCGGGCCGCAAAAATCCATGGCGGCGTCTTTCTGGGACGCGGACAGGAGGCCCTGAGCGTGTCGGTCGGAATTTCCCTAAAAAAAGGCGATGTTTTCGCGCCATTGATCCGCGACGCGGCGGGGCGGCTTGCCTTTGGCGAGACCATTTTGGACGCGGTGCGCACGTATCTCGGCTCGGCGCTCGGCCCGATGCGCGGGCGCGACGGCAACGTGCATCGGGGAAAACCGCAAGAGGGATATCTTCCCATGGTGAGCCATTTGGGGGCGATGATCTCGGTGGTGAACGGCGTTCTTTTTGCGCGCCGTTACAAGAACATTTCCGGGACTGTCGGGGCCGCGTGTGTCGGCGAAGGCGCGACCTCCACCGGCTCCTTCCATGAAGCGCTGAATCAGGCGGGCGTGGAAAAGTTGCCACTCATTTTGGTTGTGGCCAACAACCAATACGCGTATTCGACGCCGACGTCGCGCCAGTTTGCCTGTGAGAATCTCGCCGATAAAGCGGCGGGTTACGGGGTGGAAGTTCAAACGGTTGACGGCACGGATTTGGCGGGCTGTCTCAAAGTGGTTGGCGAGGCCGTGGCGCGCGCGCGCCGCGGCGGCGGTCCGCAATTGGTGGTGGCCGAATTGCTGCGTCTTTGCGGCCACGGCGAGCATGATCCGAACGATTACATTGACCCCGGATTAATGAACTCGCCGTTGGGCCGGGATTGTTTAAAAGTGGCCGAGGACTATCTGCTGCGGCAAAAATGGATGGCGCCGTCGCGAGTCGCCATTTTGCGAAACGAAATCATCCATGAGATTGAGGAAGCGGTCGCGCGGGTGCAACACGAACCGGCGCCCGATCCATTTGTCGAACACTGGCAAAGCATCGCCAGCGGACATTTGAGCGAGGGAAACCAAGAACGGTAAACGTCCTTTCAGATGAGCCTGACCTATTTGGAAGCCATCCGTGAAGCGCAGGCGCATGCGTTGCGCGACGATCCGCGTGTCTTCATTTACGGGCAGGATGTCGGCGCTTTTGGCGGGGCGTTCAAGGCCACCAAGAACCTCGCGCAGGAATTTCCCGGTCGCGTCTTGGATTCGCCGATTTCGGAGGACGCGATGGTTGGGCTGGCGGTCGGGGCGGCGATCGAAGGGATGAGGCCGATCATCGAAATGCAGTTCGCGGATTTTTCCACGGTAGGCTTCAATCAAATTGTCAACCAGGCCGCGACGCTTTTTTGGCGGACCAACGTTCCCTGCCCGATTACGGTTCGTCTTCCGTTCGGGGGAACTTCGGGCAGCGGCCCGTTTCACAGCCAGTGCATTGAGGCGATTTATGCGCATTATCCCGGCCTGATCGTGCTCACACCCGCCACGGTCGAAGACGCGTACGCGATGCTGTTGGAAGCGGTGGCGCTGGATGACCCGGTGATTTTCTGCGAGCACAAACTGCTCTATTACCATCTCAAAGCCGACCAATTGCCGAGCGAAGCGCTGCCGGTGGGCAAGGCGCGGATTGCCCGTGAAGGCCGCGATTTAACCGTCGTCACGTATAGCGCCATGGTGCATGAAGCGCTGGAAGCGGCGCGGGAACTTTCGGGCGAGGGCTGGGAAATCGAGGTGGTGGACTTGCGTTCGGTGAAGCCGCTGGACACGGACACGGTGGTGGCGAGCGTGGCGCGGACAGGAAAGCTGCTGTGCGTGGGCGAATCCTGGCCGTGGGGCGGCGTGACCGCGGAAATCATCTCGCGCGTGACCAGCGAAGGATTCGGCCTGCTCGACGCCCCGCCGCAACGCCTCAACGCCAAAGACACTCCAGTGCCATATCACCCAAATTTGTGGGCAGCGCACAGGCCCACGGCCCGGAGTGTCGCCTCCGCCGCGAGGAATCTGTTGCGATCCTGATGAAGACGTTATGAAAAACGGCGCGCCTGGAAAACCCATGTCACATTTTATCTTCGACCATTCATCCTTGTTTTAACCCATGCCACAGGTCCCCATCATCATGCCGCAGCTCGGCGAATCCATTGCCGAGGCCAACATCGTTGCCTTCCTGGTCAAACCCGGCGATTCCGTGGTGGCCGACCAGAATCTGATCGAGGTGGAAACGAACAAAGCGACGATGACCGTGACGGCGCCGTGCGGCGGGAGGATTGAACGGTTCATGGCGCAACTGAATGAGAGTTACGCGGTGGGGGCGGTGTTGGGCCAGATTGAAGCGACGCAGGAAGAAGCGGCGCGGGCGGGCCTGGATGTTTCCGCGCCACCAAAGACTTCGGATACCGACCGTCTGACGAGCGGGGACGCCAACGGGAACCGCACCCGGGTGAAGCCGACCGTGCGCGGGTTGCCCGTTCCGGCGAACGCCGCCGGCGCGAGTTACCTTTCGCCGCGCCTCAAGGCGCGGATGACCGATCTCGGCCTGAGCGCGGCGGACTTGGCGGGGGTTGCCGGGAGCGGCGCGGCGGGGCGGGTGACGATTGAAGATTTTGAGAAATTCATATCACAGCTTGAACAGCATCAGTTGAGCGATGCCTCGTCCATGCGCGTTTCGGTGGCGGACGCGATGCGGCGCAGTTGGACGCGGCCGATTGCGAACGTGGGCATGCCCGTTTGCCTGGAACCGCTTTTTGCGTATCGCCGAATCGCGCGGCCCAAGCCGGGTCCGGCGCTTTGCGCCTTGCGGGCGCTGGCGGTCGCCCTGGCCGAAAACAGCAAACCGGCTGGACGGCTCGTCGGCAGCAAAATTGTTCATCCGTCGTCCATTGACATCGGCTTCGCAGTGGAGGCCGAGGACGGTGTGCTGGTGCCGGTGATCCGCGACGCCGATAAAAAATTGTTGAAGGACCTGATCGCCCCTTATAATGAATTGGTCGAGTTGGCGCGTGAGCGGAAGCTGCCCGCGGGCGCCACGGGTGCTTCGATCGCCACCGTGACGAATTTCGGCACCTTCGGGTTGGAATGGGCCACGCCGATTCCGCTGCCGGAGCAGACCCTGGTGCTGGGGATGGGCGCCGCGCGGCACAAGCCGCACTGGGATTCGAGCAAGAATCAATTCGTTCCGGTCATGGAAGCGAACCTGACCTTGAGCTTTGACCATCGGGTGCTGGATGGCGGCGCGGCGGGACGCCTGCTCCAGCGTGTTTCCGAACTGATCAAGCAGCCGGAAAAATTGTGATGGGAGCGAATTGATTTGATGCTAAAAGCCGTTAAACCAGAAACCATTCGGGCGGAAGGCACGTTTGCCATTGTCGCCTCGCGCTACAATTCAGAGTACGTGGATGCCATGCTCCACGCGGCCCGCGAGGAACTGCTGCGCGCCGGGGCGCATCTTCGCATTGTCCGCGTGCCGGGCGCTTTTGAGATTCCGGCGGCGGTGTCCAAGCTTGCGCAACGCGCTTCGCGCCCGCGGTATTCGGCCATCATTTGTCTGGGGGTCATCTTTCAAGGGCAGACGAGCCATGCGCAGCATATTGGATGGGGCGTGACGCATGCGCTGGCGCAAATCCAGGTCCTGCACAAAATTCCTGTCATCCACGCGGTCTTTGTTTTTGACAAAGTCAAACACGCCAAAGTCCGTTGTCTGGGCAACAAGCACAATCGGGGGATGGAAGCGGCGCAGACGGCGCTCGAAATGGCGAGGGTGATGAAGAATTTATAGCCACTACGCCGCCGGCGCCACCGGTGCCAACCCGGTCACGGCCGGCGAGGGCGGGGAAGGCGGGAACACGTCGTAAGTGGCGCCGAATTGCCGAAGAAAATAGAGGGAAAAGGAGCGTTTGAAAATCAGCACCGGCAACAACAGGACGGTGCCAATATAAGGAATCAACAACAAACAGCCGGCAACGCAGCAGGTCAGAAGCACGGCGAACAAAACGAGCACGCCAATCGCCATCGTAATCGCGATTTGAAACAGGATAAACAAGGTGAAGAGGCCGGCATTGGCACAGAGCAATTTCCAAAATTCGCCCCAGGCCGCCAGGCACGTGCCGCCGCGCAAATACAAAATCGGGACGACAAAATCCACGTTGAATTTCCGGATCAGCGCAAAAATAATTCCCGTGAGGAACATGAACATGACCAGACCTGCCGCGATCAAAATGGCCGCCACATCCGGCGCACCGGCCAAGACCATCTTGATGATGAGGACCGCGATGAGTCCCATCGGGGGCAGCATCAGGAACATTCCCGCGAGGCCCAGCACCAGGCGAAACCAGAAGAAGCTGTTGGCCGGCGCGGCAAATTTATTCCACGGCTCGATGACTTCGGCTTTGTCCAGCGCGACACAGTGCAGGAACATGAATTTGCCGCGGCAGTTCAGCCAGAGAAGCACGGCCCACAGCGCCAGAAGAAAGAGGAAGAGAGAGGCTGCCAATGGAACAATCCAAAACAGGTTATGCAACGTGAAATCCCGTGCCTTCTCCACGAAGTCGCGGAAGTTTTCCGGGGACGAATGGGTGTTGGTGGAATTGAAATTATTGCCGCCAAAACTTCCGCCGCCCGATTCACCCAATCCCGCCAACCAGGCGCAAAAACCGATGACGAACCATTTGCCGGCGTCGAAGGGATGGAAGAGCATCTGCTTGACGCGTTCCAACGCCGGGCTGACCGGCTCGACGACGCTGATTTGGCGGTGCGAATTGCTGACGGGGCCAATCGGCATATCTGAATGCCCTATACCTACGCCCCCGGCAATTGCCGCACAACCAAAATTTACCCGCCCCGGCGCGAGGCCCGACGAGCGGCCGAAGGTTCACTTGCCCATCGCGCGATAGGTGACAACGACCTGCCAGTTGGCGTAGTTGGGGTCAAAGGCTTTCATGGCCGCAACGATTTGCGAGCAATAGGTGGTTTCGATCAAACCGTTCTGGCCGGGCCAGATTTTGAATTGGACGCGGAGGAAATTCCAGCCACCGGGCGTGGATTGGATTGTGCCCAGGACCGGCTCGGTCAGGATAATGGCGCCGAATTGGGTCCAGGTTCCCTGGGACACGCGATAAATCGTCTCGACGACTTTTTGCTGGTCCGCGGTGGCGGGGATTTGAACATCGGCGTAAGTGAGGATGCCGCCGTGGGGAAAGCGGCTGACGTTGTTGATGTTGCGGTTGGGAACAAAAATTTCCTGGTTATAAAAATTGATGACCTTGGTAAAGCGCAGCCCGATGCGTTCGACGCGCCCGATAACGCCATTCATCAGGTCCACGATGTCGCCCACGTCCATGGCATCCGAAAGGATCAAGGTCACACAGGTGACGACGTCCTGGACGAGGCCCTGCATGCCGAAGCTCAAGGCCAGGCCGATGACGGCGGCGCTCGTCAGGTAGGTTTTGAAAGTGTTTTCCGTCGCCGTGGGATAGAGTTCCCTGAGAATAAAATAGATCGCCAGGGCGTAAACGACAAAGGTGACGGCGCTGACGATCAGCCTGGTGAGGGTGATGAATTTTGGCTGCTGGGTGACAAAGTCGAACGGGTGGGTTTTCTCGTGGCTTTTTTTGATGAGCAACTCGCTCAAATGCCGGATGGATTTGACGATGCTGTGGACGATCAGGGCGATGGCGACGATGAGGAGGATGTGGAAGGCCGCCGTGGTGCCGTTCTCGAGATGCGGGCTTTCCGCCATCTTTTCCAGGAGTTTGGTCGTTCCAAGCGAATTCGTCATCGGCAGTTGATATTCGCAGACAAAGTAGTTGGCTAACCTGAAGTTGCAATGCGAATCGCAAAACAGGCTTCTTGACTGGCGGCGTCGGGATTCTATCATGGTCGTTCGATTTATGACTAAAATTCAAACTATAGAGGCGCGCGAAATCCTCGATTCGCGCGGCAACCCAACGGTGGAAGTGGATGTGACGCTTGAATGCGGCGCGGCGGGCCGGGCGGCGGTTCCCAGCGGCGCCAGCACGGGCGAGAACGAGGCCATCGAACTGCGCGATGGCGATAAAAACCGCTTCTCCGGCAAAGGCGTCATTAAGGCCGTCGCCAATGTCACCCAAAAAATCCTGCCCAAACTTCAGGGACTGGACGCGCTCGATCAATTGACGATTGACCGCGCGATGCTCGATTTGGACGGCACGGAAACCAAATCCAAGCTGGGGGCGAACGCCATCCTGGCGGTGTCGCTGGCCAACGCCAAGGCCGCCGCCGCCGCGCTGGGCCTGCCGCTGTTCAAATACCTCGGCGGCCCCAACGCCAAGGTCCTGCCCGTGCCGATGGCCAACGTCATCAACGGCGGCGCGCATTCGGACGCACCGATTGATTTCCAGGAATTCATGATCATGCCCCTGGGCCTGCCCACCTTCAGCGAAGGGTTGCGCGCCATCACCGAAACGTTTCATGCGCTCAAATCCGTGCTGAAGAAAAAGGGATGCAGCACGGCCGTCGGCGACGAGGGCGGGTTCGCGCCGAAACTCGGCAGCGTCGAGGAAGCCATCGAGACCATCCTCCAGGCCATCAAGGAGGCCGGCTATAAACCGGGCAAGGACATTTATCTGACGCTCGACCCGGCGGCCTCGGAGTTTTATTCGGGCAATTCGAAATATACCTTCAAGAAATCCACCGGCGAGACCGTCAGCGGGGACGAC
>DATJSQ010000144.1:0-4444 GCA_035503995.1 Verrucomicrobiia bacterium | reverse complement strand
ACGGCGCGGGCGGCTTCCACGGTGACGGGTTTTTCGAATTCCGCGCTCACGGCGACGGAATGCGAACGATAAACCGGCACGCGCACGCAGGTGACGCTCGCCCGGAAATTCGGATGGTGCATGATTTTGCGTCCTTCGTTTTCCATCTTCATCTCTTCCCTCGTGTAGCCGTTCGGCAAAAAGACGTCCACGTGGGGCAGCACGTTGAAGGCAATCTGGTGGGGATACACTTCTTTGGTGGCGGGTTTGCCGGCGACAATTTCGCCGACCTGCCGTTTCAATTCCTCAATGGCCTTGGCGCCGGTGCCGGATACCGCCTGGTAGCTGGAGGCAAAAATCCGTTTGACGCCGAACGCCTGGTGCAGCGGATAGAGTGCCATGAGGGTGATGGCGGTGGTGCAATTCGGGTTGGCGATGATGCCCTGGTGTTTTCGGACATCGGCGGCGTTGATTTCGGGAATCACCAGGGGAACCTGGTCGTCCTGGCGGAAGGCGCTGGAATTATCCACCACGACGCAGCCGGCTTTGGCCGCGATGGGCGCAAATTCCTTCGAAATGCCACCGCCGGCGCTGAAGAGCGCGATGTCAACTCCTGTGAATGAATCCTTGGTCAGTTCGGCCACGGGAACGTCCTGGCCCTTGAATTTCAGCTTTTTGCCCGCCGAACGCGAGGAGGCGAGCAAGCAGAGGCGGCCCACTGGAAAACCCCTCTTTTCCAGCGTTTTAATCATTTCGATGCCGACAGCGCCGGTTGCGCCGGCGATGGCGACGTGCATGGGACGATTCATAAATGGCCGGATATCCTATCAGAAACAGGCCGTGCGTCAATAACGGGGGATTTTCTGTGCATAAATTTATTCGCTTTATCATTGACCATGAGGGTGAGCTGTGACGAAATAGTAAGCCTAAACTTTTAAAATGCCGAAAATTTCAGTCAGAAAAGGAAATGGCCACAAAGTCGGGACGACGAAATATGACGCGCATCACAAGGTTTTGGCGCAAACCTACGGCGCCTTTGCCGAGTTGCGCCGCGAATTGTCGGACTCCAAGGAGACGATCGGCGGACGCGAGGAGATTTTGCGCAATTTCGCGGCGTGTCCCGATTCCCAGCGCTCCTGGCTGCTGCTCGAAGATTACTTCGAGAAGCTGTCGCTTTCCCGCAAGGATTTTCCGGACACCAACTGGTGGCCGCGACTGCTGACTGCCCAAGGGAAAAGCCGCCTGGAGGAATTGGCGTTTCTCTTCCTGCGCGCCAAACGACCGGTGCCGCCGGAATTACAGCCGCACGCCAGCCCCGACCGTTTCGCCCAGGCCGAGGAAGCCGAGCGGGAACGCAAGCTGGTCCAGGAGTTGGAGCAGTGGCTCTCGCCGCCGGCCATGCCGCTGCTCGATACGCCGCGCGCCACCCTCCGGGTTGTCTGCCGCGCCCAGCCGGATGAAGAGGAACCATCACGCCACCGGCTCGCGGTGCAATTTCTGCTCTCGCGCCCGCGCACGGGCGAAAAAACGCGCACCTTGCATGAGTTGATTGATCTGGTCGTCCGCGCCACCCATGAACAGGAACTCTTTCCGCCGCGCGACTGGGAATTCGTCCAGTGGATCGCCGACACCCACCGGCATCGCAACGACGGCGCGGACATGCTGGTATTGTCGGAGGCTGAATTGCTGCAATGGCTGGCGAGATGGGGACATACCGACCGGCTGGAACTAAACGGCGCCAACCGGCCGCTGCAATTTTACGGGCAAATCATCGCGCTGGAACCGCATCTCGAAAACGGTGACCAGGAGCTTTCGTTCACCCACCGGTTCGCCCTGCCGAACGGCGAGACTCGTTGCGTATCCGAAGCGAAATTTTTCAATCATCAGCCGCCGGTGGCGCTCGTCGGCAACACCTTCTTCCTGTTGCGGAACGCGCCGCCGCCCCGGGTGCTGAAGTATCTGGCGCAAAGGCCGTCGGTCCCCGTCCGCAAATTGAGCCACCGGCTGCTTCTGCACCTGCGCAAGACGCAGTCGGCGAATGGGATGGATTGGGCCCAGCTGTGCCTCACCCATAAGGCGGCGCCGCAATTTGTATTTGAGTTGCTCGACGACACGGTCCGCCTGCGGTTGCTGGCGAGGAGCGCGCGGGACCAGAGCGTGTGGTTTTGGAACGGCCTGGAGTGGGTGGCCAATGACGCGAAAAAGCGGGCGCACGAGAAGCCGGAAATCCTGGACGATCCGCGCCTGGAGCCGGCAACGCAATGGCTTCGCAAACTCGATTGGTTCACGCCCGAGCCGGGGCTGTGGATCGGCGACGCGAATGAAAATTTTCTTGGCGCGCTCGCCGCGGCGTGGGCCTCCCGCCCGCCCGATTCGGAATTTCTGGGCAATCCGGCGTTTCATCGGTTGTTTCTGACGCCGCGGCAGCTCAAGCCGAAATTGATTGTGAAAGGGAGCGGCATTGACTGGCTGGCGGTTTCAGCCGAATGGGAGGCGGAAGGTTTGAAATTGAGCAAAGCCGATTTGGAACGGCTGGCGTCGGCGACGGGGCATTTTGTCAAATTGCCGAACGCCGGCTGGGTGGAGCTGGACACGGCCGCCGTGCAGGGGGCGCACGAGGCCATGGCGGACATGGGGGTGGACGGATTGATTGCGGTGCCGCAAAAGGTCGGCCTGGAGCACGTGGCGCACCTGGGGGAGGAGGAATTTTCGCGGTTTGCGGACACGTCCGAGGCCCAGGAATTGCGCAAGCGGGTTGCCGACTTCAAAGGGGTTCCCAACACCGGTTTGCCGCATGGCTTGATCGCGGACCTGCGCCCGTATCAAAAGGACGGCTTCGATTTTCTCGCGCATCTGTTTCAAATCAAACTTGGCGGCATTCTGGCCGACGACATGGGCCTTGGCAAAACGCTCCAGACGCTGACCTGGCTGGCGTGGCTCAAGCAGCATCATGTGAAAAACCCGAAGCCTTCCCTGGTGATCTGCCCGGCATCCGTCCTGCACAATTGGAGGCGCGAGACGGAGAAATTCACGCCGGGAGCGAAAGTGCTGGTGCTGGAAAGCGGCGCGGCGCGGCACAATCTGCGCAAACAAATTCCCCAGCACGATTTGATCGTGACCAATTACGCGTTGCTGCGGCGCGATCTGGAGGAACTGCAAAAATTTTCCTTCCGCGCGGTGATATTGGACGAGGCCCAGTTCATCAAGAACCCCGGCGCGCAGGTGACGCAATCGGTGAAACAGTTGAAGTGCGAACACAAAATCGCGCTTACGGGCACGCCGCTGGAAAACCGGCTGCTCGATTTGTGGAGCATTGTGGACTTCATTCAGCCCGGCTACCTCGGCAATCAGGAACAGTTCCTCGAGACCTACGAGCCGCGCGGCGAGAATGCCGAAAGCGCGCAACGCATCGCCCGCCGGCGGCTGTCGGCGAAATTGCGCCCGCTGCTGTTGCGCCGTTTGAAGAAGCACGTCGCCAAGGATTTGCCCGACCGCATCGAAGAGCGGCGCGATTGCCCGCTCGGCGACGAGCAGCGCAAGTTGTATCTGGCGGAGTTGCGGCGCAGCCGGGACCAGGTGATGAAGGCGGTGGAGACGCAAGGGCTGAACAAGTCGAAGATGCACGTGCTGGCGGCGCTCACGCGGCTGCGGCAGGTTTGCTGCCATCCCTCACTCGTCGGCAGCGATACGGCCAGCGGCAAGACCGAGACCCTGTTTGAATTGCTGGACCCGCTGATTGCCGACGGCCAGAAAGTCCTCGTTTTTTCGCAATTTGTGCAAATGCTGCAATTACTGGAAAAGGAATGCGCGGCGCGAAACATTCACACGCACATGCTCACCGGGCAGACGAAGGACCGGCAGCACGTGGTCAGCGAATTTCAGGCGGACACCCGGCCGGGCGTTTTCCTGTTGAGCCTGCGCGCCGCGGGCACGGGATTGAATTTGACCAACGCCAGTTATGTGGTGCTTTACGATCCGTGGTGGAACCCGGCGGTGGAAGCCCAGGCGATAGACCGTTCGCATCGTATCGGCCAGACCCAAACCGTGAACGCCTACCGCCTCATCGCGCCCGGCACCGTTGAGGAAAAAATCTGGGAATTGCAGCAGAGCAAGGCGCAGACGATTGCCGACGTGCTCGGCGAAGAAGGCTTTGCCCGCAGCCTGACGGCGACGGACTTGGAATACCTGTTCTCGGAGGATTGAGAGAATCAATTAGCCCCCTGTCTTCAACTCGACGACATCATGCGGGGCCGCTTCGCGCATTCCAGCGGGACTGACGCGGATGTATCGCGCCTTTTTGCGAAGCTGTTCAAGGTTTTTTGCCCCCAGATAGCCCATGCCGCTTTGGATGCCGCCGATGAGCTGGGCCAGCACCCGGTCCACCGAGCCGCAACTTTCCTTGAGCGCTTCAATGCCTTCAGCGGCCACCTTCTGCGCGGAATTTTTCTCATGGCCGTAACGCGCC
>DATJSQ010000143.1:0-7159 GCA_035503995.1 Verrucomicrobiia bacterium | reverse complement strand
GCATTGTCTTATGCCATTCCCGAAAGCGTCACGAATGTCTGGGAGGACGCATTCATGGAATCTTACAATCTTTCGAGCATCAGTCTCGGCACCAATATCCAGAGCATTGGGGACTCGGCATTCCAGCAATGTTATAGCCTTAGCAGCATCACCATCCCCAATAGCGTGACCAGCATCGGAAACAGCACCTTCTTTTATTGTGACAGCCTGACGAATGTCGTCATCGGCTCGGGCCTCACCAGCATCGGGTTCCAGGAGTTCGCCTTTTGCTTCAACCTGGAGGGCGTCTATTTCACGACCAACGCACCTGCCATGAATTCGGATGTGTTCGGCTATGACGGCGCGGCCATCGCCTATTACCTGCCGGGAACGACGGGCTGGGGCACGACGTTTGACGGTCTCCCCACGACGTTATGGCTACCGCAAATCGTGGCGAGCGGCGTGCGGACGAATGAATTTTCCTTTTATGTTGATTGGGCCGGCGGCCAAAGTGTGGTGGTGGAGGCCTCCGCAAATCTGTCGGGTTCCACGTGGTCTCCGTTGCAGACCAACATACTCACGAGCAACTCATGGTATTTCGGCGACCCGCAATGGACGAATTATCCCAGCCGTTTCTACCGTGCCGTTTCGCCTGAGGATTAAATGGGATCAGTTTTTTAGCGTCACTATCAATCGCATACCACCTTCTGGCATACCATGTTACGTGGCAGAAGATCCCGCACGGCGCTGATAGCAGCCGTCGTTGTGGGCTTGGAGAACCGGGGCGGCGCTCGCAGACTCGCTTGCCCGGCGCTACTATCGGTCACTAACGGGGTTTCATTTGGCGGCTGCGCCGGAGGTTTTGTTTCAGTCAAAGCGAATCATTCCGTCAACCCCAGAAGTTCAAGGGTCTTAACATCCTTCCGGCCGGCAAAATATATTTCGAGCGCGGAACCAAACAGGGCTTCTTCCGGGGCTGCCAGGGCGAAGAGGGTCATTGAGGAATGAAATTTAAGATCGTCCGGAAATGCAAAGATGTCCGACAGGTCACGATTCCGCGCGTTGCACACCAGACCGGTGCAGCGACGGAGCCGCTCGCCGAGGAGGGGGTGGGCCAGGTAACGCCGCGCTTCGTCCAATGAATGCAGGGCAAACCGCCTGGCCATGGGACTTTGGCCCAGCCCAACCAACTGGGGAAAAATGAACCACATCCAGTGCGAGCGTTTTTCGCCGGCGGTTAATTCCTGGATGACCTCGTCCAGGACGGGCCGCTGGGCCTCCAGGAAATGTGCGAATTCATTTTCGTTCATAGCCGGGCGAAAGTTAGCGAACGAAAGCGACGGTGGCGAAATCAAATTTGACAAAATTCCCGACCGGTTCGATTTTCCCTTCTGGAGTATTTTCACAAGTGCTCCAAAGGAGAATGTAAAATGCGTTTTGGAAAAAATATTTTGGCGGCGGTTTTGATGCTGGCGACGCTTACCGGCTGCGTGACGTATCCGATTTCCGAAAATCTTCAAAAGCAAGCCAGGCCGATGACGATTGCGCAGGTAACGGCAAATCCCGACGCCGCCATCGGGACCACGGTCATCTGGGGCGGAAAAATCATCACCACCGTCAATGATACCAACGGGGGGTCAATTTATATCCTCAAACTGCCGCTGGACCCGAACGAAAGGCCGCGGCCTTATGTCATGACGACTGGGCGGTTTATCGCCACCAGCGCGGGATTTCTGGATCCCGAAGCTTATCCGCGCGGACGGCTGGTGACGATAGCGGGTCAAATCAGCGGGGTCGCGAACGAACCCGTGCAGAAAGTCCAATATACCTATCCGGTGTTGACCATCGAACAAATCCATGTGTGGCCGGTGCAGCCAAGAGAGTACTATTATTACGATGCGTATCCGTATTGGTATTGGGATTATCCGTATTGGTATGGTGGCGTTTGGTATTATCCGGGCTGGTATGGGGGCTACCGTGGGGGCGGGTGGGGCGGCGGGTTTCATGCCGGTCCTTCCGGCGGCGGGTTTCACAGCGGGGGCCGTTAATCCAAAAGCCTGCCCAGTGAACGACTGAGGCTCTTACATGGCCTCGCCATATTTCGAACTCCTTCGGGCCTTTCCCAGTCTGATTAATGATACGACGTTTGGCGTTCGAAAATCATAGTATATTGCATTCATTTCATAATATTCTCCATTCCGAAACAGCCCAATGTCCTGTGTAGTATGTTGATTCGGCCAGTATTATGAGACACCGAACGTTGATCCTTATGTTTCCGGCGCCGGTCTTCGCGGCGTTTTTTCTCCAGGCGCCGCAAGCGTCGGCGCAGACGGCGGACACGAATTTTCCGCCGCCGATGAAATGGAGCGCTGAAGAGGACCATCAAAACATGATGGAGCAATTGGGGATCAAACAGTTGCGAGTGGGCGCAGACGGCATGAATCCGAACGCGCCCAACTACCGGAACACCGACGAGAGCAAAGCCAATCCGTATCCCGATCTGCCGGACCCGCTGACGCTTAACAACGGCCAAAAGGTGACGACCCCGGTGCAATGGTGGACGGAGCGCCGTCCGGAAATCGTGGAAGCTTTTGACAGCGAAGTTTATGGCCGGGTCCCGACGAATGTTCCGGCCGTAATCTGGAAGGTGACCAGCACGACGCATGGCACGAACGGAGGAATTCCCATCATTACCCAACATCTGGACGGCCAAGTTGACAACTCCTCATATCCGCTGATCAAGGTGGATATAGATTTGAGTGTGACAACGCCGGCCAATGCCGCCGGTCCGGTGCCGGTGATGATTGATTATGGCTTTAACTTTGCGGGTTTCGGGGCCGGCCGTGGACGCGGCACAAATGGTTTTGGCGGTTTTGGCCTGGGAGGAACGAATCGAAATGGTTTTGGGGGAACGAACCGTTTTCGCGGATTCGGAGGCGGGGGAGGATTTGCCGGATTCAACGCGTGGCAGCAACAAGTATTATCGAACGGATGGGGCTACGCGATCCTTGTCCCGACCAGTTACCAGGCTGACAACGGCGCCGGCTTGACGCGCGGTATCATTGGTTTGTGCAATAAAGGGCAGGCGCGCAAACCAGATGACTGGGGAGCATTGCGGGCGTGGGCATGGGGCGCCAGCCGCGCGCTCGATTACCTCGAAACCGACCCCGCGGTGGATGCCAAACACGTGGGCATCGAAGGGGTTTCGCGTTATGGCAAGGCGGCCCTGGTCACCCTGGCCTACGACCAGCGGTTTTATATGGGACTCATCGGCTCGTCCGGTGAAGGCGGAGCGAAGCTTTCACGGCGCAACTATGGTGAACTGGTGGAAAACCTCACCGGGACAGGTGAATATCATTGGATGGCGGGCAATTTCCTCAAATATGGCGGCCCCTTGACGCCGGGCGATTTGCCGGTGGATGCGCATGAATTGATTGCTCTCTGCGCGCCGCGCCTGACATTCATCAGTGATGGCGCCACGGGAGGTGTTCCCGGAGCGGAAGGTCCTTGGATTGATCAGCATGGAAGTTTTATGGCCTCGGTGGCCGCCGGGCCGGTGTTCCGGCTGCTCGGCCAGCAAGACCTCGGCGTCACCAATAATTATCTGACCGCGCCAATGCCGGCCCTGAATGAAGCCATCACCAACGGCGTGCTGGCATGGAGGCAACATAATGGCGGCCACACCGATGCGCCGAATTGGCCAATATTCCTCGAATGGGCGGACCGGTATATTGCGTCGGGTTATGAACCGGCCACGAATTAAAATGCATTCTGTGCTCCATTGGGTGGAACGGTGGGGCGGGCCGCGAGCCAGTTGTCGTCGGCAACGTGCCGATCGGCATTGGCACCATGAACCCGGAATTTTCGTGAGCGCAACACAACGGCCAACCAGATTGCCAACGCGCTTGAAAAAATTGGGCAGCCTAATGGAATTCTCACCC
Source organism: Verrucomicrobiia bacterium (assembly GCA_035503995.1). GTDB lineage: Bacteria > Verrucomicrobiota > Verrucomicrobiia > Limisphaerales > UBA11358 > UBA11358. The sequence continues at coordinate 3,239 of DATJSQ010000143.1, read as the reverse complement.
CTCACCTTAGCCCTCTCCATGAACTCAGGGAACCCACACCTCACCCTGGCCGCATGGATTTGGCATCTCCCCACGACCCTCACCCGGCGCTGTCGCGCCACCCTCTCCCGCTCCCGCGGGCGAGGGATATTCTCCCCTCCCATCCGATGGGAGCGGAGAGGGAATCCGCCTTCGCCTAGCTACGGCGCGACAAGCAGCAAGCGGACGCCGATCGTGTTTTGGAAAAAAAATGGGGCAAACGACAGGTTCAGGGGTTCAATGCGTGAAATTTTTAGGGGAATTCTCTCCCCGTTGAGGTCCGTCCGCGCCAGGCTTCGACGCGACAGGGGAGAGGGAAAAGATTCATTCCCGCCCATTCGGATTTTCGGATGGGGCTTACGGATGTCCGCTGCTGCGAGGTTAGTGGGGAGGGAGACAAAGCGGGGCCAAGGGTCGAGAAAGCCAGGCAACGGATGTGAGTGCGTTTTTCCCGAATTCGGGGAAAAAGTCAGAGCGGACTCACGTCCGCTGCCACGAGATTCGTGTGGAGGGTCAGGGAGAGGGGATGCATCTTTCTGGATTTTCTCCGTGGTGCTTGCCTTGATGTTCTTCGCCAGCCGCAATTGTTTTGCTCTCGGACAAGCCCAATACGTCGAAACGAGTGCCAGTGATAACGCCTTTGCGATCATTCAAAATCAGGCGGCAGCCAGCTTGTTGGTGGACACGAATGATTTCACCGGCGTTTTAATAGCAGCAGATAATTTGCAGATGGATATCTCACAGGTCAGCGGCATTGTTCCGCAAATGGCGCATGGCTCCAATGGCGCCGGGGCGAATGCAATCATCATCGGGACCATTGGCCAAAGCGAATTCATTGATCAGTTGATTCGATCGGGAAAAATTGATGTTTCAAGCATCAGCAATCAATGGGAATCGTTCTTTCTCCAAACCGTTTCGAATCCGTTTCCGGGCATCCAAAATGCGCTGGTGATTTGCGGCAGCGACAAGCGCGGGACGATTTATGGCATTTACGATCTATCGGAAGAAATCGGCGTTTCGCCGTGGTATTTCTGGACCGACACGCCGCCCAAGCATCATGACACGTTGTTTGTTCGCGCGGGGAAGTATGAGCAGGGGCCGCCAGCCGTCAAATACCGGGGCATCTTCCTGAATGACGAAGCGCCGGACCTGACGGGTTGGGCCAATGAGAAGTTTGGGGGCTACAACCACGCGTTTTATACGAACATATTTGAAGTGCTGCTGCGGCTGAAGGCGAATTACCTTTGGCCCGCCATGTGGAACAACGCCTTCGGCGAGGACGATCCGCTGAACGCCAAGCTCGCCAACGATTACGGCATTGTCATGGGCACGTCGCACGTGGAACCGATGATGCGCGCGGACAAGGAGTGGGGACGCGCGGGCTTCGAAGCCGATGAATGGAATTTCCTCACGCACTCGAACGACTTGATGAGTTTTTGGCGCGAAGGGATCGAGCGAAACAAAGATTACGAAAAAATCGTCACGGTTGCCATGCGCGGGAAAACGGATTCGCCGATGACGGCCACCGCCAACGTGGCGCTGCTCGAGGAAATTGTGGACGCCCAACGGCAGATTATTTCCGACGTGATGCGGACCAACGCCGCAAGCGTTCCCCAATTGTGGGCGCTCTACAAGGAAGTGCAGCAGTATTACGAACTGGGCATGCGTGTTCCGGACGACGTCACCCTGCTTTGGTGCGACGATAACTGGGGTGACATCCGCCGCCTGCCGACGGGCAATGCCCAAAACCGTTCCGGTGGTTCGGGAATTTATTACCATTTTGATTACGTGGGCGGACCGCGCAACTACAAGTGGATCAATACCATCCAAAATGAAAAGACGTGGGAGCAGATGGATCTGGCGCACGAATACGCGGCCAACCAGATTTGGATTGTCAACGTCGGCCATTTCGAGCATGTCACCTTCCCGACGGAATTTTTTCTCAACATGGCGTGGAACCCCGACCGCTGGAACCGAAATAATGTCCCGGAATTCACGGAACTTTGGGCGCAGCGCGAATTTGGCGAGGAATACGCGGCGCAAATCGCCGGCGTGATGGACACGTACACAAAATACAGCGCGCGACGGAAGCCGGAATTGCTGTCGCCGCAAACGTACAGCCTCGAAAATTATTCCGAAGCGGACACCGTTTTGGCCGATTGGAAAAAACTCGATGCCCAAGCCGAAGCGATTTCGCGGGCACTGCCCGCAAACGAGCGGGACACGTTCTTTGAAACGGTGCTGTATCCGGTGAAGGCGAGCAAAATCGTCAACGAGCTGTACATTGACGCCGCGAAGAACCGGTTGTATGCGGAGCAGGGTCGGGCCAGCGCCAACGATTACGCCGACGATGTCAAAAAACTTTTCCAGGCGGACGCTGAATTGTCAGGTTATTACAACCACACCTTGGCCGGCGGCAAGTGGGACCACATGATGGACCAGACGCATATTGGCTATCGTTATTGGCAGCAGCCGCGGGAAAATATCATGCCGGAGGTGACCGAGATCGAGGTTCCGACCAACGCGGCGATGGGAGTGGCGATTGAAGGCTCGACGGATTCGTGGCCGGGCGGTTCCGATGCGGCGGTCTTGAACTTCGACAAGTTCAATAAACCGTCGCGGTCCATTGATGTCTTCAACAAAGGCCGGATGCCATTTGATTTTTCGGTCCAAACCAGCGCGCCCTGGATCCTGCTCAACTCAACGGGCGGCGCCGTCCAAAAAGATACCCGCCTCCTGGCCAGCATTGACTGGGCGAATGCGCCCACCGGTTCAACCCATGGGTTTGTGACGCTCTCGAGCGGAACGAATACCGTCACCGTCCAGGTGGATGTTTTCAATCCGGAAACGCCGGACATGGATTCCATTCAAGGATTCGTCGAAGCCGACGGTTTCGTCTCGATGCAGGCGGAAGATTTCACGAGGAACGTTTCGAAGCAGGCGAAAGATTTCACCGGGAATGGTTTGCGGGAAAACGCGGCTTGGGCGCCGATTCGAAACCTGGGGCGCACCGGTTCGGCGATGAGCATTTTTCCGGTGACGGCGCCGAGTGCCACGCCTCCGGAAAATTCCCCGCATCTGGAATACCGGATGTATTTATTCGACACGGGCACCGTCCACGTCGAAACGATCATTTCGCCGACGCTGAATTTTGTTTCCGGACGCGGGCTGCGATTTGCGCTGTCATTTGACGATGGGGCGCCGCAAATCGTGACGGCGGT
>DATJSQ010000142.1:0-4546 GCA_035503995.1 Verrucomicrobiia bacterium | reverse complement strand
ATGCGAATAGGGCAATTTGATCGTGCCGATGAGCGGTCTGTTTTTGCTGAAGCCGTGACAATCGCTGCCGCCGGTGATGAGCAGATGATATTTATCGGCGATTTCCAAATAACGCTCGGCCATCACCGTCGAATGTTTGGTGTGAAAACATTCGATGCCGTCCATGCCAAACTCCACCAGCGCGGGAATAACTTCATCGGTGCGGTTGAGGCCCGGATGCGCCATCACCGCCAGCCCCCCGGCCTGATGGATCAGTTCAATGGCGTCCAACGCGGATATTTTTGATTTGGGCACCCAGGCAGGCCGGCCCTTTTTGAGAAATCGCTCGAAAGCCTCGTCAAGATTTCGCACGAGGCCGGCCTTGGTCAAGGCACGCGCCACGTGGGGGCGCCCGGGCGATTTGCAATTGGCCAGCGCGAAAACCGATTCCGCCTGAAGGGGAACCCCCATCTCGTTGATGCGCGCCACCATTTGATGGATGCGGTGTTGCCGCCCGGTTTGAAACCGGGCAATTTCGGACAGCAATCGTTCATGATGGATGTCCACGAAATAACCCAGCACGTGAATTTCAATGTCATCATGTTCGGCGGTCAGTTCCAGCGCGGCAATGAATTCCATGCGAACGGCCGCCGCGGCCGCCGCCGCACGCGCGCAACCTTCCACCGTATCGTGATCAGTCAGGGCAATGCAGCAGAGGCCGGCCTTTTGCGCCTCCAAGACGACTTCCTCCGGCGAAAACGTCCCGTCGGAAAAATTCGTATGCAGATGCAGGTCGGCGAATTTCATTCCATCGCCTCCGGACTTTGGAGCGATTTCGCGGGCCGCGGAATTTCATGCCGGACTTTGTCCAAAATCCCGTTCACAAATTTCCCGCTGTCCTGGGTCGAAAACTTTTTGGCGATGTCCACCGCCTCGTTGATGCTCACCACCGGCGGAATGTCCTCGCGAAAAAGCATTTCGTAAATCGCCAGCCGCATGATGTTCCGATCCACGGCGGCGATGCGATGAAACTCCCAATTCTTCGCATGGCTCTTGATTTTCCCGTCCACCGCGTCGCGGTTTTGAATCACGCCGCGTATCAGCGGGTCGGCGAAAAGCCGCATCCCGGCTTCTTCCGCGGTGGGCGGGGGAAGTTCCACCTGCTGGCCCCAATGCGCCGCGCCTTTCTCGTCGGCAATCGCCGCCGCCCGCTGGCCATCCCAAAATTCATCCAATGCCCGGTCCAAATCCTCCGGCGGATTCAAATCGTGCTGAAACAAAAATTGCACCGCGCGTTCGCGCGCTTCTCGGCGTTTTCCCATATCCCATTGTATCATGCCGCAGAATCCCGCTTTCGGGAAATGAAAAATTGCGCCGCGCCGTCTCCCGGCTAAACTTTCCGCATGAGCAAAGTCACCAAACTGCTGCATACGCGCTACCGCGTGAACGATTTGGAGCGCACCGTGAAATTTTACCGCGATGTCCTTGGCCTCAGGGAAATCCGCCGGCACAAATCGCCGCGCGGGTCGGAACTGGTTTTCCTCCAGGCGCCCGGGAGCGAAGAGCAGATCGAAATCACGCATTTCCCCGGCAGCGGTCCGGTGCAGGTGCAACCGGATTTGACGCACCTGGCATTTGAAGTGGAAAACCTTGACGAATTTGCGAAACATTTGGCCAAATCCGGCATCAAATTTTCCGACGGCCCCACCACCAGTTCAACCGGAACGACGTTTGCCTTCATTGACGCGCCGGAAGGCTACGAAATCGAATTGATCCAGCGCGGCGGCAGTTACTAAAATTCAGCAACCATGAGCGTTTTAATTGTCGGTTCCACCGCGTTGGATTCCATCAAAACTCCACAAAGGGAAAACCCCCGATTGCTTGGCGGCTCGGCCAGTCACGCCGCCGTGGCTGCCGGCTTTTTTTCACCCGTCCAACTGATTGGCGTGGTCGGCGATGATTTTCCCAAGAAATATCTTCAGCTCTATCGCCGGCACAAAATTGACCTGACCGGCCTCCAAATGATGCCGGGCAAAACGTTTCATTGGTCCGGCGAATACGAGCTGAATATGAACAACCGGCGCACCCTGCTGACGGAACTGGGCGTCTTCGAAAAGTTCACGCCGCACCTGCCGGACAGCCACCGGGCCGCGCCATTCGTGCTGCTCGCCAACATTGCCCCCGCCCTGCAACACCATGTTTTGGACCAAATGTCGCGCCCAAAATTCATCGCCGCCGACACCATGGATTTGTGGCTCAACATCGCGCTGGACGATTTGCTGAAGCTGCTCCCGCGCGTGGATTGTTTCGTGCTCAACGACAGCGAAGCGCATCAGCTCACCCGGGAGGAGAACGTCTTTGCTGCCATCAAAAAGATTCACCGGCTCGGCCCCAAATACGTCATCATCAAAAAGGGGTCGCACGGCTCGATTTTGTCCAGCCCGGCCGGATTTTTCATCTGCCCGGCCTATCCGCTGCATCACGTCTGCGACCCGACCGGCGCGGGCGATTCGTTTATCGGGGGTTTAATGGGATTTTTGGCGGCATCGCGCGGCCCGGTCGAAAGGAATTTTCGCCGCGCAATGGTCTATGGCAGCGTCGTGGCGTCATTTTGCTGCGAGGGCTTCGGTTTAACGCGCACCGCCAAAATCAAGCGCGCGGACATTGAGCGCAGAGTCAAAGAAGTGGAATTGCTGGTTCGATTCTGAGAAGTGCGCCCGCGAATATAAGGCGGCCGGCCCGTGTCCGCGGAGCGCGCGTTGGCAAACCCCGGTTTGGGCGGCGATGTCATCTTCCAGCCGCTCCGGGAAGAACAGCGTTTGGGAGCGGTCGCCGGCAATATCATCCGCGCTTTCTCACTATGTGAATCGAGGGGATTCGAATGGTCGGCAAAGCCGATGAGCCAGGATTTGCGGGAGGTCTGGGCCGCGGTATTCGCCGGGCGGAAGCTATATAAGGCATTGTTATTGAAGAGGTCCACGGGGTAACGCGCCAAGACCGTCGGCTTTTCATTTCCTTTTCAGCCTTTTTTTGCGCTTAAAACAGTGAAAACCGATTCAGCCCGAACCCCCCAAGATTTTTTGAAACCCGATGACTCCTCCAGAAACCGCTTATGACAACATCGGTCAGTTGAAGACAGCCCAAGGGGTGGAAAGTGCGTATGACGTCAACACCGGCCAAAATACAAATGCGCCGCGCTTGAACGAACAGTTCGGTTATGCGTATGATAAAGCCTGGAATTTGCTTGAACGGACCAACAACGCGTTGGTCGAAACTTTCAACGTGAATGATTTGAACGAATTGAGCAGCCAGACCAACAGCGGAACGTTGACGGTGGCCGGAACGGCGACGGAGCGCAATGGCAACGCGCCCTATGACAATAATCCGGGCGTTACCAATGTGACGGTGAACGGTGATGAGGCGTATTTGTACGGGGATGGAACATTTGCGGCGCCCGGGTTCACGCCGGTCAATGGCCTGCACACGTACACGGCCATCGGGCAGGACAACATCGGGCGGCTGAGTACCAACAGCGTGAGTGTGAATCTGCCTGGAACAAACAATTTCAGCTATGATTTGAACGGCAACCTGCTCTCGGACGGCACCCGAAATTTTGGCTACGACGACGAAAACCAATTAATCAGTGTGTGGGTGGCCAGCGCATGGAGCAACAGTTTTGCATATGACGGGCTGATGCGCAAACGGATTGAATTAGATTACAGTTGGCAAGGCGGTTCGTGGGTGGAAACGAACGAAGTGTATTTTGTTTACGATGGGAACCTGGTGATTCAGGAGCGGTATATCAATCTTCAACTCCCGACACAAACTCTCCTCGACTCCATCACCTACACGCGAGGCGTGGATTTGAGTGGGACTTTGCAAGGGGCAGGCGGGATTGGCGGTCTGTTGGCGCGGACGGACATGGGCGCGTTGATAGCTGGCAATTCGCAGGCAAGCGCGTATTATCTCAGCGACGCGCGGGGGAACGTGGTGGGGATGGTGAACACCAACGGGTTTCAGGTGGCCAGCTACAAGTATGATCCGTTCGGGAACATGATTGCGATGAGCGGGCCGCTGGCGGCGGCGAACCGCTACCGCTTTTCGAGCAAGGAATGGAGTGACAATGCGGGACTTTACTACTATGGTTATCGGTTTTATGATCCGATGCTTCAACGGTGGATAAATAGGGATCCGATTTTGGAATGGGGGGGGGTAAATCTTTATGAATACGTTGCCAATGCCCCATTATATTGGCTTGATCTATTTGGTCTTGATGAAAAAACTGGTCCGCCGCTTCCTCCATCGGTGCCTCCTACTGTAATTATAGGTGATCCTTATCCAACGCTGCCGCCACCAATTAATCCCACTCCAACACAATCACCTCCATTTCTACCGCCTACAAAAACGCCTATTCATATTACCCTTCCGGTGCTTCAACTCCCGGCGCCTTTCCCACCCGGATGTACGATGAGCTATGGATTACCTCCAGGCTTTGACGGACCTCCTGGATCATATGAGTCCCCTCCTGGCCCTACTATTTCAGGACCTCTGCCGCCATGGAAAGGCC
>DATJSQ010000141.1:0-26537 GCA_035503995.1 Verrucomicrobiia bacterium | reverse complement strand
TTCGTCCCTGTCCCTGTCGGGGGTTCAACCCGGACAGGTCGAGTTTCTCCTGCAAGGGCAACCTGGCACGCCTTACGTCATCCAAAGTTCGCCCGATTTATCGGTTTGGACGGCGGTTTCCACCAACACACTCAGTGGGAGCAGCTTGAGCATCACCAACCTGGTTTCTCCAAATTTCCCGAGCCAATTTTACCGCGCCGTTTGGCTGCCTTGAACAGTCAAGTTCTCTTCAAAAATTGCCGCAATCGCCGCCAACCATACGGTGTTTCGGCCTTATGCGTTTTTTAAACCGCTCTATTGGCTCATCGAGGGCGGGGCCGCATCCGGGGCACTGCCCCAATTTTTGTTTGGCTGGCTGCCCATGACAAACTCCAGCGTTCCTCCATTGGCAATATCCAGGTAGCTGAACCACGGCTTGTTCCACGGCTTGCCGTTAAAAGTGGCTGACTGGATATAGACATTCCGGGGAGAATTGTTCTTCGCGATGATGACAAAGTCCTTCCCGTCACCCAGGTGAATCTTCGCTTTGTCAAACAACGGGCTGCCAATGGCGTAATTGGGGCATCCCGGGTTGATCGCAAAAAACCCCAGGGCGCTTAACACGTACCACCCCGACGTGGAACCCTGGTCGTCCATGCCCGGATACGCCAGGCCGGCTTTATCGCTGCCGTAAAGTTCCGTTAAGATCTGGCGCACCGCAGCCTGTGTTTTCCAGGGCTGGCCCGCGTAATCGTAAAAGTAAGGCGTCTGGCGGTCCGGTTGGTTGCCCTGACAATACTGGCCCAGCATTCCGGTCACATCGCGCGCTATCCCTTTCGGATGATAGGGCAGCGAAAAAAACTCATCCAATTTTTCGCAGAACTTTTCGCGTCCGCCCAAAAGGTTGATCAAGCCTTGGACATCCCCGGGCACCAGCCACAAGGTCTGCCAGCCGTTGGCTTCCTTCATCATAAAGTTGTAATACGGCTCCTGCGGATCAAACGGTGAAATCCACGAACCATCGCCGTTCCGCCCGCGCATAAATCCGATGGAAGCATCAAAGACGTTTGTATAGTTGTGAGCGCGGGCCAGGAACATTTTGTAATCATCCTGCAGGCCGAGCTTTTTGGCGAACAGCGCCATGTCATAATCGTCCCAGCTATATTCGAGGGTCGTGGCCACTCCCGCATTGCCGTCGGCATAGGGAGGGCTGGGATCGTCCACCACAATGTCATGGATCCACCCGTGGTTTAAATATTCAGCCAGACACCCGCGCGGCCCGGCCGGATCCATGGCATTCTTGCGCAAATAGGGATAAACCGCCGCCCAATCAAAGGGGATGCCGCATTCCCACGCGCCGAGGTATAAAAACACGGCGTTGTCTCCGTGAAACGAGGTGTGCATCCAGCCGGTTTCCTTCGCCATTTCCAAATGCGTGCGCAGGACATTGGTCACCAAATCCGGCTCCAGCAGCATCAGCAGGGTAATCTGGTCGCGTCCCGTGTCCCAGAATGGAATCGGCGTATAACGGTCATAGTCCGCCACGTGAAGCTGGCCGTCCTCGCCGCGAAAGGGCGTGCCTCGTTTGGCAATCAGTCGCGGGCTGTAAAGAGAATGATAAAAGGCCGAATAGAAAAATTCCCGCTCATGCCGGGTGCCGCCGTCCACCTGGATCAGGTTCAATTTGTCGCTCCAGGCATCCTCCACGCGCTTTCTGACCGCATCAAAATCCCAATCCGGACTCTCGTCCTGAATTTTCTTTTCCGCATCCTCCACGCTCTGGCCGCCGGCAATTTTTACCAGCACTTGTTCGCCTTGCGTCGTGGAATAATTCAAATAGCAGCCGGCATAACTTCCCCGTTCAGAACTTGATCCCGGGTTAATGGTGTCGCCGCGCCTCACCCGCCCGTTGTCAATGGATGGGGTGTTTTGATGGAACGTGCCAAACGACTTAAACGGTTTTGAAAATTCAGCCACAAAAAAACGATCGCCTTCGCCGTAACCACGGACCCGGCCGCTGATGGTATGGTCGTCTATAATTTTGATGCTGGCTTCCCGCGGTCCAAGGTCCAACAGCACCACGGCACGCCCGGTTTTCGGGTAGGTGAAGCGATACAAACCGGTGTGTTCGGTCGTGGTCAGGTCCACTCTCACTCCGTCTGATGGAAAATAAACCGAATAAAAGCCCGGCGATGCCTTTTCCGAGCTTTTATCGTAGGCGGGGGCGTAACTGCGATCGGGCGGCGTCGTCCAATCGCCGACCAGGGGCAGGATGAGCATGCCCGGCACCATGCTGGAAAAACCCATCATTGTCTGCCGCTGATGAATATAGGGAAAGATGATGCCATGTCCGCCATCGGCCATCTCCAGGTCCTTGTTGACCGGATTCAGCAATACTTCGCGATGCGGAAACGCCGGGCCGGGCCAGACAAAGCCGGTATAAATTTCCTCGCCGGGCGGAGGGGCGTTGCCAATCCACTCGGGATTGTCCAACGCCGCGGTGCCGACCAGCGGATTCGCCAGCTCGACCGGTGATTCAGAAGCGGCCACGACGCATGAGATTCCCAACACAACGCCAAGTGCCAAGGGGAGCGTAAAACAATATCGAATCATGATTTGCAGATGATAAACGCAAGAAAAACGACCCTGCCAGCAAATTAAGAGAATTCCCAAAAACGAACGGACGGGGAGAGAATTCCCGAAAAATTCGCGCATTGAACCCCCTGAGGCGAACTCCTCGACTTTATCCCGGATTCTTGCAAAAATCTCCAAACCATGGCCATTCGCCTTTTACTAATCGTTCTACTTATCCTGTCCAACACCAAGTGCCTCGCCGCGGAACCATCACAGGCCTTTTATCAGTGGGCGCCCACGCCGCCAATGGGCTGGAACAGTTGGGATTGTTTTGCCACCACCGTCACCGAGGCCCAGGCCAAAGCCAATGCCGATGCCATGGCGCACAAACTCAAGCCTTACGGATGGCAATACATCGTCGTGGACATCCAATGGTATGAGCCGGCCGCCACCGGATTCGATTATCGCCGGGGTGCCAGCCTGACGATGGATGAATGGGGACGATTGCTGCCGGCGACGAACCGTTTTCCGTCGGCGGCAAACGGCGTCGGATTTAAGGCGCTGGCCGATTACGTCCATGACGAGGGATTGAAATTCGGCATTCATCTCCTGCGCGGCATTCCCCGCCAGGCGGTCAGGGAGAACACGCCAATCATGGGCACCGAATATACCGCGCATGAAATCGCCAATACGAACGACGTGTGCGCATGGAACACCGATATGTACGGCGTGGACATGTCACGGCCCGGCGCGCAGGCCTATTATGATTCTGTCTATAAACTGGTTGCCTCCTGGGGCGTGGACTTTGTCAAGGTGGATGATTTGAGCCGTCCGTATCACCAGGCCGAGATTGAAGCCATCCGCAAGGCGATTGATAAAACAGGGCGACCAATCGTATTCAGCACGTCGCCGGGAGCGACGCCGCTGGCCGACGGCGCGAACATCGAACGCGAGGCGAACATGTGGCGCATCAGCGATGATTTTTGGGACAATTGGCGGTTGTTGTTCCAACAATTTAAACGCCTCGACGACTGGACGCCTTATCGCGGAACGGGCCATTATCCGGATGCCGACATGCTCCCCCTCGGCGCGATCCGGCAGGTGGGAAATTCCCAGGGCCACACCCGATTCACTCCCGACGAGCAAATCACGATGATGAGCCTCTGGGCGATTGCGCGCTCGCCGCTGATTATGGGCGGCGACCTGACGAAACTGGACGACTTCACTCTCTCGCTGTTGACCAATCAAGAAGTCATCGCCGTGGACCAGCACAGCTCGAACAATCACCAGCTTTTCAGTCATGCTGGATTTATAGCATGGATTGCGGATGCGCCCTATTCGCGGAACAAATATCTGGCGCTGTTCAACACTACCGACACCGCCGCCCACGTGCCAGTGGCCGTCTTTTCCCTTGGCCTCGGAAACTCCGTGCGCCTCCGCGACTTGTGGAAGCAATCGGACCTCCCGGGCATGGTGACGGGTGCCTTCGCCCCGGATTTGCCCGCGCATGGAGCCGTGCTTTACCGTATCAAGCCGACAAAGTAAGCGGGTCGGCCGAATGACGCGCCACCGTCGTGGAGTGCGGTGGCAAGCGAAGCGCGACACCGCTTTGCGTTCGTATCTTCATCTCAATTGAATTGAGGAGGGTGCGGAAAGAGTAAATCCGCGCGTTTTGCCATTTCATTAACACCCCGTTTCAATTTCAACGGGTGTTTTCTCTTTGACTCGTCTCTTCGCGTGGCCTATACTTAGCGTATGCAATGGTTGCATTTGGCAATTATCTATGCGCGCCAACGAACAGTCCGCCCGTGATCTTCTGGACACCGCCCCGGTGGTGATGAGGTTCATCCGCGACCAGGTCCGCCGGCGCACGACCGCGGGCCTTTCCCTGCCCCAGTTCCGCACTCTCTCGTTCTTGAGCCGCTCCAATCGCCCTTCGTTGTCCACCGTCGCGGAATATCTCGGCCTTTCGCTTCCGGCAATGTCGCGGCTCGTCAATGGCCTGGTCGCGGGCGGCCTGGTCGGACGCCAAACCGTTTCCAACAATCGCCGCCAAATCGCCTTGACGGTTACCGCCCGCGGCCGGGCGGTTTTGGAAAAGGTGCGCGGCGAAGTCCGCCGCGCCCTCGCCAACGCGATGAAAAACATCCCGCGCGCGAATCAGGAAACCATTCAGCGCGCCATGCATATCCTGCGCGGTGTCTTTGACAAACCCGCCGTTCCAGACCATCCATTCGAGGGGGCCGGCTTATGAACATTTTGGAAACGATCAACCTGACACGCCGGTTCAAGGATTTGACCGCGGTGGACAACCTGAATTTGAACGTCGCAGAAGGTGAGATTTTTGGATTACTGGGTCCGAACGGAGCGGGCAAAACCACCGTCATCAAAATGCTCACCACGCTCTTGCCGCCAACGGCAGGGACAGCCACGATTGCCGGTTTTGACATCCGGCAGCGTCCGGCGCAGGTGCGCGCGTCCATCGGTTATGTCCCGCAATTGGTGTCGGTGGACGGCGCGTTGAGCGGATATGAAAATCTGCTGATTTTTGCCAAACTCTATGCGGTGCCCCGGTCGCTCCGGAAGAATCGCATCGCGGAATCCTTGAATTTTGCCGGCCTCACCGACGCCGCGCCGCGCGAAGTGCGCGGCTATTCCGGCGGCATGGTCCGAAGACTGGAACTGGCCATGGCCATGTTGCACCGCCCGCGCCTTTTGTTCCTGGACGAGCCAACCGTGGGATTGGACCCCGTCGCCCGCCAGGCCGTTTGGGAACAGGTTCGGATGCTGGCGCGGGACTACGGCATGACGATTTTTATGACCACCCATTTCATGGACGAGGCCGACGTCTTATGCGAACGGGTGGCGATTATGAACCTGGGACGGATGGTCGCCCTGGCCAGTCCGGCGGAATTGAAACAATCGCTGGGGCGCGCCGAGGCGACCTTGGATGACGTCTTCGCCCATTTCACCGGCAACACCTTGGAGAATGAACATGACCGGAACTACCGTAATATCGCCCAAACCCGGCGCAACCTTGCCCGCCTGGGTTGACGCCGGCGCCCGCTGGCTGGGGCAATGCCTCACGCTGGCCGAAATGGAATTGCGCAAACTCCGTCGCGACCCGACGGAGTTGCTGACGCGCGCGATTCAGCCTGCCCTCTGGCTGATGGTTTTTGGCGAGGTGTTCACCCGCGTTCGCGCCATCCCCACCGGCAACTTGCGCTATCTTGACTTCCTGGCCCCGGGCGTGCTGGCCCAGAGCGTTCTATTCATCTCGATTTTTTACGGCATCTCGGTGATATGGGAACGGGATTTGGGCCTGGTGCATAAGTTGTTGGTGAGTCCCGCTTCGCGCGCGGCGCTGGTCTTGGGCAAAGCGTTGTCGGCGGGCGTGCGCGCGCTTTCACAGGCTGTCATTGTCTATCTGCTCGCCTGGCTGTTGGGCGTCAAGATGAACTGGCATCCGCTCGCGCTTGCGGGCGTGGGCGTGACCGTGCTGCTCGGGGCCGGCGTCTTTTCCACGTTTTCATTGATTATCGCCTGCATCGTCAAAACACGGGAACGGTTCATGGGCGTGGGCCAGATTATGACCATGCCGCTGTTTTTTGCCAGCAACGCCATGTACCCCGTCGCCATCATGCCCGATTGGCTCAAAGCGGTGGCCCATGGCAATCCGCTCACCTACGAAGTGGACTCGATGCGCGCGTTGATGGTTCAAGGCGGCGTCAGTTCCTATGGCATCGGCGCGGATTTGGGAGTGCTCGTCTTTTCACTGGCCGTCCTCACCACGATCAGCGCGCGCTTGTATCCGAATTTGGGAAGATGAAAACCAATACCCACAGGAGATACTAACCATGAATGAATTAAATATCCCGCCCACACAGACGGCCCTGGTGGCCATTGATCTGCAAAATATGATCGTCTCCATGCCCGTGCATCCGCACGCAGCCAGAATGGTGGTGGAACATACCGCGCGAATCGCTTCGGCCTTGCGCGTCAAAGGCGGATTCATCGTCTGGGTGCGAGTCCCCATCGCCGCCGAAAGCAAGGACCGGCTGCATCCCATTTGCGATCAGCCCTGGACGCCGCCGCGCGAACTGCCGCCCGATGTCAATGAATATGCGCCCGGGTTGTTGATCCAGCCGTCCGACCATTTGATTTCCAAGCGGCAATGGGGCGCCTTCTACGGCACCGACCTGGACTTGCAACTGCGCCGGCGCGGCCTCACCACGATCATTCTCACCGGCATCGCCACCAATATCGGAGTCGAGAGCACCGCCCGCGCGGCGTTTGAATTGGGCTATGAGCAAATTTTTGTCGAAGACGCCATGTCCGCGATGTCGGCGGCGGCCCATGAGCACACCGTCACACAAATCTTTCCGCGAATTGGACGTGTTCGCCGCACCGCCGAAGTGCTCGGCGCCCTCTGAAAAAGGCGGCAATCGGGTGCGTTGGTCAAGATGCCGCCGTCGCAATCATGCCATCCGCCGGTAGTGAGTCACTTTGAAATCAGTTTGCCTTCGGCGGGGTGTTACGTGGCTGCAGCCGGAATAAAACCGATGCATTCAAACCACCGCGAGCTTGCGAATTGGGTGAACTCGGCTAATAACCCTCGAAAAACGGGTTGACCCGTTCATGGGCCGGGCCTAGCTTTGCGCCGTGAATACAGAAAATTCAGCCCAAGTCCGTCCCGGCTGAGTTTGGGTCAATAATAATGTCAGGCACCGAGCGAGGCTATGTGAAAAGAATCAGCATCATTGTCGTTCCGATTTTGATAGTCGGATTAGTTATTGCACTCTTTGTGTTGGGCAGTCTCTGTCAGGCGCAGTTCAGCGTTTTTCAGTGGAGTGTTTACGTCTGCGCAGGTTTCGTGATTGTTTGGATTATTGCCACACTACTGAATATCATCTTGTTTGCGCCTGTTTTTTGGTTGCTGGGTAAGCTACATACCAACAATTCTGAGAAAAAGGCACAGCATGACGACAATGCGTGACACGCGAGCCTGTTGTAAAATCTCCCGGACGTGAAAAACTTTCGCTCGTATTTGCCCTATGACGCATTTTGACGAAGTGAACATGCGGATTCGAGGGTCGGAAAATGATTTTTCACACAGGCTCTCGCCGGATCCAGGCCGATTTCAAAACGCAAGGCGATTGTGCGGTTTTTAACGCGTATGCGGAACAAGAACCTGGATTACCCGCTCACCAAAGAGCTTTGGGCATTCTACGCTAAATGGTCAGACATCCTCGTTGTCTTGATTGTTGCCTGGGCCGCCCGGCTGGCTTTCATGTGCCTGGTTCCTTCCGGAGCGCGTTCGATTGACGCTTTTTCGTGGCAGACTCAGGCGGAACTTTTAAAAAATGGTGTGAACCCTTATCATGCCAACACTCTATTCAATTGGCCCCCATTTTGGATGCAATTGGTGTTTGTCATTTCCAAAGTCGCCGACTTCTTGAACGTTCCTTTCTTTCGCGTGCTCCAGGTTTGTCTCGTCCTTTTTGAGTCGGCCGTGATTGTCCAAGTGGCGCGGTTGATACAAATGATGGCGCCCGCGGCAAAAGTCCGCTGGATCGTGATCATCGGCATCGCGCTTAATCCGATAGCCATTCTTCTGATTTGCCAGCACTGCAACTTTGACGTCATCATGGCGCTATGGCTGTTGTTCGCGGCAACGAGCCTCTTGCGATACAACGCATCAAATGATCAGATGGATTGGCTGTGCGCCTGTTTATTCCTCGGGCTTGGTGTTCTTACGAAAACCGTGCCGCTGGTTTTTATTCCGTTGCTTGCCGGCGGTTTTCGGCGAGCGACGACGGCGGGGAGGCTTTTGGGCGCGGCTTTGGTCCTGGGGCCGGTAACTCTTGGCATCAGCATCATCTTTGTTTTGGCCCCCGCTGATGTTTTGCACAATGTTCTGGGATATCGGGCGGAAAATTTTTACTTTGGTTTCCCTGGCCTCCTCCATTGGCTGGGAGCTGAAATGTCTGTTGCCCTTGTGAGCACGGCCTTTTACATGCTGGGAATCGGAACCATGGCGCTGACGTGGCGTCATTTGTGGGAAAAGCATTCCCTCGGCAACCGCGAGACGATTCTCTATATCGCATTGATATTAATGGCCATTCCCGCCCTGGGCCCGGGTTTTGGCGGCCAATATTTTTATTGGTTCATCCCCTTTCTGGTTGTTTCGTATGCCTGCTTTGCGGGTCCGTGGCGGGCATTGTTGATCGGGTTCGGCCTCATCAGCGCCATTACTTTTATCATCGAATATGGGTTGAACCCCGCATACGGTTATAATTTTGTGTATTGGGCGGCCCATGCAAAAACCGCGGCGGATATTTATTATGCGTCGCAAAATCCAAACAACCACTTCTTAATTTCCGTGGCGCATTGGGCGGGCTGGATGGATTCGGAGACCCACCAAACGATGGAAAGGCTTCCGCTTTTTATCGGCATGCTCACGATCATCGTCTTTGGCGCGCGCATTTTGCTCCGCAATATCGAAGGGCTTCGTAAAAAGTGGGTCTTGGGCCTTTCAGGGTTTTATGCGCTTCTGGTTGTTCTGGCTTTTGCCGCGGCCCTGGCAACAAAACTTCCCGGGTCGCGACCCGCGCCCGCCGGCAATTCGGCTTCAAGCCAGACGAATCAATCTCAGCCCCAAAATTGACACTGTCCTTTTTCTTTCTGCTTCTTCGACGGAAGCTGGAAACCGCCCGGTTTTACAGGCACTTCCGCCGTCCCTGCCGGACGGATGCATACTATTTTGCCTGTCTTCGAATCCCATCTGCGATTATCAGCATCTGCGGTTAAAAATGTTTTTTCCTGTTGCCGCTTTGCCGCACTGTGATCTTCTCTTCTCTGGTCTTTCACCCCTGGGGGAGCTATCCGCTAATGGAAGCCGATGGCACCAGCGCAGTCGAGGCCGGGGTCCGGTTGGGCGCGGTCAGCCCCAGTTCGATCATCCGCGCCGGCAATTCGGGTTTGCGATTCAACTTCCGTCTCCGGAACGGACTGCTCAACAGCCTGAGAATATCGGTTAACTTCATGTGCCGGCCCAAAGTCCGAAGCAATTTCCAGGTTTTGATGGGACGAAAGAAGATGCGATGGGCAAACAACAGCGCATAACCCTTCTGTCGGGCGCGGTTGACAACCTCGCTGGGCAGAACGGTCGGATCAATATCCGAGCATTTGAACCACTTGTACCAATCCCGTTCATCGTCAAGGATACCGCGTTCGAGATACTCGTGCCACAATGGCGTGCCGCGATAAACGCACAGCCGGTTGAATCCAAACGTGTCCAGCTTGAGCCGGGCGCAGAATCGGAAGCTCTCCAGAATGTCCGCCTCGGTCTCACCGGGCGAACCCACCAGGAAAAATCCATGCGCCCGCTCGATGCCGCACCGCTTGGCTTCACTGACGGCGTGTTCGATTTGCGCCAGCGTCTGCCGCTTGTCGAGCCGGTCAAGGATTTTTTGAGTGCCCGACTCCACGCCGAAAGCCAGGAAATTGCAGTTCGCCTTGCCCATGATCGGGAGTTGATCCACCGCCACCGAGTCCACCCGGCCTTCGCAACCCCATTTGAACTCAAACTTGTGGTCAATGATCCCTTGACAAATGGCGGTGATACGCTCCCGTTTCAGCAGAAAGTGGTCATCCGTGAGGTAGATCGAGCGATAACCCATGTCGTGCAGTTGTTGCATTTCCCCCAGCACATGTTTCGGCGACCGAAAACGCCATTTGCCGTCGGTCAGCGCGGGAATGTCGCAATAAATGCAGGTGTAAGGACAACCCCGCGACGTTTGCATCGTGCAGAATTTTTCCAGCGAAAGTACCGCCGGCACGTCCAGCGGGAGCGACTCGATATAATCAATGGGAAGCGTGGTCCGGTCAGGATACGGAAACTGGTCCAGATCCCGGATGATCGGGCGGGCGATGTTCTTGACGATTTCCTTGCCGTTGCGCCAAATCAGGCCGGCGACTGCGCCCGGTTGATCCAGATGAGCCAGGTAATCCGGCAACAATTCCTCGCCCTCGCCGACGCCCACGGCGTCAATGTAGGCGCAATCTTTCAGAATCCGTTCTTGATTCATCGTGGCAAAAACCCCGCCGCAAATGATTGGCACATCCGGCATCCCGGCCTTGACCACCTGCGCCATGCTTTTCACACCCAGATAAGTCGTCGTGGACAAAAACGAGAGGGCCACGACGTCCGGCGGGTCATCACGCAATGCCTCCGCAATGTCCCGCTCCTTCATCCGCGGATGGCAGGTGTCAAACATGCGGACCTCATGGCCGTGCTGGCGCAGGACGGGTGCCAGCGTCTCGATGCCCAACGGCGGAAACCCCATCACCTTGAGCCGCGCGTCGCCCGATTTGGAGCCGCCCAACTCTTCCGGCAGCAACCGGAAGAAATTCTCATCATTGACGTAAATAAGAAACACTTTCATAGCGGACAACCTTTCCGGGTTTGAGGGTGAAGGAATCGAGGGTGTGCCGCGCCGTCCAAGACGCCGCAAGAGCCTTTAGATTGACACTCCCCATTTAATTTCATGCCCACCAAGAGCACAGCCCTTTACTCCGATTCTATTCCTTCTTCAAAGGTTTACAAGCCTTTTTTCAATCTTTTTTCCAATCCGACCCCTGTTTTCTCTGGCCAAAGGAGCGGTTCGTTCACTTTTGTTCCCTTTCACACGCTCTTCCACCCCATGCGAAGACACCCCGTCGGGTTCTTGTCGCAGATATGAATTTACCTGGTTTGGAAGATGAAGCGGATACGCTAGTGAGGTGGCCTAACCGCCTTGGAGCCGGCGCCGACTGTCCCTTGAGTTTATGGATGGCCGCGCATTTGATGGGTCAGGTCTGTCCGGTTGAAGAACGACCCCCGGCAACGCTTTGATTATGCTGCGTTTGCCCGCGGTCCCGCGTAACGCATTGGCGCTGATTGCGCGTCGTAGAAAATCGCCGCGCGAACCGCCTTTTGCGGAGAGTCCATAACACGGCTTCCCAGCACGGTAATGAACCGCGCGGCCCACTCCTTGTCCTTTTCGAGATATGCCCATGCGTAACACGTTTTAGCCTCGGCATGGCCGGCAAGGTCAAAGATTTCAACCCGGCCCTCCCAGATGGCGTCTCCGTCAAACACTTCATCCACATCAACGCTTTCGCGGTGGACCGCCGTGCATTTATACTTTTCCTGAACCTCCCATTGCAACATGGCTAAATAGTCGAGATCGTTTTGCATATTAACTTCAAAAAACACAAGCTTTTAGCAAGGGAAATGCCACCCTCAAAATTGAGGATTTAATATGGAAAACTGATTTTTCTCTGGCAACACGCGTTGCAATTTGCGTTTTTGACCCTTGCAATAAGCCAATTTTATACAGCCACCATCTGGGCCTGCACTAGCCCTCACCCCCTCGCCCCTTGCCCACATTGAACGTGACGGCCATTTGGCGTCAAATTAAATCCCGCCCTCGGAAATCACCTTGCGCCGAAGACTAACCGGAACGGACTGGATAAAAGTTCTTGCAAACTTGCGGAGCAGGAAGAAAATCACGAAGAACCCGCCCACGCCGGCCGTGGGCCGGAAACCAAATGGGAAATCCCGATCAATAGCCTTGATTGTTATGTCGCTGCAAGCCAAGCTAAACATCACGGAAAGCTTCCAGCGACAATCTCGAATAATCGTCAAAAACTTATGCTTGATCCTGCTGGCTTTTGCAGTCGTTGGGGCCGCGCATGAAGGGGTTGAGAAACCGGTGGCCGTGCCGCGAGATTTGCGCACCGCTCCCCGGCAACTTTGCGTTAATCTGCAATGGGAACCAACCCGGGGTTCAATGGGTTATGAACTTGAGCGGTCCGGATTCCCCGACGGCCCATTTAAGACGCTGGACAACAAGTTTCCACAGTTAACGATCTACAATGACTTTGTGGGTGGAGCAGCAACGAATTTCTACTACCGGGTTCGCAGCATACAGACCAATGGCCTGGGCCATCTTCTGCCGTCTGATTGGTCGGCGCCGGTCGAGGGGCGTTCAGAAGCGCTGAATCAAGATCAACTGCTTACGGATGTGCAAAGGGCAAGCTTTGATTATTTCTACCAATACGGGCATCCAACATCAGGACTGGCCCGCGCTTCAATCAGAAAAGACCCGGATATATGCGCCATCGGGGCAAGCGGCATGGGATTATTCAATCTTGGGGTGGGGGTCGAAAGAGGGTTTATCACCCGCCGCGAGGGCGCGGAACGGGCCTTGAAAGAATTGAAATTTCTCTCGGAAAAAGCGGAGCGTTTTCACGGCGCGTTTCCGCATTTTATCAATGGTCAAACCGGCAAAGTGATCCCATTCAGCAAACACGATGACGGCGCTGATATCGTGGAAACAGCCTTCCTGATGGAAGGGGTCCTATTTGCCCGGGAATATTTTTCCCGGACGGACCCTGAAGAAACTGAAATCCGGGGGCTTGCCGACAATCTCTGGCGGAATGTCGAGTGGGATCGGTTCGTCAACAAGACAAATCCAACCCCCGCCATGATTTGGCATTGGTCCCCGGATTATGGATGGGAGAACAATCTCTCTATTATAGGGTTCAACGAATGTCAGATTGTGTATGTGCTGGCTCTGGCCTCGCCTACTCATCCCATAAGGCCCAGGTCCTATTGGGAAGGCTGGGAGTCGCCAGGTTATGGATCGCGGTCCACTCAATTCGGAATCCATGTGGACCTTGGGGGACGTCCTGATATTGGGCCGCCGCTTTTCGTGACTCAATATTCTTATTTGGGTTTGGATCCGCGCCAGATCTTCTTTCATGGAAGGAGTTATTTTGACCATTTCAGGGATTTTTGCCTCGTCCAAGTCCGATACGCGGAATCAAAAAGCCGTCTGTATGAAGGTTATGGCCCGCTTTGGGGGATTACCGCCAGCGCAGGCCCGGACGGCTATAGGGCTTTTGCACCGGGACTGCGGGACAAGGGCACGCTTGCTCCTACTGCTTCAATTTCCTCAATGCCTTATGTTCCCGACCAAAGCCTTTCCTGTCTCCTTGAAATGTATCAACTCCATGGTTCTAAATTATGGGGGCCTTTTGGGTTTTATGATTCCTTCAATTTTTCGCGCAATTGGGTGTCAAAAACCTATTTGTGCATTGACGAAGGCCCGATTGCGCCCATGATTGAAAACTACCGTTCCGGCCTGTGCTGGAACACCTTCATGAAATGTAAAGAGATCCAATCGGTCGTAAAACTGCTTAATGCTGGCGAAATTTCGCGTTCCGGCATGGCCGCAAGCGCCTCTCCTTAACAAAAAACATGTCCTCCGGGCCGGTGTATCCATGGCCGGGCAGCGCCACTGAATGCGGTCCCCCCATACTTTAAAAATGACTTGCAAACCTGTGGAGCAGGAAGAAAATCCCGAAAAAGGCCCGCGCCCGTCGTGGGCAGGCGTCCAAATGGGAAATCCAGATTTACAAATTTCCGGCACGGCGCCGGCGCAAAAACTAAATCCTGCCGCAAAGCAATGACCCTTCAGAGCGCCAGGTTTCCGGTTGCCGTTGCCCTGTTCACGGTGGCGTTCGCTGTATTCGCGCAGAACAGCCAAAGCGAATGGGCTTCTCTGGATGCCGGCCGCAAACTGGTTTACAAGACCTTGCCGACCGGCGACCGCATCATGGATTTTTCCTACGCCGGCTACTTGGGCGGCGGGGTGAAGATTCCAGGCGTGCCCGCGGTAAAAACCGTTGCGCCGTCCGGCGGTGACGATACCGCGGCGATCCAGAGTGCCATTGACAAAGTGTCTCAACTGCCGATGGTCAATGGATTTCGCGGGGCGATCCTGCTCAAGCCGGGCACGTTCCATTGCCGCGGAACGTTGGCCATCGAGACCAGTGGCGTCGTTTTGCGCGGCTACCTCAGAATCGAGAGCACCTCTTCCCGACGATGCCAGAGCGCCTCAAACCGGGCGCTTTCGAGCAGGCGTGGCGTCTCGGACGCCGCGGCCGTTCCATCTCTGAGCTTGACGATGCCCTCACGCAAAACGAGCGCGCAAGCCACAAGTTCCTCGTCAACGGCGGCAAGTTTCTCGAGGGTATCGCGCTCGTTGCGATGCGGCTGATGAACCCGATCCATTTCCGGCACTGAAGCGTTTCGGACCTTGACCTCGATTGCCTCGATGTCCTTCTGGACGCGCTGGAGCGCATCGGCAGTCTGGACGGCGGTCCGGTCTGGGAAAGGCTGCTCACGGGTCGGCGCCGGCAGACGTTCCCGACGGAAATCGGCCTCAAGGCGGGCGAGGTGAGACCGGGCTTCTCCCAGCAAATCGCTGACTTTGCCTCGGACCAGCAAATCATCCGCACGCAGTCGGTTCTCTTTCCGGTAGAAGTTGTAGCCCCATCCGTAGAAGAGGTTCGAGACCATCGCCTTCACGGGGCCGGCGGTATCAATCGGATTGTCTGCGATCGGCGGACTTACCATGGCTTGTCGCATCGCCGGCTTCGCCGGACCGGCGGTGTCAGTCGGATCGTTTGCGCGTTTCGGGTCCATAAGCGTCGCCAAGATGGCGGAAAGAACCGTGCCACTGAGTCCAGTGGCGCGACTCTGCTACAAATTCATTGGGGGGAATTTCCACGGCGGTTCCGTTCAGGCGCCCGGTTTTTCGGCGCCCGCGGCTCCTGCGCTGGCCCCCGGCACTGCGAAGGTGCCCAGCGTGGCCCCGCCGATGATGTACGGCTGGCCGACGGCCGCGTTTGGCGCCGAGACCAGGCCCTTCTCGGCCATCTTGAGCGCGAGATAGTAGCGCACCGATTCAATCTCCGAAAGCCCGAAGGCCCGTAGCGAGATCAGCTCGCGCATACGCTCATCCTTGGGGACGATGAGAAGCTTCGCATCGTTCAGCGTGATGCCGTACACATCAAGAAACCCGCCGAGATGCCCCTTCACCAGTTCCACGATCTCGTGGATCTTCTCGTTCACTTTTTCCATCGGTGTGACCTGAACGACCTGATTGATTGCCTGCTCCACCACAGGACCAGCGTAGCCCGCCACCTCCTCGGTCATGATAAAGTGCTTTGAAAACGGCATGTGCGTGACGAGCTTGAGCGCGCCGTCCTTGGTGTCAACGTGGATGTAGTACTCCACCTGGTAGGACATCTCCGCCATCTCCGCCGAGGTTGCAACTCCGGTGTTGCGCACCAATAGTTTGGACCGGTTGATGTAGAGCACTTCGTACTGCCACGGGGACTGCCCGCCAAAGAACGCGGGCACGAAGCTTCCCAGGAGCGGCTTGTCCGGCGTCTGTATGGGATATTGTCCCGTGTCGTAAACTTCGAGCACCGCCCCACGGGATTTGAGCACCGCGAAGTGATTGGCTTCAACGGTGAGCAGGCTCCCGGAAACGAGACTTTGCTCCGGATAGTGATAGGCGAGCGTGTTCGGGTCCATCACGTCCACACCCTCGCCGGTCAGGGTCGATACCACTTGTCTAGTCAATGCCATATGAATCTCCTGGAGTTGTCTTCATTCTCTCTTGATAAGAATCTGCTCCCGCGCAACGCCTGTCTGAGCGCCGCGGCACCCTCTCCGTTGCGGACAGCATGACTCTCACATTGTTTTTTTGCGTTTTTACAAATAAACTTGGATTTCCCCTTTGGTTTCCGGCCCAAGACCGGCCTGGGCCTTTTTCATGATTTTCCTCCTGCTCCAGAAATTTGCAAATCTTTTTCTAAGCCTTTTTTAATCTCTTTTCTAAACCACCATGCATCGCGACGGCAGACCCTTGACGATTCGCACCAGTTCAAACAGCTGATGCGGTTTGACGAAATAATCCCAGGCGCCGAGTTGCCGCGCCTTTTTTATGTCATTGTCGGCTGGCGATGATGAAAAAATGAAGACTGGCAATTTTTCAAAGCCTTTTCGCGCCGCCATCCAGTCCAAAACATCAAAGCCGTCCATCCGCGGCATTTTCAAATCGAGCAGCAACATGCACGGAAGCGCATGACCCGCCAGGTAATCCACAGCTTCCTGACCGTCACGCACGATCACGGCCGGATTTGGCAGCGCCGCGCGTTCCAGTGCAAGTTCCCAAATCATCCGGTCAGTTGCTTCGTCTTCGGCGATGAGGATCGGCGGCACGGCCCGGTTCATGGTGAAGATTCCTTTCCCGTCGCCGGAGACGCCAGCGGCAATTCGACCCAAAAAATTGCCCCGCGTCCAGCCTCGGACTCCACACCAACGTTGCCGTTCATGCGTTCGACCACCTTGCGCACGATGGCCAGTCCGATGCCCGTGCCTTCATAACCCTCGTTCAGCCGTTGAAACATTTTGAACAAACGCCGATGCGCGTACTCCGGGATTCCGATGCCGTTGTCGCGGACCCAAATTCTTGCCATGCCATCTCTCCTTTCGGTATGCACGCGCACCTCTGGCCGGACGCCTGGCGCAACGAACTTCACCGCATTGCCCAGCAGATTGGCAAAACACTGCGTCAACAGCGCTTCACTCCCAACGACCATCGGCAATTCGCTTTCGACACGAACATCGGCTTTCTCAGCCTGCAAATCTGGATAGGTTTCAATAATGCCGCGAACGAGCGTGGACAAATTCACCGGCTCCAAGGTGATGTCCTGATGCGCGAATTTGGTGTAGCGCAAGGCGTGCTGGATGAGGATGTCCAGCCGGTTGGCCGCCAGCCGGATGCGCCGGCTGTAATCGTGCCTTTGCTCCGGGGTTACTTGCGAATCATCCATCAATTCCACAAACGCGTTCATCGCGCGCAGCGGCGCGCGCATGTCATGCACCATTGCGTAAGAAATGTGTTGTAACTCGCCAATCATTTCCTGGAGCTTGGCGGTGCGTTCGGCGACCAGACCTTCCAATTCCGCCTTGCTGCGCTGAAGCACCCGTTGCGCCTCGCGCTGTTCGGTGAAATCGCGAAAGACCAGCACCACGCCGAAAATCGGTCCGCCGGCCTGGCGAATGGGCGCCGCGCTGTCGTCAATCGGAATTTCCCGGCCGTCCCTGGCCACCAGCAGCGTATGATTGGCCAACCCAACCACCATGCCCAGCCGCAACACTTTGTCCACCGGGTTTTCCGCGGAATTGCGGGTGTCTTCGTTGATGATCTTAAACACCTCGGGCAACGCCCGGCCGCCCGCATCGGCGCTTTTCCATCCGGTCAGTTGCTCCGCTTCGCCATTGAGAAACGTCACGCGCCCGGTCGCGTCGGTCACAATCACTGCGTCGCCGATGCTGGCCAGTGTGGTGGCCAGCAATTCCTTTTCGCGGATGAGAGCTTCACGCGCCGTGACCAGTTCGCTGATGTCTTGAATAATTTTTGACGCGCCAATGATTTCGCCGTCTGCGTCCTTTAGTGGCGAGACGCTCACCGCGACCGGAATGTGTCGCCCGTCCTTGGCCAGCCGAATCGTTTCCAATCGCTCGATGGGGTGGCCCTGACCCAGGCGGTCAAGGATGTGCCCTTCCTCGCTAAGGCGGTCCGGTGGAAGCAAAACCGTGATCGGTTTTCCGATAATTTCATCTGCACGATAGCCAAAGAGCCTTTCGGCACTGGCATTCCACGTTTGAATAACGCCAGCCAGAGTCTTCGTGAAAATCGCGTCGCCCGAATGCTCGACGATGGCGGCGAGCCGCGCGCTGGCCCGTTGCGCTTTTCGTTGCTCCGTCACATCGCGGAACACCAGCACCACGCCGAACAACGGGCCGGCCGGCTCGCGAATCGGCGCGGCGCTGTCGTCAATCGGAATATCCGTGCCATCGCGCCGAATCAACAAAGTGTGATTGGCCAGCCCGACGACCGTTCCGTGGCGCAAAACTTTCTCCACGGGATTCTCCACCGTCTGGCGCGTTTGTTCGTTGATGATGCGGAAAACTTCCGGCAGCGGATGCCCGTTTGCCTCGGCGCTTTTCCAGCCGGTCAACCGCTCCGCTTCGCCGTTGAGAAAGGTGACGCCGCCCTGCGCGTCGGTGACAACTACGCCGTCGCCGATGCTGGCCAGCGTGGTGGCCAGCAATTCCTTTTGCCGCGAGATTTCGAGAATGGCAAGCTCGCGTTGATGCAGGGCGTGAAACAATTTTCGGGCAACCCAGCCCAGAAAAACCAAATTCACCAGCGCCACACCCAGTAACGTTTCCGCCCGCAGCTCCTCCATGCGATGGGCGCGGCGGACGGCTTCATCAAATGCCGTTTGTTCCTGCGCCTGCATTTGGCGGATTTCGGCGCGTAGGTCGGCCATGGTCTGTTCGCCGGTATTTAGGCGCACAACGGCCAGCGCCGCGTTCAAACCGCCGGATTGGCGCAATTGAATGGTGTATGCCAACTCCGCCAGTTTTTGTTGCGTCAACGCCAGCGTCCGCTCAACGTTCTCGCGCGGCAAATCACCCGTTGCGGCGGCTTGACGCAAATTGGCCTCCGCCTGTTGCACGCGCGCCAAACCGTCCCGATACGGCTGCAAATACGGCGCTTCGCCGGCAAGCAGAAATCCGCGCTGGCCGGTTTCAGTGTCCCTGAGTATGGACAAATAATCCGCCAGTTGATTGAGCCGGGTAAGCCGCGTGGTCATTTCCTCTTCGGCGCGGACGCGGAGCAGGCCGACGCCGTAGTTAAAACCCATGCTGGCCACCAGCAACACCGCCATGGCCAAAAACCAAATGGCGAGAATATTCGTTCCCGGTTTCATCGTCCAATGACAACTCCACTATTGCGCGGTTGCGCGGTTCAGAAAAAAGTGCGGGAATTCGCATCTCCTGCGTTTTTAACCATGCATGTTAGGGGGCGCCGTGTCAAGCCTGGTCTTTGGAATTTTTGGCCGTGTGTTTAAGCTCCACAGCGTTAGCGCCTTGCGGAGCTTCATTCATAAATCGTAAATCATGGAGCGGCGGGAAGCGAAGCGCCACGCCGCTTTAATACGCGTGATGCTAATTCAGGTTCAACGGGTTTCTTGATTGGCATCACATTTCCTCACCACCGCAAGGATCGCCGGATTATTTCATCCAATTCGGCTTTCGTTTCGCCGCTGCCAAACGTGAAGGTGCCGGTGAGATGCTTCCAGTCGTCCAGCGATAGGCCGTAAAGCTCGCGGGCAATGAAAATTTCCAACGCGGCGCGTTCCTTCACGTCGCGCGGGTTTTTCAAGAGCTTTGCGGCGAAATCAACCAGCTTTTTTTTCTGCGCGGTGGAAAGTTTTGGAATCGGCAATTCGTAAAGTTGATGAATGTTGACGTGTGCCGAAACTTTGTTGCGGATGAAATAATTCAACACGAGCGAATTCAGCAAACAAAGAAGCGAATAAACTTCGGTGTCTTCTAATGCCACCTGTTGTAAATTACCATTGGCATCGCTCTCGTAACGAAATGGGCGCAGGCAATTGATTGTGTTGCCTATGCAAACACGTGCGGGCATTGCAGTAGCAATAAGCGTGCGTTCATCTGTAGAGCGGCCAATATCGCGTGAGCCGAGCCGTTTGAATTCATAATGCAGCTTGAATTTGCCAAATTCAAATTGCTGAAGAAGGAGCTTTTCCAATTCGTCGCGTTTCTCTGGCACTTTCTTCCCACCTACTTTGGTGATTTTGTGTTCGCGGATGAATTGGCAAACTCGGTAAATTTCCTTTCGCAAAAGTTGTTCACGTACCTCTTTCTCAACCACAAACCAATTTGCGAGCGAAAAATTCGCGTCGAATTGATGAATCATCTTACCTTCATATAGTGGCAACTGGCCGGATAATAATTTCTTGCCGGTGAGTTTTCGGAAGAAATGCGCATCATTGGTCAAGTGAAGCTCGCTGCCAAATTGAAAACCCAAACCCGGCAGGCGAGAGTGTTCACCACAAATAATTCCACAAAGTCTGTAATAAATTTCTGAACGAAATTCCATGATGCTCAAATTCTCCGGCGAAAATCGGTGAATCATTTCAATACTGTAACGAATCGGCGTTGTGGAAACGTCTTTTGGGTCGTGTAAATAAAAACGTCCATCAAAGGTGTCATTGTCAGAAGGTTTTTCGCCCTTCGTCACCTTGAAGAAACCGAATTTGAAACGACTGTCCACGTCTGGAAAAATGTATTTCGTTTTCTCCTTCCCATCTTCAACAACGTTGTAGCCTCGGTTTTCAAACGAAGTCAGTTCTTCAAATCGGTGCTGTGTCAGTAAAAGGCGGCGTAACGGCGCACAACCCTCGTCTGTCTGGAGGCTGGAGGGAACGAGAAGCGAGAAACGTCCGCTGGTGCGGACAAGCGATAGGTCAGCCTCGATGAATAATTTGAACAGATTAAAGTCACCGCCGCCTTGATGTTGATAGCATTTGCCAAAGAATTCGGAATACCTCTCGTAAAATGTTTCGTAGTCGTGCCAGCGGGTAGCGAAGTCTTTGTTTCCGTTTAGTTCTTGATCAAACCATTTGTCGAAGGCCGGTGTATCCATGCCCATTTTGTTGAACTGCGGTTTGCCAACATAAAAATTGGCAGCGAATTCCTTGCGGAAGGGCTTAAATCCTTCCCACGGCGGATTGCCGATGATGCCGTGAAAGCCCGAAGGTTTTTGCTCCTCGCCGTCGGGCGTGAACCAGCACGGCCAAAAATGCAGCGCGAATCCGGCAGGCTCGCATGGCAGATTTTCGCTTTGAAAATGTTCGACGAAATCGGCCCGGACGTTTGCGCGTAGTTTCAAGGCTTCCTCCAGCGGCTCATGCAGCATCGGATTTTCAATGTAGCGGACGCGCAGTTCGGAAAGTTTTTTCAATTCGGCCTTGTGATAATCGGCCAGCCACGCGGTTTGCTTTTCCAGCGCCACGTCCACCAGCGAGTCGGCGCAGTGAAAATTCAATTCCAGATTCGGCAGGATTCTGACGACGTCGGTTTTCAGCTCGCGGTAATTGTAATCGGCGGGCGAGAGTTTGACGGCCTCCTTCCAGATGTTGGTCTTGGCCACTTCGATCGCGCCGGGGTCCTTGTCCACGCCGAATATATGGCGCAGGAGAATTTGCGCGATGAGCACGCGGCGATTGTCAAAATTGTTTCGGCGGCGGAACGCGAGCGCGGATTCGACGTTCGGCGGCAATTCCGCGAGATAAAGTTCGCCGTTGTCCGGCTTCAAAATTTTGGCGACCCACGCGCTGGCGGCGTCAATGCGTTTATATTGCTCCCAAAAGGCGCGCAGGACTTTGATGAGGAATCCGCCGCTGCCGCAAGCGGTGTCGGCCACGCGGATTTCGGCGAGTTGCGCCAGCAGTTTGTCGGCACGGCCAAAATCGCATTTGTTGTTGCCGACGGCGTCGCAGATTTCATCCACGATTTTTCCGGCGAGCGAATTGACCAGCGCGTTTGCCATCGGTCCGGTGATCGGCGCGGGCGTGTAATAAATGCCTTCCCCTTTGCGATTGGCGGCAAGGAACATTTCGTAACTTTTGCCGAAAATGTCCTCGTCAATCCGGCGATAGTTGTAATGCACGATGCCGCGGCTGAAAACCTGGTCCCAAGTGTTGATGCCGAGGACGAAATTTAATTTTTCGCAAAAGCGCTGGAGATTGGCCGGGGCTTTGTCGAGACGCTCCCAAATCCGCGCCGAGAAAATTTCCGTGTCGTAGTATTCATCGAAAAATTCTTCAAACTGATCGAGGAATTTCGGGACGATGCGGTGCGGCCCCTTTGCCTGCCAGTCGCGCGTATGCCGGGCGTAGGCGTCCTGCGTGTAGCGATACGGCACCAGGCCGAAATCTTCAATCGTCCGCGCGAAAACCAGTTTGTTGATCAGCAGGATGATGGATTCGGCGGCCTGGTCCGGCGGCGTCCATTTGACCTTGTCGAATTCGTTGAACCAGATGTTGAGATCATCGAAAAATTGCTGTTCCAATTCCGGTTTGTCCGCCGTGTCTTCCGCCTGGCGCAAGGTGTCCAACAAACTCCGGCTTTCGCGGCAACGGCTGAAAAAATCCGCGAACGGCATTTCCGCAAATGGCCGGCCCTCGAAAGGGAAATCGCGCACGCCGAAAAACCATGCCGTGCGCAAATCGGTGAGGACCAGATATTCGTGGTCGCGCAGGTATTTTTTGACCTGGTCAACGTGACTTTTCGGATTGGCATCGTTGCGCCAGACGTTGTCTCCCTTTTTGTCATATTGAAAGAGCGGCTTCAATTCGAGTGGCAACGGCTCGCCCATGCGTTCCGGCAGCATGAAATCCACCCACCCTTCGCCGCTGCCCACCTGCCGCGTCGGCTGAAAGCCGAGCACGTCTTTGCAAAGTGCCGTGAACAAATCCTCGGCGGCTGATTCGGGCTTCGCGCCGTTTTTCAGGTCGAGCACATATTTTTGAATTGGCGCGTAGGGCGAAAGCGGGCGGGCATCCGGCGCCAGTGGAAGGAATTCGATTTGTTCCCGCGCGGTCAAACCGGACAATGCGTTAAGAATTTCCTGATAATTCACGACTCAATTTCGCCGAATTCGGCAAGATTAACCGGGCGCTTCGGAAAACGCAGCAAATTTTCGTTTGAGATTCTGCAGCGAGCCGGGACGCAACGAATTTGAGCAAAATCGCCCGCACCCGCTCGCCGTTGAGATTCTTCCAACGCACCGCGGATAAGCACGTCGTGTCCCGTACGAGCGAAACGCAATGAACATACTGGAAAAAGACTTGCAAGCCTGTGGAGGAGGAAGAAAATCACGAAAAAGTCCCGCGCCGGCTGTGGGCAAGAATCAAACTCCCACCTATAAAGATCTCCGAACTCCAGGTCTCCGTCTCCAACCTCCAATGCCGTCCGTAATTCGCTTCGCATCGTGGACTGCGGCGGCAAGCGCAGCGCGACGCCGCTTTTCCCTACCGCCCCCGCCTGGCACTGAACGCTGACCACGCTGCGGGAGAAGTTGATCAAGACCGGGGCCAAAGTCGTGCGCGATTCAAAACCCCTGCTCAACCGGGCAGCAACCCTGAAAAACAGGTTTTTGGCGTTGAAAACTGGCTGTTGAAAAATTGCTTGAAAAGCCGTGCGATGGGACGATAATCGCGAAAACGACCCGAAAAACTCAATTTATGCCATGAACATCAGATCAAATGGGAAATCCCGGTTTGGATTTTCAGGGTGAATAGGTATATAAGTGCCAAATAAATTATTCCTCGCCCTCGCTGCGGGCTGGTTGAGCTTCAACGCCCTCGCTGCTGACCCGCCGGCGCCTTACGGCCCGGTGCCGACTCCGCGCCAATTATTTCGCGAGACCAACGGGTTTTATGGGTTCCTGCATTTCGGCGTCAACACGTTCACCGACCGCGAATGGGGCAACGGCGATGAAGATCCAAACGTGTTTTACCCGACGAATTTTGACGCCGATCAAATTGTCCGCACGGCAAAAGCAGCCGGCATAAAATGCCTGGTGTTGACGTGCAAACATCACGACGGATTCTGTCTTTGGCCCAGCGCCTACACGACGCACAGCGTCAAATACAGCAAGTGGTATCAGGAGCAAGAAGCCAAAAAGCCCGGCAGCGGCGACGTGGTGAAGGATATTTCGGACGCCTGCCACAAATACGGATTGAAGTTCGGCGTCTATCTCTCGCCGTGGGACAGGAACAACGCAAATTACGCCCGGCCGGAATACATCACTTATTATCGGAACCAGCTCCGCGAATTACTGACGCACTACGGGCCGATCTACGAGGTGTGGTTCGACGGCGCGAATGGCGGCAGCGGTTATTATGGCGGCGCGCGTGAAACCCGCACAATTGATAATCGCACTTACTACGATTGGAGCAACACATGGCAAATCGTCCGCGAGCTTCAGCCGAACGCGGTCATGTTCAGCGACGCCGGCCCGGACCTCCGATGGGTGGGCAACGAGGATGGAATTGCCGGCGACCCGTGCTGGGAAACTATAGACCCGACCGGCTGGCGTCCGGGAAGTTCAAATGGAGGCGATCCGTTTCACGGTTTTCGTCCGCCCAAGCCCACTCCGGCATTGCAATGGATTCCCGCCGAGTGCGACGTTTCAATCCGCCATCCGGATTGGTTTTATCACGCCAGCGACAACGACAAAGTGGAGACGCCCGCCGGACTGGTGGACATCTACTACGAATCCATCGGGCGCGGCGCGGTGTTGATTTTGAACATACCGCCGGATCGCAACGGACAAATTCATTCCAATGATGTGGCATCGCTGCGAGGATTTCGGAAAATTTTGGATGAAACCTTCGCCCATGATTTGGCGCGCGGCGCGAAAATTACCGCGTCGAACGTTCGCGGCAACGACAAACGATTTTTGCCAAAAAATGTTTTGGACGGAAATCCCGATACTTACTGGTCAACCGACGATTCCGTGACGAACGCGGAATTGGTTTTGGATTTTGGCAACAGGCCGGTCACGTTCAACGTCGTTCGCTTGCGCGAATATCTTCCGCTCGGCCAGCGTGTGGATACTTATGCGCTCGACCATTGGCAGGATGGAAATTGGATGGAATTCGCCAAAGGCGAAGCCATCGGCAGTTGCCGGCTGGTGCGCGGCGCATCCATCACGACGAGCAAAATCCGCGTGCGTTTCACCGGCCCGGTTTGCCCGGCCATCGCGGAAATCGGTCTCTTTTTGGAAAAACCATGAACACAATATTGTCTGTTTCCAAAACCAAACCATAGTATGGAACTGCGGACTGCCCCTTTTTAAGTCATTGCCTTACTTGTATTGACAGCAAATTCGATACGAGCTTCACATTGCTTTGATTAGTTGGATTCGGAGCAGAGATAGCAATGCTTCGAGTCGCTCCGAGTTCGTAATCGCCCGGCGGAACATTTGTTCCGATTTTCATCACCAAAGACCAACTGTATGTTTTTTTTGGACCAATCATCCAATATGACGGATGATAAAAACGGTTACCAAAATCGCCCAAACCAGCAAGAGAGGGTGTATAAGATCTGCCATTATCTCTTAAATAGATCGAATAATTAAGCGTGGGTATATCGTCCACGGCATACGATATATTTGTTGAACAATTGGTGATTTGAAAAAAAACAGTTAGCGTCGAGGTTGGTGACCAGCGATTGGTGTTCGCACTTATGATCAATTTTGCCCCGAAGTCTGAATCTGTTTGTTGAGAATAAATTTCTAAAACAAACATCCCGCTGAGAATGGCAATCAAAATTATTCCTTTCATAAAATAGTTAAATTATTCTCTCTGCCACGTGAAATTTGTTATATTATTGGACCACGCAGGATATATTGCAGTATCCGTGGAGGGCGGATTCGTGGACCAGCTAGAGCTAATTAAAATCCAATTTGTGCCGATATTGTTAGTTGCTATGCCGCCCCAATTCCAATTTATTGATTTCAATGGAACCCATTGTGAATTGGTTCCATCCGGCCGAAACATAAACCATGTTTGAAAACTGTCGGAAATAGAAAACGCCCTGGAAATAAGGGAAATTCCTGCACTGTTCGGAGCATTCTGCCGAAGCAAAATAGGATATTGAGTGTTCACGCTCTCCGATGATCAAAAGGTTATTCTAATCGTTGCAGTTCCTGAAGAAAGGTCTATCGCTCCTCTGCCGTCCGGGTTCGGAAGCCGGCGATGAACGGAAATTGAATATCTTCCAGGCACGGAAAGACCGTAGCGTTTCGTAAGATTACATTCGTATTTATATTGAGTGCCTGGAATCCACCCTTCACCTTGCCCCGTAGTCCTTGTCGGCATAAATGAATCAATGAGTTGATCCCCCTCTTCATTTTTTATGACAAAGCTAAAATCAAGGTCGCCCCCGTATGGGGATCCGTGATTTAAAATATTTGTTCCCGCATTCCGATCAATTACCGTGGCGATGACGGGTTCATTCGTTCGAAATATATCTTGCTTAAATCGGATCGAAAGTTCATAGCCATGGATTATAGGTCCCCAATGACCGCTGGGATCGTCTTTCGCTGGTTGACATTCTATATTGGTTCTCGCGTCTTCAATGCTTTCCGCAGTCCGTCTCAAGCCGTTAACGGTAATAAAAAATGAAT
>DATJSQ010000140.1:0-16175 GCA_035503995.1 Verrucomicrobiia bacterium | reverse complement strand
CCTTGCTGCCGCGAGCGGCAGCATCACCACGGATCGCGGCATGATCTCGGTGTTTTGGCACGCCAATACCAACCGGTTCAACATGACCGTCGGCATCCCGGCGAATGTCACCGCAACGGTGATGTTGCCGCTGCATGGCTCGACCAACACAACGATGTTCATGGACGGATCGCCGCTGCCCGGGATCGCGACCAACAATTATCTTGTCGTCAGCGGCGTAGGTTCGGGGACGCATGCGTTCGCGACGGTTTACAGCCCGACGCCTCAACTGGCCGCGACAGCGGCGGAAGGCCATTGAACATTGACCGTGGCTGCTGACACATTCGATTCGACTTGATTCCGGCGAATTGAGATTGCTCCGCCACTATTTGTTTGGTCGAATGAAGAAGCAAAATGAAAACCAAATTTTTTCCACTCCTGTTCGTCGCCACCTTTGCGGCCGCTATTGCCGCGCCGTCACAGGATGTCAACTCTCCCGCTCCCAGGGCGTTCCCGCATCCGGACCGCATTCGTTACGACGGCCAATGTCTGACGATTGACGGAAAGGACATGTTCATCTACAGCGGCTCGTTTCATTATTTCCGCTGTCCAAAGGCGCTGTGGGCCGACCGGTTCAAAGCTATCAAGGATGCCGGTTTCAACGCGGTGGAGACTTACGTGCCATGGAATTACAGCGAACGGCAAATGCCGTCCGGCCTCAACGATTTTTCCAGGGTGGATTTGAAGGATTTGGATGACTGGCTCACGATGGCCGAGCGTTTCGGATTTTACGTCATCGTCCGGCCCGGCCCCTATATCTGCGCGGAATGGGCGACGGGCGGGTTCCCGCAATGGTTGCTGACGTTGAAACCCGCCGCGCCGCTGCGGAGCGAAGGGTGGTTGCGCAGCGACGACCCGGTGTTTCTCGCCTGGAGCAAGCATTGGTATGACGAAGTTTGTCCGGTGATTGCGAAGCACCAAATCACCCGCAAACCCCCCGGTTCACCGGGTGTCATCCTCGTGCAGGTGGAGAATGAGTACGACTACGCGCATTTTTCCGACGAGGTGAAAATTAATTACGTCAAGGCCCTGGCCGAGGATGCGCTGGCCGACGGCATTGACGTGCCGCTGATCACCTGCTGGACGCATCAGGTGCGCGGCTCAACCGATCCGGTGCTGCGGCAGATTTTCGATTGCTGCAATTTTTACCCGCGCTGGAACGTCGCGGGTGAACTGGCGCCGAATATCGCCGAATTGCGCCGCGAACAGCCGGACGCCCCGCTGGCCACGACCGAATTGCAGGGCGGCTGGTTCGCGCAGGTCGGTGGCATGTTGAGCCAGGACCAGGACGGCGTCACCGCGTCGCAAATCAACAACCTCACGCTGTTTGCGATTCAGAACGGCGAAACGTTCATGAATTACTATATGCTGTTCGGCGGCTCGAACCTCGGCGACTGGGCGGCGCGCGACCTGACCACGACCTATGATTACAACGCGCCAATCCGCGAGTGGGGCGCCGTGGGCGACCGTTACCAGCGCGTCTGGGCCATCGGCCACATGCTCCAGCAGTACGGCGCCCGGCTCGCTCGCTCGGTGCCGGTGGATTGCACGGCCACCACATCGCAACCGGATGTTACCGTGGCCGAACGCCGCGCGCCCGACGGAGGCCGGTACCTGTTCATCCGCACGGGACAACACAACGAACCGCGCGAGGGCACGGCGACGGTGCGGGAAACCACCGGCGACGCAAGCGACATCGTCTTCAATTACAGTCTGGAGCCGTTCGGCTCGAAAATTCTTTATCTGCCGCCGGGCGCCACAAATGCCGTCCAGGGCGAGTGGCTGCCCAAACCCGCGCCCGCCATTGCGCCTCCCGCCGGTCTGCCGGAGGGCGTGACCATCGTTTCCGCCTCCAGCATGGTTGATCCGGGACCGGTCCATTGGAGGAGATTGGCGCCGGGCGAAACTTTGGCGCAGGCCGGCGACTACGGCAGCCAGTTTGTTTTTTACCACGCAGCCATTCGGAGCCACTCGGCGACCAACCTGATGGTTGAATATCCGCAAGGCGACGCCGTGTTGGCGACAATCAATGGCAGACCCGAAGCGACGGCCGGCGGTTCGGCGGGCCGCTCGGTCTTTGCCTTGGCGGCAGGTTTGAGCCAGATCGAATTGCTCTACGAAAACCGCGGTTTCGCCAACGGCGGCGCGGACATGGAACGGCCCGCCGGCATCAGCACGGCGCGATTTGTGCCAACGCCCAACGTCGCGGGCGCCCCCGTCGGCGGATGGCGGATGCAATTGGTGGACGGCACCGGCAAGCGGCCCGAAGTGAGGCCTGATTTTGATGATTCCGGCTGGACACCCGTCGCGGCAGACAGCCTGGAGGCGAACCAGTTGACGCCGAACCAAACCGCCGTCTTTCGCGCCCGGATTGAAGTGACCGCCGACGATTTGAACCACGGCAAATGGGACTTGAATTTCGGGCGCATTGACGACACTGGCTGGGTTTATGTGAACGGGAAAAGCGTTGGCCACACGACGGACTGGTCGCTCCCTTATTCGTTTGACGTGACGAAGGAACTGCATCCCGGCGCAAACGTCGTCGCCGTCGTGGTCCGCAACGATAGCGGGGGCGGCGGGATTGGCGCGCCGACGTTCGGTCGGGATTTAAGCGGCGTGTCCGCAAGCCTGCCGGCGTTTGGCTATCCGGCAGGCGTCGAGCAAGGATGGTGGCGGCCGGAGTTCGACGACCAGGGCTGGCAACCAGTGGCAATTGGTTCGGGCGCGCCGCCGTCCGGCGGATTGCTGAGGTGGTACCGGATGACCTTTCAGTTGCCGCCGGCCCGGTCTGGTGTCCGGGTGCCGTGGCGTTTGCGCCTGGACGCAACCGGCAACGGTTTCCTTTACCTGAACGGCCACGCCATCGGGCGTTACTGGCAGGTGGGACCCCAACACGATTTCTTCCTGCCGGAATGCTGGCTGAACGTCGGCGCCAGAACAAATGTCATCGCCTTGAGCTTGCGCCCGTTGGATCGGAACGCCGCCATCCAAACGGCCATTGTCGAACCCTATCCTCCGGCGGAAGCAGGCATCGCCGTTTCAAGTGCTCGACGAAACGATCTGTTCAATCGGATTTTCAGCGTCACCCGATGGACCGGTTTTTTGTTGACGTTTAAAAATAAACGGCTTATATAAGGCAAGGATGTCCTCATCTTATCTGACAATTTAGTCAGAGGCCGCTTAATTGAAGGAAGGGCAATGGCTAAAGTCACCTTTATCACAACCACCAACACGGATGGCTGGCAAAGGCATTGTATCAAATGGGCTAAAGAGGGGACGGCCTTCAAAATCCACGGCTGCGACAAAAAGCATTTGCTGTTTTTTCAGGAGGTTTGCGCCGCTTATAAATTTCGGGTTAAAATCTCCAGGGACGGAGCGGCCGCTCATTTTACTCCGGCCGATTCGAAATAGTCTTGCGCAAGTCTCACCCGCGACGTCAACCGGATGTCGCGTGAAGACGCGCCCACCTCTATCTCGTACTCTCCGGCATCCGCCTTCCATTGATGGCCCGGAACATCGAAATAGGCCAGGTCGCGCGGTCGAATGGTGAATTGGACGGTCTTGGTCTGGCCGGGGAGAAGAGCCACCTTGGAGAAACCTTTTAACTCGCGAATCGGCTTGTCAATCTTGGGATCGAGATCGTGGATGTATAGCTGCACCACTTCCTCCCCGGCGCGCTTCCCGGTGTTGGTGATCTCGGCACGCGCGTTCACGCT
Organism: Verrucomicrobiia bacterium; assembly: GCA_035503995.1. GTDB lineage: Bacteria > Verrucomicrobiota > Verrucomicrobiia > Limisphaerales > UBA11358 > UBA11358. The sequence continues at coordinate 12,420 of DATJSQ010000140.1, read as the reverse complement.
GCCGTCCGCAGCCATGTCCGCATCTGAAAGTTTGAGGTGCTTGAACCTGAACGTGGTATAGGACAACCCGTACCCAAACGGAAATAGCGGTTGAATGCCGGCCTTGTCAAAATGGCGGTAGCCCACATAGATGCCCTCGGCATAGTTCACTTGACCGTTCCGGCCCGGAAAATTGCCCGCATCCGGATAATCATCACGGTTCGCCCCCACGGTGGTGGGAAGATGGCCCGACGGATTAACTTCCCCGAACAAAATGGCCGCGATGGCCGCCCCGCCTTCTTCTCCCGGATACCAGGCTTCGATGACGCCGGGCGTCTGATTCAACCAGTTCGTCATGATGATCGGGGTCCCATTATTCATCACGACAATCGTCTTTTTGTTGACGGCTGCGATGGCGCGGATCAACGCCGCTTGGTCATGCGGCAGGTCCATCGAGGGACGGTCGTTGCCTTCGCCATCCGTGCCATCCGTGGAAACGCAGACCACGGCGACGTCGGACTTTTTCGCCGCGGCAATGGCGTCCGCGTAGGGCGTTCCCGCCGGAGTCCGCCAACCCAGGCGGGCAACGAAATCGCCCCCGGCCTGGAAATATTCAATCCGCAACTCATAAGATTTCCCCGCTTCAAGAGAGACTTCCGTGTCCTTGGTAGTCGAAGATTCCTGAACCCAGTTATCAATCAGGGTCTTTCCATCCAAAAAAACACGGTAACCATCATCGCCGGTGAAAGTCAAAAGGTAGTTGCCGCTGGCCGGGACGACCAGTTTGGCCGTCCAGCGCACACTGAAATCCGTGGTGGGAAAACCCGGGGCAGGAGCGTTTGGGGCTTCAAGATCAATGGACTGATCCACGCGCACCAGCGCCGGGGGGCCGGCCAGGTCTGGGTTCTTGTAATACTCCGCACGGAATCCATGCACCGTGCCATCGTCCGGCACGGTGACGGCGGAAACGGGCAGTGGCGCGGCTTCCATCCCCGCGGCAGCGTAGCGAACCATGACGCCATCCCCCGCCAGTTGCTGGATGCCGTCCAGCAGTTCCACCGTTTGAAACGGCTGCACCGCCGGGCTGCCCAGCGCGCCGACTTGCAGATGACGCGCAGCCTCCCCGATGACAGCGATGGAATGGATGCGTCCCCGGTCCAACGGCAGGATATTCCCTTCATTTTTCAAGAGGATGATTCCCTTTTCCGCCACTTCCAATGCCAGTTGCTGATGCGCCGGGCTATTGACCTGGCTTGCGTCAGGATGCATCGGACCGTCCAGCAATCCCACCCGGATGATCGTCCGCAGGATGCGGCGGACCGCATCGTCCACGGCCGCCTGCGTGACGGTTCCGTCGGCCAGCGCCGCTTTTAGCTTTGGCACGTTCATGTTCTCGCCGGTGGGCATCTCCAAATCGTTGCCGGCCTGGACGGCGGCTGTCTCATGAACCGCCCCCCAGTCGGACATGACCAGCCCGTCAAAGCCCCAGTCGTGCTTCAGGACGTCGGTGAGCAAAAAGCGATTGGCGCTGCAATGAAATCCGTTCACTTGATTATACGCGTCCATCACACACCAGACTTTTCCCTCTTTCACCGCCGCCTCGAATGCGGGCAGGTAAATCTCCCGAAGCGCGCGCTCTCCAACGGTGACATTCACGTAGCCCCGGTCAACTTCTTCATTGTTGCAGGCGAAATGTTTTACACAGGCCGAAATACCGGTGCTTTGCAAGCCTTGGATGAAATGAACGGCCATTTGCCCGGCTAGATAGGGATCCTCGCTGAAATACTCGGCATTGCGCCCGCCCAATGGCGAACGTTGAATATTCACGGCGGGTCCCAGCACCACTTGGACACCCGTGCCCTTGTTGCGCCCTTCGTCGCCGATCGCCTGCCCGATTTGCCAGAGCAGGTTGGTGTCCCACGTTGAGGCCATCAGGACTCCCGCCGGAAACGCCGTGGCCGGCCCCATCGTGCTGTCCTGGCCGCCGCGCACGCCCTGACCGGCGTCCGCCATCGCCAGCGGCGGAACGCCGAGCCGCGGGATCGGTTGGGTGGTAAAGCCCGTGCCGCCAAGCAGCGACAATTTTTCGTCCTGTGTCAGCCGGCCAAACAAATCGTCCACCCGCTGTTCCAGCGGCGCCTGCGGATCCTTATACAAGGCCCCCGGTTCCGCCAATGCGATTGGGAGAGGTGAAACGGCGAACACAATTGACACAAACAAAGCAAGTCGTTGCATGGATTAAAGGTGGCAAGTATCTTCAAGAGGAAAACGTTTGTAAATGAATTTCGATGTCAATCGCGCCGGCCTGAGCCGCTCAGTTTGTCCTTCGCCTGGTACCGCTGATCGAAAGACGTAAAATTGATTTGCGTCAGCGGGCCTCTTTGATTATTTTGATTGAAGCTTGGGAGAAATAAATTCAGGCGATAAATTCAGGCAGTAGGTTGAGAATTATGAGCGACGAGCCTATTACAAGCAGCCAAAAAAAGATTCTTGTCATTGATGATAACGAAATCATCTTGAAGACTGTTTTTATTAAATTGCAGAAGGCTGGGTTTCAAGTATTTACCGCGATTAATGCGTCGAGAGGCGTCGAGCTGGCACGCAAGGAGATACCGGATATGATTCTTCTGGACATCGGGTTTCCATTGGGCACCGTGGGAAATCGCGTCGTGGACGGTTTTACCGGCGTGTTGTGGGACGGGTTCCGCATTATGGACTGGCTTCACAACGTGGAGGAAACTAAAGATATCCCCATTGTGATCATCAGCGGCATGGACGACGATAAAAACAAGCAACGCGCCCAGTCCGGCGGCGTCCTGGCGTTCTTCCCCAAACCTCTCAATTTCGACGAAATGCTAAAGGTGGTCCGCTCGGCCCTGGCCGTGCAGCCGGAGAACACCGTGCCGGCGGTCTGACTGAAGATTTTCACCGGCAACCCAGGCCGCCCTCACCAGTGCATTCCGCACTCTTATTTATCGAGTGAAAACCGGAAATGCCGCCCCGTCAAAGCCGTGAATAATGCAAAACGTTAATTGCAAATAGTTTGGAAAGGGCTTTTCGGAAGTGGCGCGTTTTTCGCGATTTTCCATGCAAATTCACGGATTATTAAATTGGCCTGTTTATTGCTAAAACTCACTGCTCGTTTTTTTCATGTATTACTTGCAACAGCAATATGACGATGTCGTCGAAATCCAACCATCTTCTCGCCCTTCAAGCGGCGATTCAGTTAAAGCACCAGTGCAGGCCCGTGCATCGCGAATCGGTTTTCGTTCATGAAACTGCTGGAGCACAGGAAACCGTATGGAAGGGGAACGTGGAGGTGTTCGATCTGACCGGCCACAAGGTGGCCAAAATCTGCTATGCCTGGCAGCATATCCAGGACGACGGCGATGTTAAAATTTTCACCATTTTAGGGAATCATTTTATTGACTCGCCAAACCGGGCGGTTCAGGCGGCAATTCTCATGGACAAGCAACCGGCGCCCTACCCTCGCCGAAATCTTCGTCCGTAGCGCTGACCGGACCCTTTTGTCGAGGGTCAGGGTTGTTTCTCAGAATCGCCCAAAATCCGGGTGACCTGCTCCCAATGGGACATGCCAATTTGGGTCCTTCATGCAGCTTGCGCCTGCGGCTCGTCGCAAAGCAATCGTTTGAACAGGTTGGCGTCCATCGTTTCCCGCTGCAACAATTCGTGCGCTATCCTTTCCAGCGCCGAACGATGCTTCTGTAGAAGCCCACGGGCTTCCCCGTAAGCGCCATCGAGAATTCGTTTGACCTCCTCGTCAATCTCCCTCGCCGTCTCCTCGCTGCAATCGCGCTGCGCCGGCGCATTTGGCATAAACGCATCGAAATTTCCTTCCCGCCGCGCGCAGTGCGCCAGGCCGATGATCTCGCTCATGCCAAACATCGCCACCATCTGTCGCGCCAACGCGGTGGCCTGTTGCAAATCATTCTCGGCGCCGGTGCTGGTCTCGTCGAAGACCACCTCCTCCGCGGCCCGGCCGGCCAGTTGCACCCGGATCCGATCCAGCAACGCCGAACGGCTCATCAGGTAGTGGTCCCGCGTCGGCAACTGCATCGTGTAGCCCAGTGCCGCCCGGCCCCGGGGAATGATGCTGATCTTGTGCACTGGATCGGCGTGTTTGCAGTGGAACGCGACCAGCGCGTGCCCCGTCTCGTGATACGCCACTCGCGTTTTTTCCTCATCGCTTAGCCGCCGGCTCCGGCGTTCAGGTCCGGCCACGACCCGTTCAACCGCGTTTTCCAAATCCAATTGCGCGACCTCACGGGCGCCGCGGCTCGCCGCCAGCAGAGCGGCCTCGTTGACCACGTTCGCCAGGTCCGCACCGGAAAATCCCGGCGTTTGCGCCGCCACCTTCCGCAGGTCCGCGGCCGGGGCCATTCGCTTGTTTCGGACGTGAAGTTTCAAAATGGCCAGCCGCCCGTCAAGGTCTGGAACATCCACCACCACGTGCCGGTCAAACCGCCCGGGCCTCAACAGCGCCGGATCCAATACCTCCGGGCGGTTGGTCGCAGCCAGAATGATGACGCCCGCGTTGTCCTCAAATCCGTCCATCCCCACGAGCAATTGGTTCAATGTCTGTTCCCGCTCATCGTTGACCGGACCAATGCGGACTCCGCGCTGGCGCCCCACGGCGTCCAATTCATCAATGAAAACAATGCATGGAGCGCGGCCTTTGGCGTTTTGAAACAAATCCCGCACGCGCGCCGCGCCCACGCCCACGAACATTTCCACAAAATCGCTGCCGCTGATGAAAAAGAACGGCACCTGGGCCTCGCCCGCGACGGCCCGCGCCAGCAACGTCTTGCCCGTCCCGGGAGGGCCGATCAGCAGGATGCCCTTCGGAATCGTCGCGCCGAGCGACTTGTAACGGTTCGGGTCTTTCAAAAACGCGACCACCTCCTGCAAATCATGCTTCGCCTCATCGCAACCGGCCACGTCGTTGAATGTCACCTTCGTCGTTTGTTCGGCCATCAACTTCGCGCGGCTCGACCCGAAACCCAGCAGCGATTGCCCCACCCCGGCCATGCGCCGCGCCAGAAATCGCCAGAGGACGAAAATCAAAGCGATGGGCAGCACCCAGGCCACCAAAAGCGGCATCCAGGCACTTTGCGTCTTGCCCGTATAGGTAATATGGGCCTTCTCCAGGTCGCTGACGAGGTTTCGGTCCGGCACCGGCACGGTGCTGAATCCCTGCGCCTGCTGTGGAGAAGCCAGGCCGGGGCGCGTGGCGGCGGGCGGGTTCGACCCGCTTTTGCCAGCCGCCGCGCTCGTTGTTGCCAACCGGGCGGCGTTTGTTTTCGAAATAAATTGGCCGGTGATGACGTCCGCTCCAATGACGACATTGGTCACCATGTCTTGCGCCACAAGAGTTTTGAATGTGCTATACGGAATGGTTTGAAGCAATGCCTGCCGCGAGCCTTCCTGCCAGAACCAGATGAACGCCAGCACGATCACCATATACCACAGAATCCATCCTCCCGGCGGCCATTTCCCGGCTTTTCGAAAAAAACCCGTTTGACGACTCGGGTCGTCCCCCGGGTCCGCTTCCGGCGGATTCTCTGGCGGACTATTTGATTTCATATCCCTGGCATTTCGGCAATGGCGATTGTGGCTCCGCTCCTTGCACGCAATTAACTTCCGATAGAATTTCAGTTTGGCAACCGGAAAGAAAAAATGAGTTGATCTCTCATTGCCCCGGTCGGAAATACATCTCTCCGCCAACCACCGCAAGGTTCAGGACGAATTTCTTCCTATCTTGTTTGTCAACGGGTCCTCCAGCTAATAATATCACGTATATGAAAACTGCAAAGTCATCGCTCTGGCTCATGGCCTTCGTCTGTTGGACCGCCTCTTCATGCAGCACTTGTCAAAAATCAGAAACCGCTCCGGGTGCGGGACGGTCCGGCGCCCTCCTGAATCTTGCGCAATACGCCAAACCCATGTGTGGCACCGGCACGGCCGAAAACATTGACGCCGGTGACAACAACACCTTCCCCGGCGCCGTGGCGCCTTTCGGCATGATCCAATGGAGCCCCGATACTGACAACGGGCAGCACATTTCCGGATACGGAGCCGAAGGCAAAACCATTTCTGATTTCAGCGTGGACCATATCAGCGGGGCGGGTTGTTCCTATGGCGGGGACTTTGCCATGATGCCCATCCCCGGCGACGCGCCGTCGTCCCCCCCGGAAGAGCGCAGCGCCTTCGCCCAACCCTTTTCTCACTCCAACGAAATTGCCCGCCCGGGCTATTACGGCGTGACCTTTGACAACGGCCTCAACGTCGCGTTGACCGCCACCACGCGCAGCGGTTTCGGGCGGTTCATTTATCCGGACAGCCAACCCGAGACGCTCATGATTAACGCCGGCAGCGACATCAACGGCTCGGCGGCATCGGGCATCACTCTCAATCCAGCCACGCGCGAAATCACCGCCTGGTCCATCGGCGGTCATTTCTGCGGCGCCGGCGAGGTCCGGACCATTTATTTCTACGCCATCTTTGATCGTCCATTCAAGACTTGGAGCACTTGGGCCGACAAAAACCTGACCCCGGGCGCGACCAATGCCTCCGCCACCACCTCGGGCGCGTTTATCACCTTCCAGCCTGCCGACGACCATACGGTCCTGGCCAAGGTCGGAATTTCTTATGTCAGCGCCGCCAACGCCAGGGCAAACGTCGAAGCGGAAAATCCCCCGTCGGCGTTTTCTTCGAGTGACTTCGACCGCGCCGCGCAGTCCGCGTACAATGTCTGGAACGCCTGGTTGAACAGGATCCAGGTCAGCGGCGGAACGCCGGACGAAATGGAAACCTTTTACTCAATGCTCTATCACGCGCTCCTCGGGCCGGTGACGGTGTCGGACGCCAATGGCGAATATCTGGGTTACGACGGCCAGGTCCACACTACGGAAAATGGGCGCGCCCAATATGGCGTTTTCTCCGGCTGGGACATTTACCGAAGCGAATGCCAGCTCCTGGCAATGCTCGCACCCGCGGAAGCCGGCGATATGGCGGAATCACTGCTCATGGACTACGAACAAGGCGGCGCTTTCCCGCGCTGGGGCGTTATGACCGAAGACAGCGGCGTCATGATGGGCGACCCGGCGGCGCCGATTATCGCCGGTTTTTACGCATTCGGCGCCACGAACTTCGACGCCCAAGCGGCGCTGAATGGCCTCGTGCGCGCGGCCACCGACCCGTCGGTGCGCGCGCCGCGCACCCGGACCAACGAACGGGACGCGCTGGCGGATTATTTGAAGCTGGGATATGTGCCCGAACACCAGGAGGGCGGCTACGGCAATGTCTCAATGACTCTGGAATACAATTCGGCGGACTTCGCGCTGTCGCAATTTGCCCACGCCCTGGGCGATGAAAGCGACAGCGCCATGCTGTTGCAACACGCCCAATTCTGGCGGAACCTCTTCAATTCCCAAACCGGGTATATTCAAATGCGACGGCGCGACGGCCAATGGGCGCCGGATTTCAAGAACAATGTGGGCCGTTACAACAACGATCAGGCTTATGTGGAGGGAACCGCCGGACAATACTTGTGGATGGTCCCGTTCGACGAAGGGGGCCTGGCCCGGGCGATGAACGGGCAGGGCGTCGCCGCCAAACGTTTGGACGAATTCTTTACAAAACTGAACGTCGGCGATCGCGGACCCGACGCTTGGATGGCCTGGCTGGGCAACGAACCCAGCCTGGAAACTCCGTGGATTTATGATTTCTGGGGCCAGCCATGGAACACCCAAAACATCGTCCGGCGGGCCATGACCGAACTCTATTCAGCCTCATACGCCGCCTATCCGGGCAATGATGATGTGGGAGAAATGTCCTCTTGGTACATCTTCGGCGCTCTCGGTATGTATCCGGAACTGCCAGGCTCGAACATCCTGCTCGTGGGCAGCCCCCTGTTTCCCAAGACGGTATTGCATCTGCCCGGCGGCACCGTGACCATTATCGGCAGGGGCGCGGCTAAGGATGCGCCCTATGTCCAGGACCTCATGGTCAACGGGCAGGCGTGGAACAAGCCCTGGCTCCGCTACTCCGACATCTCCCGTGGCGGGTCGCTCGTTTATGACCTCAGCGCCACCGCCAACACAAACTGGGGCGCCGCTCCAGCCAACGCGCCGCCGTCGTATGAGGACGGAAAGTGAGCCGCGGGCTGAAGCGGCGGACGATGGAGTCTCTTGTTCGGGCGGTGTCACCAACCTAAATAGTACCCGATCATTATACATCCAACCAGAAATCCCAGACCGAGAATGACGAAAAAAACCGCTAAAAACACCACCTGCTTCTGCTGGTCGGGCAACTTTCGTTTCCGATCATGCCGATGGCCATGTGATCCGGCAGGCTTCATGAACAAATGAACCTTACCCCCAAAACAGGGGAACTCGTCAACAAGAATGTGAACCCGCGCCTGTTGTTGGGCGCATCTCATTTTTTGAGAAGGGAAAGGACAGAAGATGTCGCCCCGACGGGGCTGGGGATTTTAATGGATTTTTAACTACAGAGATGTCGCGCCGACGGCGCTTGAAGCTGCCGTTGGCCATCCTGCGACCGGTGTGCAAGCCCCGTTCAGGGGCGACATCTTTGTAGAAAACCCAACCAATACGGAAGAAGCCCCGTCGGGGCGGCATCGTCTGGGAACGTTTACAAAAAGTGAGAGGCGCCCCCTGTCTTTTTTTTCCGCATCCCCCTGTTGATTATTTGCGTCATTTCAATACCCGCTTCCCCCGTCGTTAAATAAACCCGCGCCGGCGCCCGAAAGGTCAAAGTAAATCGCATACGGAAACGCCGTCGGCGTCAAAACCAGCGGCCAGATGATGGCCGATGGATCACCAATGCCAAACCAAAGGAATGCATACACCCGGCCTTCATTGGACGGCGCGGTCAAATTAAATTGAAAGCTTTTCAGCGCGGCCAGATTCACCGCCTGCCATGACGCCGGCGCGATGCGCGGATCGCCAATCGTGATCTGGTCCGGATTGTTTTGCGGCAGACCGGTCGGATGCAGCGTCAGCAATGCGCTGAAATTATTATACCCGTTGTTGATGCGAACGCACTTGCCGAACGATGCGGCCAGCAGCACCGGGTCCGCCTGGTTAAGTTGCGAATACCAGGCCAGCGCCGTTTTGGTCTTGTCGGCGTAGGTTACATACGGGTCCAGTTGCAATCCCATGTTGGCCGCGCCCAGGGCGATGGTCGTCTCCAGATTATTCGGGTAATCGCTCTCGCCGCCTGGCTCGATCAAATAGGTGGAAGTTGACAAATAACCCGGGGAAGATTTTGAAAGCGCGCGCGTCGAAGCGTCAATCGGCGTGGGAAGCTGGTCCGACGGCATGAATTCATAACTCAACGCGGATTCGGTGATGCCAAAAAGAAGGTTTCGGGCGTCGCGGGCGGGGCCGCCGGCGATGAACGCGTTGCCCAGGCTGTTGAAGGCGGGCGCGCCCATCAGATATTGGCCCAGGCGCGGCCGTCAATGCCGATGTCAATGTAGTTGACCGGGATGGCCACGCCGTTCGACATCCAGGTAAGCCCGGTATTGAGTTGCGCCGCCAGGATGGAGTCGCCGACCAGATAATCCGGCAGGACGACTTCCGTATAAGACGAGCCGTCCGAGCCGGTGACGTTGCGGGTCCAGTACGGCGAACCAGGACCGCCAGTTTGGACGTATGTGTAATTGTAGGCCACGCCGCGCAAGGTCTCAGTCCGGATGGTTGGACGGATTTTGAACGGCCGCGCCACGCCCGTCGGGATTCCGGAATTGTTCCATCCGCCGGCGCCGTTGGATTGCCAGCAACCGAGAATCCCGTTTCCGAGGTCGTTATAAACCTGAAACAGTGTCAGCGCCGCGCCGCCGGAAATCTGCTGCCATTGGCTCGTGGCGTTGGTGCCGGCGCCGGAGCAGGCATAAATATTCCAGTTGGTCACGTCCATGTAGAGGTCGGCGAGCGTCTGGCCCGCGACGGCGGCGACGTACATGGGGTTTTTAACCAGGACAGGGTTGGAGAGCAGCGTCGTCGCGGACGGAGGGCCTTGACCGCAGAAGACGCGCGGGGTCATGGCGGCGGCGCCGCCAACGGCGACGATGGTCTGGGGGACGCCCGCGACGTTGGCGAGCTGCGGCTGAAATTTGATGGGCGCAAGGTTGGGCACAGTTACAAGGGATTTGCGAATGACAATTTACGAATGACAAGGGGCCGCGAAAACTGGATGGACATTAAAAGTCCAGGCGGCTCGTCAACCGTCAATCGTAAATCGTCAATGGATGGTTTCATTCGTTGGCGCCGAGGATGGTGGTGATGTCGGCGGGCGACAGGCTCAACGAGGGGCTGGTCAGCACAGGGGCGCCGGTGGGGTCAAGCACGCCGAAACTGATGCCGCCGGCGGCGTCCATTTGGACGTTGTTGACGTTGCCGGTGGTGTCGGTGGTCGGGGTGTTGACGTTGTGTTGGCTCAACGCCGGTTCACTCTCGCTCAACGCGTCCGACATCTCGTCGGTGGGCAATGACTCAACCGCATTTGCCTGCGGCACCTGGCCAAAATTGAAGACCTGAATGTAAACGTATCGCGCCGCGCGCAAACGATCGGCGATTTCCTGGGCGCTGATCGTCCGGTTCGGGCCGACTTCGAGTGAATAATAGATCGCCCCCGTCCGCACCCGTCCGCTGATGCTCTGGATCAGCGCCGCCATGCTCGCGTGCTCGGGCAGCGTGTTGTCCAGGTTCAGCGCCTGCCCCATCTCAATCTCCCCGCTGTAGGTCGCCTCCAACAACGGCACGGTGCCTTCCCATAAACCATTGGGCGGATTCAAATCCTCATAAATCTCCTGCGCCTCCCCGTCGAAATTGCCGATCACGTCCCCATCGCTCGAGAAATTCGTGTACGTGAAATACACGCCGCCGGGAAAACTCAAATTGGTCGCCAAACCGCGCCGGTTCCACGTGTGCGCCGATACCTTCGAGCCAACGCGATTGGCGTCAATGTTCCGCTGATACGAAACCTGCGCGATCAAGTTGTCGCGCGCGACCAGCCCGCCCATTTGTTTGCAGTAACCCCCGCGGATGATGAGATTCGGCAGGCCGCATGCCCGCACCCACGCCAGCACGGTCAGGTTGGCGTATTCAATCGCCGCGTTCGGGTTCACCTGCGGATTCGTCTCCGGCCTGACCGTTTGCCAGAAACCCCCCGCGCTCACATCCGTCATGTCAATCGGGATGGTCTGGATGAACTTCGTTTTCGTGGTGCAGGTGATCGCGCGCAACGGCACCGTGGTAATCAGCGCCCGGAGCGCGTTTTGCGGCGCGGGCGGCGCATTGCCCGGCGTCCATCCCGGCGGCGCCGGGTATATGTCCCACGCCTGCTCAATGCTCGTCACCCCGTTCACGCTCACCGCCTGCTCATACATGATCTGCACGTAGGGACACGCCAGGTCGTAACGTCGGCGGAGTTTGAATCCCTCGATGTTCACCGTCGGGCCGAACACCTGGCCCGGCGTCAACAAACTCCGCGTCAACGTCGGTAAATTCTTCCGCTGAATGCAGTTGAACATTGGCGTCGGCCCGCTGTAATCAAACCAGTAACACACGTCGTAATCCCTCGTCTGATGCAAAATGGCGTCCGCGCAGGTGATGTTGAGCGCGTCTTTCGGATGCACTGAAACGTTGAGGATGCCGGCGGCGTTGTAGCCCACCCACGCCCCCTGGCTGATGGCAAAATCCAAAACCATTTTTATCATCGCCTGCGATTGATAGAGCGTGAGCGTCTCAATCCACGACGGATTCGGCCCGGGCGTGAAGGTATAAACCGGAAACAAATTCAGCGTGAAATGCGTGAAATATTGCGTCGCAAACGTCGGATTATTGTTCGCATCAAGCGACTGGAGGACCTGCAGGGAAAATTGATAAACAAGGTTTTGCAAATACCACCAGGGCCCCATCACGGTCAGTTGCGATTGGTCCGTCGTGCCCGTTTTGTTGCGCACATCCTCGCTGACATATCCCATGAAAAAATTTTTGCCGTCAAGCTGGATGAGGACCTTCGACCGATGGCTGAACGGGGAATTGGCATTCAACGCACCGGCGGGAAATTGCAATGTCACCTTGTCCTTGAGACCCCCCTTGACGAAGCTCCAATTATCCGCGATCCCCCATTGCGCGAACGTCTTCGTCACCGCCGCCGCATACATCGGCGCCACCGAAAACGATACCTCGTCCGTATTCGTGCAAGACCAGAGCGTTAAAGATGCGTTCGGCATAAATCAAACTTCCCTCCTTTTGCAGGGACCGCGACCGTCTGTTGCGCCGTAGCGCAGCGAAGGCAAATCCCGTTTGCCGTGCCGGGCGTCCCGCCCAGCAGTTTTTTAATTCTTCGTTCTTCATTCCGCTCATAGCCCTGAATTATGACTCAGTCTTG
>DATJSQ010000139.1:0-11641 GCA_035503995.1 Verrucomicrobiia bacterium | reverse complement strand
AGCAGGATAATGATAACCGTGCGACCCGAGCCGAGATTTTAAAACGAAACAGGTGATACCATGTTGATTCAGCCAGAGCGCGTAATCCTTGCCCTCGCTTGGCGTCAGAGCGGCATAGGCGCCGCCGGGACAGATTAGCATTGCCGAACCTGCAGCATTTGTCGAATCCGGCAAATACGGTGTAAGTGTGGGAATGTCCCAAGCATTTGTGCCATGGGCGCCGGGTGCGTCATCCGACCAAAGTCGAATTTGGGCTTCTATTTCAGCACGGGAGACCACGAGCGAGCATAAAAAAGACGCTAAAACTGCCAACATTTGCATCGCTATTTTGTGTCCAAATTGCTGGGATAGCTGGTTTTGAATAGACACGCTTTATTTTATTCGGCGAATTTTTGCTAGTCAACCTCATTTAGCAAAAACTACCCGTTTTGGGAGCCAGGCGGCGAAGCAGGGAGGTGTTAAATTATCACCAAGCCAGATGCTGAGTTTCATACACTTAGTGGAAATTTATTGTTTCGGAGGACCATTTTGAAGTGATTTGACGCGAGTCAATATGTGCCCAAGGTAACACGCAGCGTCTCCGGGGCGGAGCTGAAAGGCAGGGAATGGTCGGTTTCGTCTCCGTTCAGAATGCGCATAACGCGGAAGGCAGAGGCGGCCGAGTAGTTTTTCCCATGTCGTGAAGAGTCGGGCTTGTGCTCCAGAGGCTTGGCTTCCTCGACACGGAGAAATTCGCGGCGTCCGCCGGACGCCGCCTTGAAATCCACGGTGCAATAGGCAGCAGTGACGAAGAATTGGTTTGTGGAAATCTGGGCAACCAGCGCGCGTCCCATCGGCGATGGCGCGGCGGCGTTGTTCGTTGCCGCCGCCCCGGCGCCCCGTCCACTGCGTCCACCACCGGAGGAGAACCAGTTGATGATGGCGCTCCAGGCGCCAAAATCAAGAGTTACGGCGCCTTGCCCCGGCTCCTCTTGAACCGCTTTGACTTTGCCCTCGAAATTAAGCTTCGCCACCTCGCGCATGATGGGTTCAAGCATCCGATAGTTCATGCCGACCGGCGCGATTGATTCCGGCGTTTCGCGCGTATAGTCAAAGCCGAAAGGTGACCAACCGATGGCTCCGTGCCCGATCGCGGCAAAGCACATGCGGGAACTGGCACCGGTTCCGCGGGTTTCCGGGATAAACAACGCGTTATCGGGCCGCGAATAATGATCCATCACCGCGAGATAACTGGCGGTGTCAGGCATGTAGATGTCAGGACAGAGAATATCAATGGCTGGAGCGGCGGCCTTCCAGATGTCCAGCACGTTGTCGGTTGCACCACCGCTTTCGTAACTTGGCGGGCGCGGATCGCCAAAGGGAGGGCGCAACGCAACGTTAACATACATGGGCAAGGGGTATTCGGCCTTGCCGGCCGCAGCCACCTGGCCGACGTAATGGGCTGTGCAGTAGGCGCAAAAATACTCATCGGCGTTGTCCCCGAAAACCTCCCGCCAGTTGCCGCTGTCGCTTTTAGCCCCGTTTCTGCCGCCTAGCGCCTTCAAGAAGTCCGCTGGCACCGGTGCGGCAAACATCTTTTCGGCTTCCGGGGAATAGTCGCGGATAGTGCCACCAGCTCCCGGCTCATTTTCAACCTGGATCATGATTACGGTGTGGACTGGGTCCACGGATTTGATGTGACGCATCAGGGCAGCGAACGCTTTCATGTCCGCCTTCATGCATGCTTCGGCGAGGGGCGACGGAGAATCAACAAGCCCATGAGGGCCGGTGATGTGGGTGAACAGCTCCGGGCGGCTTTTGGCCCAGAGCGGAATGTAGTGGCCGGCGGCGTTCTTCCAAGTGCCAAACCAGAGGAAAACCAAGCGCACGTTGTGTTCGCGCGCGCCTTTTATCATCAAATCAACAATCGAGGGGTCGAATTTGCCCTCTTCAGGCTCAAATTGCTCCCAATAAACGGGGATTTCCAATGTGTTGGCATGGAGATCATCCATGGCTGCCCAGACTTTCGGGAGCGTGCCCGGCCACGCGCTGGAATTGTGGGCCTGCGCGCCCAGCATGAGGTAGGGAGCGCCGTCCACCATGAACGCATGGCGTCCGTTTGCGCTGATGATTTGTGGCATCGGGTTTGATGCCCCTCGCACGGATGCCTGAGCGGCAAAAAGTGCAAAGGCTAGGCCTGCGGCGCATAGCGGGCCGTATGAGTGTATGCTGGTTCTAAGTTTCATATTTGATTGGCTTGCGTCCGAGTTTGTTGATACCAAAATGCCGTTCAAACCGTATTGATCCAAGAAATTTGAGGGCATGGTAAAAAAATCACGGCAATCCAGGCGGCCTCAATCCACCACCACATTTTGTCCACCAAAATCGGGGCCGATGCTGTTTTCATAAAATTGGAATCGGGGATGCCTTGCCAGCGGATTTTAGCCGGTGCTGATTACCAATCTTTTCCCCTTGATTAATTCATGATAGGGAACGAAATATCCATCTATCTTTTGTTTGTCATAGGTAATATTGCTTATTTTTTCCCCGGCATTTTTTTTAAGAATCGTCAAGGTTTTGCCGCCCAGCTTCATTTCTGTTTTGTCAAAAACCGGCACGGTAACGATGTAGCTTTCGTCAGCCGGAGAATAGGGATAAATCCCAATCGCATTGAACACATACCAGCATGACATTTCGCCGCAATCGTCCATTCCGCACAAGGCCAGACCGTCCTCGCCCATTCCATAGAAACGATCCATTATGGTGTTCAAGACAGCCTGAGATTTTTCCTGTTTGCCGACGAAGTAATAAAGGTAGGCAAAACCATGATCCGGCTGGTTTCCCTGACAGTATTGCCCGATGAAACAGTTGATGTTGTAGGCAATATAATTTGTGTTCCACGGGATGGAAAACAGGAGGTCCAACTGCTTTTCAAAAGCTTCTTTGCTCTTGTAAAGGGCTATCAGACCGCCCGTATCTTGCGGGGCAAAAAAGGAGGCCTCCCATCCATTCGCCTCCCGATACATGTATTCATAGTATGGGTATTGAGGGTTGAAATTTTTGACCCAATCACCATTTGCCAGGCGGCCTCTCATCAATCCTGTAGATGGATCAAACAAGTTGGTATAATTATGCGACCTTTGCATCAGCATATTGTAATTGGTTTCGTCGTTAAACTGTTTCGCCAGCAGTGCCACCGCGTAATCATCGTAGGCATATTCCAGCGTCGCGCTTACACCCGCCTTCGCTTTCGTTTCTACCCGTGGATTTTCAATATCGGGCGTGGAGACGTAGCCCTTTTTCATGTATTCCGCGAGATAAGGTCTGGTTCCGCCTTCCACCGTGGCATTCCTTAAAAGCAGATGGTAGGCGCTTCTTACGTCATAGCCTTTCAGTCCACGCAAATACGCGCCGGCAATGAAATCCGCCGCGTGGTCGCCGAAAAAAAATGTCGGTATAAAACCGGTGTGTTCGCCCCGGTCAATCAGAGATTGAATGATATCGTCCGTGACTTTAGGCTCCAGCATTTCCATCAAGACCAGTTTGTTCCGGTGGGTATCCCATAGTGATGGCAGCGTATAATATTGAAAGCCCTTGTTGACGACTTTTCCGCTTTCATCAAAAAAATCCCCATTCACGTCGCTTCGCAAGGCAGGCCAGAGGAACGACCGGTAAAGGCAGGAATAGAACAATCCTTTTTGCCGTTCCGTTCCGCCGGTCACCTGAATTTTGGACAATAAATTTTCCCATGTCTTTGAAGCTTCTTTTTTGACCCGATCAAAACTTTTTCCGGACAGTTCCTTCTTCAGGTTCATCCTTGCGTTTTCAGTGCTGACGAATGAAAGGCCGATTTTAATTTCCAAAACGGGGTTGTCAGAGTCCGCAAAATTGACGACTGATATTTCCCTGCGCGTGCCTTTCAGGCTTTCAATGTTTTTTATTTTTTGACTGGCAATCGCATAGAAATAAACTTTTTCGCTGGCCGTCTGAAATCCCTGAAGCGCATGGTCCCCTTCCTGTTCGATCTTCCAATCCCGTATCCTTTCGTTCGATACCGCAAGGTTGATAATCAGCTTTTTATTTTCTCCAGGTTTATAGGTGTATTTATGATATCCGCATCGCAGGGTGGTGGTGAGTTCGGCATTGATGCCATATCGCTCGAGGAAAACCTGATAGTAACCGGGATGAGCCGACTCGTTTGTGTGGTTGAAAGTGGAACCAAAATCGTCGGGATTTATATCGCCTGTTGCCGGCAGAATGGGGATGTTGCATAAATTCCAATGCCCTTTGCATGTATGTGCGAATGCATAAATAACGGGGTCTTCATACTCGTAACCGGCTCCGCTCCCAAACTTGGTGATCGGAGTTAGCTGAACCATGGCGTTTGGCAGGGATGCCCCTGGAAACACCAAGCCGCCCCACACTTTCATTCCCAGGGGAGGTGTGAACCCGATGTCGGCAGGATTGGTCAACCCCGCCGTGCCCAAAAATGGATTTACATAGGCTACAAGTGGTTTCTCGGCCTTAATCGAGAAGGTGACAGCCAGAAACAGAATAATGGCGGCAGTATTTTTTTTCATAACTTTTCTCATCAACTAAAAAATTCACAGGAGTCCCCTAGATATCTGCTAAGGATTAATAGCTGGCCAGCCTTCCAACAGGCGCAGCCCCGGCCCCTCCGGGTCATCCTTCACTACACAAGGCGTGTTGAAAATCATGGTGGAACGCTTGTTCTTTTCATACGCCGGCCAATTGGGGATGCCGGAGTGGTTCGGGTTTCCGGTGTGCGCAAAATTCGCCCACCCACTGCTCATATTGGTGGACATTTCCAACCCCTCAGGCGTCAGTCCGGAGTAATTGACGCACTTGTCGGCATTGTCGAAAACCATCGAGATTTCAGCGCTGTGAAACGTCCCGGGGCGTCCATCAAGTGCGGGCGTGCGCCAAGCGTAGATATATGCAAACGCCGGCGCGGTGCCGAGGGCCGTTTTCTTTTCGGCCTGCGTGAACGCATTGCGCCGCGTCTCCGAGGCGGATACAGTGGCCCAGATCCCAAACGGACTTTCCCGCGGGTATTCCTTGCGATAAGCTTCGGCGATCGCAGTCGCCTTGTCGTGGTAATGTTCGGTGAGCTTCGTCATCAATTCCGCTTCGGTCATCTTTGCGCCGTTCGGATTGTCCACGGCATTCACAAACTCATTCTGATTACTGCCGACGATCATCGGCACATTTGCCGATATGGCAGGGGCGGTCTGACCCCAGAACGGGGTGGGGAGAACCCGTCCATCCACCGTCGGCTCGAAGTCGCCGAAACTGGGAGCGCCGGGCTTTTGAGTCGCCGCTCGGTAGGCCGCAACGAGCCGGTCTGCGGACACCTTTTGCAACCCGTCAATATTCGTGCGAGCGAGACCCAGCTCATTGAGTAGCGCAATCGCCAGCTTGCTGTCGGGGACACGGCTGTTACCCCGTTTGTCCATCGCACCGCTTTGGACGGCGGCCTTATGGAAGAGGCCTTTGGCTGCGGGCATCGCCATGAGCGTGCTTACTTTCCCGCCTCCGCCGGATTGCCCGTAGATCATGATGTTGCCCGGATCCCCGCCAAAATTTGAAATATTATCCCGCACCCATTCGAGGGCGGCCACGAGATCGAGCATGCAGACATTCGCCGAATCGGCGTATTTTTCACCGCCCAGCTCCTCCAGTGCCAAAAAGCCGAACAGGTTCAGCCGGTGGTTGGGGGTGACCACCACTACGTCATGGCGGCTCGCCAAGTTCTCCCCGTCGTAGGAGAGCAGATCGTTGCTGCAGCCAGCAACGTAACCGCCGCCATGCATATACACCATGACCGGAAGTTTCCGGTTCGTATTGGCGGCGGGCGTCCAGACGTTGAGTCGCAGACCGTCCTCTCCCATTCCCTGCGGACCGAAGGAACGATACAGTAGGAAACAATCTTCATCGCCCTGCGTTTGGTTGTCCCCGGCCGGAATGCCGCCCGAGAACTGAGGGCAGGCGTGGCCATAGGACAGGCAACTTCGAACGCCTGCCCATGGCTCGGGCTTGAAGGGCGGCAGAAAACGCCGCGTCCCGCCGGTGGGTGCACCGTAGGGAATGCCTTTGAAGATATCGGTGCCATTCACTGAATAGCCGCGAACCTTGCCGGACAGGGTCTCGACGATCGGTTTCACGAGCGAGGAAACAGGCCCGCCGAATGCTCCACCACCCTCCTGCGGTCGGGCCGCGGGCATGGTTTTCCGCGCCCACAGTCGGGAGCTAAGAAAGCTCCCGGCGGTAACGATGGCAGCCGTCTTGATGACGGTGCGGCGGTTCAACAATTGTTCAGACATAGATTTTTGGTTATATTTTTTAATCTGCCAAGAATCGGCCCTCACCCCCCAAAAAAATGACCCGAGGCCAAGTCTGCACGTCAAAGGTACCTGTTACCCGAAAGAGGGCATCGTTGTGCCAAAAGGGATGTTCCACAATGGCAGAATGTAAAGGATGACTATAATATGCGGGCTGAAGACGCATAGCCCCACAAATTGATAGTTTTTGACCTGAATACTGGGGCCGCCGTCGGGTTCTTGACATCGCACTGATAGAATATTACGTGCCAACGATCCTCCGCAAGTTCAAAACTCTCAACGATAACGATACTCGACCACAAGACTGCGTTGAGTCAACCGTGGGGAACGTGAATTTCAGCGCTTCGTTCGTTACGTGTGATTTTAGTTCGAGCACAGTTGGCTATGTTTTGACTTGGTGCAATTTATCCCATTATTGTAAATGTGATGCGGTGAAAATAAAGGGGATGCCTGGCTTAATTTAGGGAGCTTTATTCAGACCTTCCCATTTTACCGTCCAGCTTCCATCATTTGGAAAGCCTGGCGCCCATCCGCTGGAACCATCCCAGCCCGCCGCCATCATCGCCACGGCATAAAGCAACCCGCCATTACCGGGCAGATACCAGCCGTTGCAGACGCCACGGGTGTCATATTGGTTTGCCGGGCTGTTGTCCATCAAAGCATCTATCGCAATCTCCGGCTCGCCGGTTCGCGCGGCGGCCATGGCCATCCACGGAAAATCCCAGCCCCAGGCGCTGCTGCTGTTCCAGTCCCATGCGTTCCAGGTCTCGAGCACCGTGCTGTGCGCAATGTTGGTGTCCACACCCTCAATGGGCGGCAACATCCCATAGACACCGATGGGATCGGGATGACTATAGTTTTGCGTGGTGTAGGTGGACGTGTCGCCCGCGTAGTTAATAAAGACGCCATTGAGCACCGGCAACGGCGCCAGATTCGTGAGAACCTGATCCCAAACCGGGTTGCGCGCCAGACCCAGCCGCTCCCGCCAGACCTGCGCCTGGTTGAGCCCCCAGCGCCAATACGCCAGATCGAACACCGTGTTGCTCCACAGGCCATTTTCGCTGGGCGGCACGTCGAAGGAGAGGTTGTAAATGCCGGTGTTCGTATTGAGATCCGCATAGTCGGCCATGTTGTCGGCCGTGCCAAACACAATGTTCGACCAGTTGTCCAGCGTCGCCAGCGTCGGGTGCAACCGATAGTCCAACTCCGCAAAGAAAATCGGATGCGGCTGCTTCCAGAGCAATACCTGGTTGTAGATCCACGGCGCAGTCCGGCCTTCCGGCCCGACCTCCTTGCCCCATTTCAATCCCGCATAATCAAGTTGTGTGGCCAACTCTTGAGCTATAGGCACGAAACGCTGATAGGGAAGCGCATTTGTCAGCATTGACCAGCGGTTCCACAACGCGTAATGCGCCAGATGCCACCAGAGCATCTCCATGTGGAACTGCCCAACCCACGGATCAATCCCCATTAATCCTTCCTCCGACTCCCCCCAGTTGCCCGCGTCCTGCGCCGCCAGTTCGTATTCCGAAAGCACGATGCGCCGTTCCAGTTCAAACCAGCGCGAGTCCGTGCTGGCCGAAAGATCAATCGCACCGCCCGTGCTCCAGAAATTCGTCCAGTGGTTGGTCGTGTCCATCAGGGCCTGTGTCACCGTCGGAATCGCCACCGACACCGGCGCGTTCGAAAACACACACACAAATTCAAGCGTGTTGACTCCCGGCGCCGACAGCAAAAACCGGTTCGGCGCACTACTCCCGACGGCAACTATCTGCCCGCCAGACGACCACGCCAGGCTCACATAATAGTTCGTGATGCTGTCAAGCGTATGCACAAAATCCGCCCGCGATCCGCCGTTGAGCGTCATCGTCGTCGTGTTCGTGTTCCCGCTGGCTGAGAAATTGCCAACCCACGAGCCGCCGCTAAGTGTCGGATACGGAAAATCTAACGACACCTGCAACGCGCCGCTAGACAAAAGCGCCGACTGGATCCGCACCACGACCGCGTCCAGCGCCGGGTGGACGCACGTCGTCACGGTGACCGCCTGCCCGCTGACCTGATAGCTCGACGTCTGCACCCCAGACCATATGTTCATCGTCCCCGTCAGGCCCGAAATCGCGCCCGTGGTCAGCGCCGTCCCGGTGCCGTCGCACAATTGCAACCGCCCCAGGTTCATGATATGCGGGTTCTGCTGCATCCAGGTGTTGGTTGGGTTCGTCTCCCCTGCGGCAACATCCTCCCCGTTGACCCGCCCCGTCTCAAACGAGCCCGTCGCCGGAATGTCAGCGGCGGTCAAGCCAGCCGGCAGCGGAAAGGAATGCCAGGCCCAGTGCGACATTGTGTTCCCCCCAAATGTCTGCAACCCGGTCCCGTCCGCGTTGAAGCAAAACTCTCCGTTGCCCAGCGGAATGGTCCCGGTCAGGCTGGTCAACTGGATGTTGTGCCGCGTCACCAGCGCGCAGCGGTCTATCGGGCTGGTCGGATAAACCAGACGATAAAAGACGCAGCCATTGCCTGTGCTAACGGGGAGAACCATCTGGTTGGTCATGGCGCTGTCAGTAACGTTCACCCAGTTGGTTCCCAGGCCCACGGCCACGCTGTTGGTCTGAACCTGCAGTATCCAGCCAGTGTGATCCAGCGGCCAAGACAGGGATACCATCCCGCCGGTAACTATAGCAGTGGTGATGCTCGGCTGTGTGGTGCTGATGTAGAGGACTAGTCCGGCCACAGAACTGGTCACGGTGGTGCCGCCATTTCCGACCACGACAAAATAGCCGGCCCCCGTCGTCGCGGCGGTCGCCGTGTAGCTGCTGGCGTTGGCGCCCGCAATTAAATTGGTCGCTCCGCCAATGATCTCATACCATTGATAGCTGCTGGCCGCTGGATTCCCCGCCACATTCACGCTGAACGTCGCGTTCTGCCCGGCGGGGACGGTCACGGGCTGCGGCTCTTGAATAAAGCCAAGATACGTTGTCCCGGACGGCATAAGCTGCACTCCGGCGACACCCGCGTTGACACTGGAGCCGCTTTGCGGAACCACCAAGGTTATGGAATTCACGGCGGGTGTAACGCCGCCGAAGACGACATAATTGCAATCGGGATAAGTCCCCGACGTGGTGTTGTTGCCTTGCACCAGAGCCTGGTTGTTGGTTATGGCCTGGCCAAGCTCGGTCTGATAATAGGTAACCCCGCTGTTCGTGCATTGAACTTGAACTTGATCGGTGGTGTCCTGGCCGGACAAATAGACATAGACATCATAATTGCCAATTGCGGGCAGGTTCGTAAAGGTGTAGGTGTCGGTGTTGCCGCTCCGTAATATAATGGCATTATACAAGAGCATTGCGTCAGGAGTGCTGGCGCTAGTGATGGTGGTGCTGGCGGTGTTATACCAGCCATTCGCAACTCCGCTCATAACCAATCCGGCACCCGTGTTTGCCCCGCCGCTGTCCTGAAGATTACCGGTGCCCTGGATGGCCGGCCAGGAGCTGTTCGCAACGTAATTGTTCCAGTTCGTGACCGGAACAGCTCCCGCAACATCCAAGGGCGCCAGGGTCACGGCAGTGCTGTCGTAAGACGTCGTAAAAGTGAAATTGACACTGATGACATTGCTCTGCTGGTTCCCGGCTGGAGCCGGCGCGAGCGTTGCGATGCTGCTGGTGATGGAACCCAGCGAATTGGTTATGATGACGGCGTAATTGGTCAGATCGCCGGCCACCACATTGCTTATGGACAGCGTGGCGCTGGTGGCTCCGCTGTATTTCAAGCCATTGGAAAGCGCCACGTCGTTGGTCAAAGTCTCGCCGGCAGGCAAAGCGCCCGCGCTGCTGCTGGTGGCATACCATTGATAGCTCAACGGCGCCTGGCCGGACGCCTGGACGGTAAATTGCGCGGTGGCTCCAACCCCGGCATAGATCAATTCACTCTGCGGCTGGCTCGAAATTGTCGGAGGCGATGTTGAAGGAGGGCTGAATACTGCGGCGGAAAATGCAGTGTCAAATCCCGACGTATTTGTCATGGTAAACGTATCCGAACCTCCGGCGATTCCTGATATGTAACCCATTGTAGCGGTGGTGGTGGAGCTGAAACCACCATTCGTGGTGGTTAAAACCGGTGTGCCGGTTTCCACGCCGCTATTTGTAGCAGTTATCGAGATTCCGCTGGTTGTCGCATCAGCACCGCCAACCGCAGCCCAAGAATTAGTTGTTATGCCGCCCACACTAAACGAAAGGGATGCGCCGCCAGGGCTGCCGCTGGCAGAACCCGACGGCGGAATGGCAACACTGGTGTCAACGCCCCTCAAAGTGTATGCCACCAAAGCGCCCGAAGACGAAGTCGTCCCCGACCCCGTCCCCAACTGACCCGATAATTTGCCTGAAATATTATAACCCGTCCCGGCTGTGGGGTTATAACAGTAATAAATCGCGGCATTGCGGCCACCGTTGGCTGCTTTGCTGTTTTGTTGGACGATCAGTGTGAGGGTATTTGTGGTGGTGGCGTTGGTCCAGCTTAACGTTGACGGCGCTTCGGTTGCTGATGAACTGGCATTTCTAAAAGTCACCACCACCACCAACGTGTTTGCCGATGCAGATACCGTGAGATTTGTGGCAAGCAGAAGGGCCGTGCTGCTGTCGTCGAAAGTTGAAGCGGCTGTCAATTCATTGTCCACGAGGGCAATTTGCGCGCGGGCGGGCGCGGCCAACAGAAGCAAAGCAACGTTGCAAAGCAGCGGCACGAGATATGAGGCGACCGCACCTGCAACTAATTTAACAGATGCTTTCACGTGGATTTTTTATACGGTTTTAATGAACTCACGTCTCCCCCATTGCCGAACACAGTTAGCCCGACAACAAGTGGATTTGCGTATGTTTGGTCATTGAGATGATGCAAGCTTAACATTCAAGCTGAAACAATCTACCCCCCAAATTGATAGTTTTTTGATCTGGCCGCTCGGGGTGTGCCCATAACCGGAAGTTTCTGGTTCCTATTGGCGGCGGGCGTCCAGACGTTGAGTCGCAGACCGTCTTCTGCCATTCCGTGCGGACCGAAGGAGCGATACAGCAGGAAACAATCTTCATCGCCCTGCGTTTGGTTGTCTCCGGTCAGAATGCCGTCCGGGCAGTGTTGCTCGTCGGCCTTGATTCCGATGGTTACAAGTGGTTGACTTGGATTACAAACTTTTATCGCTAAAATCTGCGATTAATTGTACCATTGCTTTCTGCCGGATGTCGCGTGAAGATGCGCCGACTTCAATTTCATAGTCGCCGGTGTCCGCTTTCCATTGATGGCCGGGCACATCGAAG
>DATJSQ010000138.1:0-8315 GCA_035503995.1 Verrucomicrobiia bacterium | reverse complement strand
AGTGCCGGCAAAAATTGTTTTCCTGACCGACGGGCGGGCAAAGCGGGTAAAAATCGGCCGTTCGGAAATCATCCTCAAACGGACATCGCCGAGAAACATGGCGACCGCTGGGAGATTGAGCGGACTGGTTATTCAGGCGTTGCGTTACATGGGAAGGAAGCATGTGGACGACCGGGCAATTTCCCGGATGAAAAGCAAACTGGCGGACACGGATACCAAGCCGTTGCTGAAAGACTTGGCCTATGCTCCGGCGTGGGTCGGCGACATCATGCGGCGGCTGGCGGAAAAATCCTGAACGAGTATGGATGCGTTTGCACAATCAAGCGTTGAGGATCGTCGTCTTGCCTTTGAACAGGCAGCGTTGAAAAGGCAAATGAATCCGCAAATTGTCGAAAAGGATTTCTGGGTTTGCTGGACGCTGAAACAGTTGTTCACGTTGCCGACAATCGGGGAGCATCTCATTTTCAAGGGCGGCACGTCGCTGTCGAAAGTCTTCAAAATCATCGAGCGGTTTTCCGAGGACATTGACGTTTCGATTGACCGCAGATTCCTGGGGTTCGGCGGAGACAAGGAGCCGGAGGCCGGGAGCACTAACAAGGAGAAGCAGCGGCGAATAGATGCGCTGCGAGTTGCCTGCCAGCAAAAGATTGCAAACGAACTGCAACCGGCACTGGAGGCCGTTATTCCATCAAAGGTGCGTGGCGGAGAGGCGTGGTCGTTGCGCGCCGACGCAACTGACCCGGATGGCCAAACCTTGCTTTTCGATTATCCCTCGGCGTGGCCAGCGGCCGGGGTCGCGTATGTGCGTCAAACTGTGAAGATCGAAATGGGCGCGCGGGCGGACCATTGGCCGTGTGAGGCGATGTCCGTCACGCCGTATGTTGCCGAGGAATTTCCCCAGGCATTTCGGGAGACCAGTTGCACTGTGAAGGTGTTGTCCGTCGAACGAACTTTTTGGGAGAAGGCAACCATCCTGCACGCGGAGTTTCATCGTCCGGCAGACAAGGCGATGCCCGACCGGTTTTCGCGGCACTACTGCGACTTCTACGAACTGATTCACAAGGGCGTCGCAAAGTCAGCAATGCAACGACTGGATTTGTTGGAGCGGGTTGCACAGCACAAAAATCTTTTCTTCAAATCATCCTGGGCCAAATACGGGGAGGCGGCGAAAGGGCATCTCAAGATTTCCCCGCCGGAACATCGCGTCAATGCGTTGCGCGAAGATTACGCACGGATGCAAGAAATGTTCTTCGGCAAGCCGCCGGAATTCAACGCCATGATGGCGGCTTTAAAAGAGTGGGAAGCGCAATTTAACCGGATGTAGGCGGCCCTGTTCGGTGCCAGCGAAAGTGCCAGTGAACTCTTGCGAAATGGTCGCCATTGGGGTGTTTATTTCTCGCGAAGTGGGAACCTCGTAGGCGAGTGTATCAAACCGACCCTCGCCTCGCAAATTTGGTGAAAAAGTGCCAGTGAAAGTGCCAGTGAACCCGTAGTAAATGGGTAATTGGTCAGTAGATGATTAGTTTTTGGTGGGTATTATCGAGTGCTTGACACGAAGAAAAAAATACTTGATACTACTCGCGTTCGTTAGTTATGAGGCAGCACGCCTTTGGTGGTAGGGCGGTAGTAGGCTAGTAGTGAGCTTTGAAAAAAGCCGCTATTTTTGTTCGAATCCCACCCCTTCCGCCATCCTTAAACTGTTGTTTTTCAACAGGATGGCGCAACCAGAGGAGGCCAGCGCCAGTGAAAGTGCCAGTGAATTTAATTTCTGGCCGCTTCCGCGTCAAACGGAACCACGGCTTCTCCGAACTCATGGATAAAATGATCCACTTCCGCCAGCAAACGGACGCGGTGTTCCTTGGGCGCGTTATGCGCTCCCTGATACCGCTCGGCCACGGCTACGCTGGGAACACCACTCGCCACTTCATGCGCCAAAAGCCAGCTCAACACGCGGGCATTGGGTCGCGGCTTGGCGACTTCGGTAATGACATTGGTATCAAGAAGGAACCTTAAGCGGCCTCCACAAGCCGGTGATCGCGCGGAGCGGCGGGCACACGGCCCAGACGGCGTAACGCTTGGACAAAGCCGCCCTTTGTGAACCGTGTCAACTTGACCACGCGCATGGACTCACCGTCGGCTTGCCAATCCAGAACAGCGCCGGAGTCGAGTTCAAATTTCCGGCGCAATTCCTTTGGCACAACCGTCTGGCCTTTGGTTGTAATAGTGCTCGTCATAGTAAGAATTTCCAACTTTTGATGTCATTTTTCAAGCGTAAAATGAAGGGATCCAATTTCCACAAAGTCAATGTGAGAAAGGAAACAACACAGGCCGAGCAACTGTTCGCCTGCCTCAAAGCGGGCACGGTCAGCACAAACGTCCATTTGCGCAAGCTCCACAACTTCTGCCTTTCGATGAACTGGCTGCCTTGGCCGCTCATTCCCAGGCGGCTCTGGCCGGAAGTCAAATTCCAACCCAAGCGCGCCATCACGCTGGCGGAGCATCAACTCATCGTCGAGCGGGAGAAGAACCCGGAGCGCCCGCAGCTTTTACCAACTGTGCTGGCACTTGGGCGGTTCACAGAGCAACGTCGCTCACCTCAAGGCCGCGGACAATGACTCAAGCGTGAGGGAAAGGAACAAATTCTCCGGTTGGTCTTCGCCTCCGCAATCGCTGCCTGGGCGATTTTTCTCGTTTCATTCTTTCTGCCGGCCTTTGATCAAATGCCCGGCTGGAAAGCCGCCATCCTGCATGGCTGCTTTGGCCGCAAGCGGTCCAGGGAAACCTGTTCGCCGTTCATTACCTGCTGCTAATGACAGTTCAATACCCAAGCCGCTCTGCTGTTATTTTCGCCACCCACGTCCCCTAAAACGGGGATTGGTGCGGCTGCGGATTCGTGCCAGCTTTTCCGAAGCCACAGCGGTAGAACTTATGATTCACTCGTCGTTAAAATATTTTGCGCTGGTGTTTGCCGGATATTTTGCCATCGGCCATCCTGCCATTGCCGCTGAAACAAATTCTGTTTCGCGTCCTGGCGGATTTCATTTTGACCGGACCATATCACGGCAAGTCCTGGACAATTATTTGTCGCGATCAATCGTGATGGAAGGATTGCTCAATGGCCGTGGCGATCTCAATGATAACATCCGTATGCTCAGATCCATCGGGGCCAAATATGTGGGGCGCGCACTGTGCCTGTGGAATGCGGAAGATGATTTCTCGAATAATCTTCAACGCGCGCGCACGGCCGCTCCCCAAGTGCTGGCCGCCGATCCTGACATTGTTTTGGAGGCCTGCATCTTTGAAACGGTCACGCCCAAAATCAACCAAATTGCCATTCCGGATCGGGTGTTCAGTGCGTTTGGCCTGCCTGTTGAAAAGAGGAATTTCCGATTCGATGACATCATCTATCCCGAGGGCCAGCGCCGTATGATGGGACCAAATGCCCAGGTGCCGGACGAAAGCCGGATTGAAACACAGATGTGGTTTTATTATCAGGCGGTGTCATACATTGATGTCGGATGTGAAGCGA
This sequence comes from Verrucomicrobiia bacterium, assembly GCA_035503995.1. Lineage (GTDB taxonomy): Bacteria > Verrucomicrobiota > Verrucomicrobiia > Limisphaerales > UBA11358 > UBA11358. Next base: position 4,786 of record DATJSQ010000138.1, on the reverse strand, counting down.
TTCATTTCGGGCAGGTGGAAATCATGAATAAGAACGATCCTGACAACATGCATTGGGCGCATTTGCTTGGAATGATACGGAATTACGCGGCCAGGCATGCGCGCCGGCACATGGTCATTTGTGACGGCCACGTTCCTTCGGGCGGCCTCATGCATGATGGAAATCCTCTGCTGGATTTCAATGCGTTTCCACTTCGCATCATGGAAACGCCGGACAAACCGGAGGACGCAATTTTGAAACTTGGATTTTCAGACGGCCTCTATGACAGAAGCAAGGGCGGAAAAACATTCAGTGGCTGGACCTGCGATCACCTGCCTTATTTTGTGGAGTTTGATAATTATGGCGTCAGCCGCCATCCAGGACAACCAAACATAAAAGGCGAATTCAACTGGGTCTGGGGCTATGACGAAATCACCTGGTTTGCGCACCAGAATCAACAATACCGGTCCAATTGGTTGCAATACGCGTGGAACTGGATACGCAACACGGATACCAACGGATGGCTTGAAATGCCCGGAAGCAGAACCGCAAGATCACCGGACACAAAGTGGTATTTTGCGAACAATCCCAGTCCAGCGGTTCCAACCGGATTGGGCGATGAAGCGGCGATCCGGGCTGTTTGGGAAGCGGATACCGCGCAACAGGCCGGAAATCTTTTTGACGGGCGCAATGATCGTGGTTTTGGCGGGCGCTGAAAGTCTGGCCCAGGCCGTAACTGTGAGACAGTTCAGGATAAACGCCGATTGAATTTCAAAAGTCCATTCGGAAGTCCGCATGAGATTCCCCCTTTATTGGCGCGTGAAACCGTGGGTCTCGAGTCTCCCCAAAAACGGGGATGGAGTTTTGCCTGTTGAAAATGGCATATTCATCCAACTGCGGAATGCAATTTCAGGCGCATGCCCACTCATAATGTGGCACCTTTGATTCGCCTTCCCGGCCTGAAGAAAAATATGAAATTCATTGGTTTGCTTTTGGTTCTATTGGGATCACCTCTGCTGGCCATCGCAGGTCCAAGCCCCGACCACTATTCGGTCTTGGATTTTGGCGCGGTGAGCGACGGCAAGACCGATGACACCGCCGCCTTCCAGAAAGCGATGGATGAAGCCTCAGCGTCGGGCGGCGGGGTCGTGTATGCTCCGCGCGGCAATTATTTTTTTGCCGGCCATCTTGACGTGCCAAGCGGAGTAACTTTGAAGGGCGTTTGGGAATCGGTTCCGGCACACGACGGACTGCGGGACCACGATGGGGCCAAACCAACCGACAGCGGCACGACATTTCTTGTCACGGAGAACGAAGGAAACGAGGGCGGTCCGGCCTTTATCACCTTGCACGACAACAGCACGCTGAAAGGCGTGGTGCTTTATTATCCGCGGCAGAATGCGGATGGGGAGCCAAAACCATATCCGTGGGCCATTGCCATGCGGGGGAAAAATCCCGCCGTTCTGGCGGTTGAACTGCTCAACCCGTACAACGGTATTGACGCCAGCCACAATGAACGTCATTTGATCCGTGATGTCCAGGGGCAGCCCCTGCGGCGCGGTATTTTCGTGGACAGCATTTACGACATCGGGCGCATTGAGGATGTGCATTTTAACCCATGGTGGAGCATGAAACCGGCTCTATTCGAGTGGCAGGAGGAGCATGGCGAGGCCTTCATTTTTGGTCGCAGTGATTGGCAATACGTTTACAACACCTTCTGCTACGGATACCACGTTGGGTACAATTTCATCAAAACCGCGACTGGCGTATGCAATGGAAATTTCCTGGGCATCGGAGCTGATGATTGTAATACCGCGGTGCTGGTCGAGGACTCCGCCCCGTTTGGGCTGCTCATTTGTAACGGTGAATTCACGTCTTTCCACGGTCCCGATCCAACCATGGTTCGCGTTGAGGCGGAGAACACCGGCAGCGTGCGTTTTGTGAATTGTGCCTTTTGGGGGCCATGTGATCAGATCGCCACCATTGGCGGCCGGGGAACAGTGGGGTTCAGCGACTGCACTTTTGTGCAATGGGACGGAAAGAAGGAAGGGCGTTACGCCATTCAGGCCGATAGCGGGACCGTTCTCGTCAACGGCTGCGAGTTTCAGGAAGACAAGCCGCAGATTGAGTTGGGCCAAGCCGTGCGGCGCGCCATCATTTCCGACAATATTTTCACCGGCCAGCCGCGCATCGCCAACAGCAGCAAACATGCGGTGAACATTTCAAACAACGTCGGCGACGACATGACGAACGGCGGGGCCGACGATTCAATCCATTAGCCGCTCACAGTTCAAAATTGCGGGACAATTCTGTTTGCGAACTGCCGCCCACCATCACGGTATATTCGCCCTGCTCAACCGCCCATTCCTGCCGCGCGCCCCACACCGCCAAATCGGCTTGCTTTAGATGAAAAGTGATGTGTCTGGATTCGTTCGGCTGCAGGTGAACACGCAAAAATCCTTTCAACGCCTTTACCGGAGTGACCACGCTGGCGACTGACTGTCTTACATAGAGCTGCGCCACTTCATCGCCGGCACGCTCCCCCGTGTTGGTCAGATCGAACGACACAAGCACATCACCGCCCGCCTGCCCGGGTGGTGTGACCGTCAAATGATCGTATTCGAAAGTTGTATAGCTCAATCCAAAGCCGAAAACAAACTGCGGAAAGGCGTCGCCGTCAACATAGTGCTCTCCCTTGGAAGGAAAATGGTCGTAATAAACCGGCAACTGCCCAACGCTTTTAGGAAATGAAACGGTCAGCTTTCCGGCGGGATTATTGTCGCCAAAGAGCGTTTCGGCGATGGCGCGGCCCCCGAACTCGCCCGGATACCACGCTTCTAAAATCGCTGGAATGTGGTCGGCCGCCCAGGGAATGGCCAGCGCCCGCCCGTTCTGCAACACCAGCGCAACCGGGACTCCAGTTGCGGCCACCGCCTCCAGAAGGGCTTCCTGATTTCCAGGCAGTCCGAGATGGGATCGGTCAAAACCCTCGCCTGAAATACCGTGCCATTCTCCCAGTGCCATGATGGCGACTTGGGCCTTCCTGGCTTGATTCACGGCGGCGGCAATGTCGCTTCCATCGGAGTAAAGAACCGTTGTTTTGGAGGAAACAAGCTTTTTGATTTGCGCCAACATTCCTTCCGACGAACTCTCCGTAGCCGCGTCCGTGTAATCACCGAGCCGGTCAGTATTTGCATTGGGACCGATTACGGTAATGCAGCCGAGGTCCTTTTTCAGTGGCAGAAGTTGGTTTTGATTTTTGAGGAGGCAGACGGACTGGCGGGCCACTTCCAACGAGAGCGCCAGGTGATCGGGCGAACGGCGAACGCGTTGATCGAGTAATTCGTTCACAAACGGATGGTCAAACAAGCCCAACAGAAATTTCACACGCAAAACACGGGAAACCGCCTCGTCAAGAGTAGCACGATCAATTCTTCCGTCCCGCACGCCGGCAATAATCGCGTCTTGAAAGGTGGTATGGTCAAAATCGTAAAATTGCATGTCCACTCCCGAATTGATGGCTAAACAGACGGCATCCGCAGGCGATGCCGCCACGTGGTGCACATCGTAAAGCCGGCGGATGGCTCCCAAATCCGACAACACGAAACCTTGAAATCCCCATTCGCCCTTTAGGACGGTATCAAGCAACCACGGATTGGCCGTGCAAGGGACGCCGTCAATATCGTTGTACGCCGCCATAATGCCCATGGCATGGCCTTCCCGGACCGCCGGTTCAAAGGACTTGAGCATGATAGTGCGGACTTCCCTTTCGCCGGCATGGACCGGCGAGGTATTCAACCCGCTTTCGGGAGAACCGTGCGCCGCGAAATGTTTCGGTTCGGCGACACACGTGTGGTCTGTGTCAAGGGAATTACCTTCCATTCCCTCCACGTATGCCAAGCCCATCTGCCCTGAAAGATATGGGTCTTCACCGAAATCCTCCTCGACTCTTCCCCAACGTGGGTCGCGGGCGACATCCAGTACCGGCGCCAGGATCATATCCACCCCGTCGGCCCTCGCTTCCGCCGCGATGGCGGCGCCGGTTTTGCGCGCTAATTCCGGGTTCCAGGTTGAAGCCAGGTTGACACTCTGCGGAAAAACAGTTTCGTTGTAGGCCATATATCCGTGAAGCCCTTCCTCGATGAACAGGGCTGGAATGCCCAGCCGATTTGATTTGATCACCCAGGCTTGAATCTGGTTATAGAGTGGCGGCGAGGGATAGAGGTCATGGATGGATCCGACACCGAGGGTTCCCAATACCTTTTCCGCCCGCTGCGGGTTGAAAACGACATTCGGCTTGGCGTGAGTGTGGTCTATTCTCTGGTCTTCGTCCAACAACTCGCCGCAACCCGAATACATATCCAACTGGCGCGCCTTTTCTTCCAAGGTCATCCGGCCCAGCAAATCATGCACCCTTGCGTCCACTGGCAAGTCAGCCTGTTGGTACGGGCAGAGGGCGACCGGGGAGGCCAATCCCGACGAACTGGCCGCCAAAAGGAGACCCAACGCCGCATACTGCCAGAACGACCGAGATCCTTTGCTTGCAAATGAATTTTTCATATCGCGAAAAAACTGTTCTCGTTCAGATTCCGCACTCAATTATTGGCTTGATCGTCGAGCTTCAAGGTTTGAACGACAAAATGATCCAGAACTTCTTCAAAGCCCGCGCCACCGGGAAAGGCGTGCCCTCCATTGGCAGTCATCCAATAACTGGCGGGAGCGCCCACAGCCTTAAGCTTACTATAGAGCTCTTTGCCCTCCAAACCTGGGACAATTGGATCGTCCTGGCCGTCGCAAATCAGCAGCG
>DATJSQ010000137.1:0-16986 GCA_035503995.1 Verrucomicrobiia bacterium | reverse complement strand
GAGGCCGCTGTGTGTTCCGGGGCTCGCCCGCCGACTACTTGCCGCATGGTGGGATCAACGGAGAGCCGGTCGGCATCATTGGTGTCTTCGTATCCCGCCAGCCGACTGAAGATGGACTGCCGCATCTGCGCCAGCATCGAGCGTTGCGTGTTCTTACCCGTGCGCCCATCGCGCAACAGGTTTTCACCCAGATCGGTCAGACCCAGCGCCGCATCCAGTTGTGGGTGCTGTATGTATTATATCGCAATCCCACCTGGCCGACCGGCATTACTGCCACAGGAACCCCTGCCTTAATGACGCTTCTCGTAAATCGCTTGTTTCCTAAAAAGTAATCCTCAGCAACCGCGACCGGATTCTCATAATCCAATCACACACGGCCGGAAGACGATTTGGCGTTTGTTTTGCAGCGGTTTATTTACCAAAACGGAGTGTAAGTCAATTTGAGTCGTTAATTGAAAAGCTTCAACAGAGAATCTCGTCAGCAGAATTTGATGTAATTGCTTGGAGTTTTCCGAAAGAAGCGAGAGAGTTAACATACCAAAAATCCAAACATTTCCACCCTGGTTCTTTTATAATTCTACGCAATTGTGATTAAAACCGTACACCGGGCGATCTCGCATAGCCTGTGTCTTGCTCACTTCAACGCCGCCCAAACGCGATGGACATCGTCATGGTCGTCCAATGATTGCAGAAATTCCCCGACCTCGGCGCGTTGGGCATCCGTCAGTTCGGGGATTTGTTTGGGAACGTAACCCAGTTCGCTCGTCACCACGGTCCAGCCGTTTTCGGAAAGCCATTTGGAAACCGCGGCCACGGCGGCGCGGTCGCAGATAAACTTCGCCCCGGCGGCCTCTTCGGGGATATCGTCGTTTTGCGCGCTGGTCAGCGGCTCCACCTCGTTGGCGCCGGCTTCAATCGCCGCCGCCTCCCGGTCAATGTTTGCCTCCGGATGATGCGCCTCGACGATGCCGACGTGGTCGAACAAAAATTTGTTGCTGCCCGCCTGGCCGAGTTGGCCCTTTTTGAAGAGAACGCGGATTTCCGGCGCGGTGCGATTGACGTTGTCGGTATAGACCTCGACGATGACGGGGACTTTGTGCGGGGCATAGCCTTCGAAGGCCACGTGCTCCATGACTAATTTTTCGCCGCCGATGCCGGCGCCCTTTTTGATCGCGCGTTCGATGACGTCGCGCGACACGCTTTCTTTTTTGGCCTTTTCCACCGCGGTGGCCAGCCGCGCGTTCATGCCCGGGTCCGCCCCGCCCATTTTGGCCGCGACGGAAATCTCACGGACCAGCTTGCTGTTGGCCCGGCCCTTTTTCAGGCCGGCGACCAGTCGTTTGGCATGAAGCCATTGGCGTCCCATGAGGAAATTTTAGCAGGACAATTTTTTTCTGGCGAGCCGGGAAAAATCAATTTGGCTGGCGGGCCGGCATCGCCGGGTTCGGCATTTTCACCAATCTGACGCCCGGCGGCACATCGTAATAAAAATCGGCGGCGACCAGCGCGGGATTGACTTCAATGCTCCCGGTGGTTGAAGTAATCGTGCCGCTGATTTTTGCCAGCACCGGCGCGATTTTTTTCACCTGGCTTTTAACCATGTCCAACTGCGCCGGCGGCGCGTTGGTGTAGCCGGCGGCCACCAGGGAAAAGGCGTCGTCAATATCGGCGTCGCTGACGACGCCGCCGAGGGTGATTTGCCATTGCGAAATCAGGTAACTGGATTTGTCCACCCAGATTTTCACTTTTTGCCCGAACACTTTTGCGGTCAGCGTGTAACAATCCTGGCCGTTGATCGTTTCATCGTCCGTTTGTCCCAAATCCTTGATGATTTTCGTCAGGTTGGCGGGGTCATCAAAAAGATGTTGCATGTTCTTGACCTGCTGCGCCGGGTTATTGGCCGGATTGACATCCGGCAACTGCATGTAAGTCGCGGGAACTCGCGGCTGGTGGATATCGTTAAACATGAACCGGCCCTGGTCGGACGACCAAAAGGCGAAGCTATTGGTTAACGATCGCCGGTCAACTTTCGAAACGGCTTCTCCGGCAAAATAGAAAAAATTGGATGACGCTCCCTTGATGAAAAGGTCCGTCGTGTTCGTGATGATTCTGGGCATGCCCGGCGGATGGCGCCTGGCGTTTGGCGCGTTGGCCGGCGTGCCCGGATTTACATCGGCAACCGTGACGTTCGACAAATCCAGATACAAGGTGACGGTGCCTTCCTCCTTGACGGAGGTCACATTGGTATAAGCCGAATGCACTTTGCTTAAAATGCTCAAGGCCTGGATCGCCTCGTCCGCGGTGGGAGCGGCCACGCGCGCGGCGGGATTTCCCAATTTCAACACCTGCTTCGCCTGGTATTCCGAATAGCCGAACCAGCCGCCCACACCCAACGCGGCCAGAACAATGAGCACGGTAATGGCCATCAATGCGTTGCGCATGGCGCGCGACTGGCCGGGTGCCGGAACGACCGGGCCGCTGGCAGCTACGCGTTGGGCGGGCGGGGGCGCCTGAACCCCCGGCTTGGGCGGCGGAGGCGGCATCCGCGGAATTGGCGGCGGGGCGGCGGTTGGGGGCGCTTGCGGCACAATGATCGCCTGCTTGCAGGCGGGACAGTTGATTTGCATGCCGGCATAACCAACGTCGCACTGGATATGCTGGCTGCATTGCGGGCAGGAAAATTTGAATTCGGGCATAAATTTTTACTGCTGACAATCTGAATGGCGACTGCCCCATCAGACGATATTTCGGGAGATTTTGCAAGCTAATAATAAGTGCCGCGCCCTCGAAACGTTACCATATCGTCGCGGTCCCGTCATGGATTCGTAACACGGTTAAATCTTAATGACAAAACAGCCGGGTCATTGCCGATCAGCGCAATCCTGGGGTTGAATCCAAATCCACGGTCGAATGAAAAAAATGATTTTGACGATCGCCATTGTCGCGGTGGCCGGAGCGGCCGCCCAGGCCCAGGTATCGTCGTTTCAGCCGGGAGACTTGGCGGTGCTGCGGGCCGGTGACGGCCTGGTCAGTTTGCACCGCAAGCAGTCGCCTCTGTTCATTGATGAATTCGTTCCGGGCGCTTTCAACGCGTCACCCATGTTCACGGTGCCCGTTGCCACCAATGGCCCCGGGACAATCTTTATCAACGGCCATGCGGCGACGGAAGGCATGTTGAGCCGGTCGGATGACAAACGGGTGCTGGCATTTGCGGGTTACGGCGGGGTGAACCTGCTCCAAATCCCCGGCACGCCGTCCTTGTTGGACATCGAGCGTGTCTTTGGCACGGTGGATGCCTCCGGCCACGAGCAGGCCATTGTTTATGAAAAGCACAGCACCGATGTTAAAATGAACCCGCGCGGCGCGGCGACGGACGGCTCAAACGATTTCTGGAGCTGCGGCAATGCCTTTGGAACGGCGTATTTCAACGCCCGCCCGCCGGATGGCCTGGTGATTTTTAACGGGGCGCCGAATTCGCGGGATGCGAAAATCATCAACCATGTGCTTTATGTCACGCTCAACGACGAGGACGCCACAGCCGCCGGTTTGAACGCGGGAATTTATTCATTTCAGGACGCTGACGGAAATTCCGCGCCGTTGCCGAAGGCGGCCACTTCATCGCTCGCCCTGGTGGTGGCGGCCAGGAAACCTTACACCAAAATCGCCGGTTTCGATATGAACCCGCAAGGCACCATGGCGTACATGGCCGACACCGACATGGGTGTTGAAAAGTATGTGAAGACGAACGGTTCGTGGCAATTCGCGTACAATTTTTCCATTCCGCAGAACATTTCAGCCGCCAACAACCACGAAAACGGATGTTTCGGCCTGGCGGTGAATTTCAGCGGCGCCGCGCCGGTCATTTATGCCACAACCACGGAAGGCTACAACGGCTGCGTTAATTCCAATCGCGTCGTGCAAATCGTGGACACCAATGCGATGGCAACGGTTATGACGCTGGCGCAGTCGCCGAGCGATAGAATTGCCTATCGTGGCATTGATTTCACGCCGGAAAACCCGTCAGCGCATTAATGCGTTGTTTTGATTTTGGCGTGACCGCCGCCGGCGGCTACGATAGGGCGATGTCCGATGTTAACCACATGCGGCTGGCGCTGCGGCTGGCGCGAAAAGGGTTCGGGGCCACGTCGCCCAATCCGATGGTGGGCGCGGTGCTCGTGCTTGCCGGGAAAATCATCGGTCGCGGCTGGCATCGGCGCGCCGGGCTGGACCACGCGGAAATCGAGGCGCTCGGCGACGCGGCCCGGCGCGGACACGCAGCGGCCGGCGCGACGCTTTACGTGACCCTTGAACCGTGCAGCACCCGCGGCCGCACGCCCCCTTGCACCGAAGCGATTATTTCAGCGGGAGTCCGGCGTGTTGTCGCTGGCGCGACCGACCCGAATCCGAAACATCGCGGGAAAGGCTTCAAAATCTTGCGCGCGGCGGGAATCAAGGTCGTCCCCGGAATTCTGGCCGACGAATGCGCGAGGCTGAATGAGGCCTTCAACCATTGGATTGTTCATCGCACGCCTTTTGTGACCGTGAAGGCGGCAATGACGCTGGACGGAAAAATTGCCACGGCCCGCGGCGAATCGAAATGGATTACGGGCGAAAAGGCGCGCGCGCTCGGAATGAAATGGCGGCAGGGGGCGGACGCCATCCTCGTCGGCGTCAATACCATCCTGGCGGACAATCCGGCCCTGACGTTCCGTCCGTCCGGAAATTCACCGTCGAAGCCGCTGCGCCGGATCGTGCTGGATACCCTGGGCCGGACGCCATCAGGGGCCAAAGTTGTCACCGATGAATTTGCGGCATTGACGACCATCGTGGTCGGCAAAAAGGCGCCCCGAAAACGCGTCGCCGCCCTCGAGAGGACGGTGAACGTGCTGGTCGCGCCCGCGGTCAACGGGATGATTGATTTGCGCCGGCTGTTGAAGAGACTCGGCTCGGAAAATGTAACGAACCTTTTGGTCGAAGGCGGCGGCGAGGTGAATGCGTCGTTTTTGCTGGGTGGACTCGCACAGCGGGTGGCGTTTTTTTATGCCCCAAGGATTCTTGGCGGCGGGGAATCCCGCAAAGCGGTGGCCGGCGAGGGCGTAACCAAGTTGGACGAGGCGGTCAAACTATGCGATGTGGAATGGGAAAAAGTCGGCGAGGATTTATTGATGACAGCCCGCGTCGGGTAACACGCCGCTCGACGGACTTCAACGCCATCGCTAGACTGTCCAAATGTTCACCGGCATTGTCGAAGAAACGGGCACGGTAGAAAAAATCGAGCGCGGGAAGGACTCGATTCTGCTGACGATTCGCGCCGGACGTTCCGCGGACGGCCTGAAAATCGGCGGTAGTCTCGCGATCAACGGCTGCTGCCTTACCGCCTCCAGGATTTCCGGCCGTGGAAAATTCAAGCGCGTGCAATTTGATTTATTGACCGAGACCTGGAGCCGGACAAGCTTTCAATTTCTGAAAATCCACTCGCTGGTGAACCTGGAGCGACCGTTGCGCGCGGACGGTGAGTTCGGCGGACATTTTGTCACCGGCCACGTGGACGGCGTCGGCAAGATCATTCGCTGGGCGAAATCCGGCGCGGACCGCGTGTTGGAGATCGCCGCGCCTGAAAAAGTAATGCGCTATATGATTGAAAAAGGCTCGATTGCGCTGGATGGCATCAGCCTGACTGTGGCGGCGGTGCGAAAGACCAGTTTCCGCGTCTGGATTATTCCGCACACGTTCGCCGTGACTGCATTGAGGGGAAAAAAAGTGGGGGACGCCGTGAATCTGGAGGCGGATCTGCTCGGCAAATACGCGGAAAAATTCAGCGCGCGGCCTTGATTTGCGGCGCCGGCGCCACCGCCCGCGCCAGTCCCCGATGGAATGGAATTGGTCCGGCCGTCCAAATCGGAGAAGACAATTTCTTTTTCCTCATCGGCGGGGCGCCGGCCCCGTTGCCCGGCCCAACCGTGTTCGTCTTCCACCTCTGTCCGGGACGGTGGGAGACCCCATGTCTGCTGTTGTTGCGGTTGCGATATGATTTTACGCGGCCTTGGAAAGCTTTTCCACGGCCAGATAATTCTGGACCAAACGGGGCAGCGAGTCGCTGATGGTTTCGGCCATTTGCTCTTCGTCAAAAATAATCTGTTCGCAGGCGTCAGTCACGTCGGATAGGCCGCCGGCTTCCGCCGCCGCGATGAGCGCGCGGTAACAGGCGATTTCGAAGTGTTCCATGGCGTAGCAGCCCAGCAGGTCCTTGATGACTTCATCGCGCGCAATGCGGGTGCTCAAACCCTTAACGGCCTCGGTCATCATGCCCAGGCCGGTTCTGACGGCGGACGTATCCGCGCCAAGGGTTTTTAGGAGCCATTCAACAGTTTGGGCATGCTGGCGCGTCTCCTCCAAATGCTGCTCGATCAGGTATCGCACCTCGGACGGATGATTTTGATTCCCGGTTATTTTTTGCAGAGTCACTTCCAGCCCCCGTTCCATGGCGTAAGCATCCCGCAACCACTCAATGACTTCTTCTTTTGCATTCATCGTGGATTTCCAACAGCTAAACGCTTGCCATGTTTTTGCCGGGATTTTCGCCGGAAGAATCCCGTCTTCGACGGCATTCTGCAACTCACGTGCCCGCTTCATCTGCATTCTGCATACCAAACCAAACGACGAGGTCCCTCCCCGCGGAGCCGCTTTTACAAGACACCGAAAGCATGGTATTCTTTTCGAATCCAAATGGATCGGGGGTACGTTGCGTGGCTATGCGAAGGCTGAAAAGGTATTGGCGGTTGCTCGGGGAAGTCTTTTCCGTTTGGAATGACGGAGACGCCTCGAGCCTGGGTGCCGGGGTCGCCTTCTTCACAATTTTCGCCATTGCGCCTTTATTCCTGCTGGTGCTGGCGCTCGCCGGATTTTTCTTCGGCCAGGAAGCGGCGCGGCGCGAATTGTTCGGTGAACTTTCCGGTCTGATCGGTCCGACGGGCGGGCAGGCGATTCAATCCGTGCTTGCCGCGGCCGACAGACCCAGAGCCAGCGTTTTTGCGACCGCCGTTGGCCTGATGACGCTGTTCGTTGGCGCCTCGAGCGTTTTCATCCAACTCCAGACGTCGCTTAACGCCGTTTGGAATGTCCGCCTCAAACCGGGCAGCGGCGTCCGCAATTTTGTAAAAAACCGCCTGCTCTCCTTCGCCATGCTTCTGGGCATCGGTTTTTTGCTCCTGGTCTCCCTCGTCGTGAGCGCCGTGCTCGACGGCGCGGCGAAGTATATGAGTGGAATCGTCCCCGCGCACGCCCTCTTCTGGCAGGTGCTGGATTTCCTGGTGTCCCTTTGCCTGTCCGCGCTGCTGTTCGCTTTGATCCTTAAAGTCCTGCCGGACGTCACGATTGCGTGGCGGGAAACATGGATCGGAGCGTCCGTGACCGCGCTATTATTCGACCTGGGAAAATTTCTGCTTGGTTTTTATTTGGGCCGCAGCACCGTGGCATCGGCTTACGGGGCGGCCGGTTCATTGGTGGTGGTGCTCCTCTGGGTCTATTATTCCGTGCAGATATTGCTCTTTGGCGCGGCCTTTACACGGGTTTGGGCGGAAAAATATGGCACGAAGATTGAGCCAATCCGCGGCGCGGAATTTATCGAGGCCAATAAGACATGACCGGCGCGATTTGAACCGGACACGCCAACCCTGGCGCGCATCGCGCCAATGAATCGGCTCCCTACCGACGCAGTGACCGACATCGAAGTTTGACCCGGACCTGACAGGCAAAAATTGCCGGACAATCGGCATTTCCTTTTCAGGACGAATGGTTAAAATCCTGTTGTGAAACTTCTTTTCATCGGGGACATCGTCGGACATCCGGGCCGCAACGTCGTCAAAACGCTCCTCCCAAAATTGCGCGAACAGCTCGAATTGGATTTTGTCATCGCCAATGGCGAAAATTCCGCCGGCGGCGCGGGCGTGACACCCAATACCGCCGGGGAGATTTTTTCCGCCGGCGTGGATGTCATCACCGGCGGCGACCATTTGTGGGACCAAAAGGAAGTGTCCGAATTGCTGTCCAATGAAAAACGATTTCTTCGTCCGCTGAATTATCCGGTCGGTGTTCCGGGACGCGGCAGCGGCGTTTTTACCGTTGAAAATCCACGGCTGAAAATCCACGGCCCGGTGGCGATCGCCGTGCTGAATGCCCAGGGACGGACCTTCATGCAACCGCAATTGGAAAATCCATTCGTGCTGGCGATGGAGGAAGTCAAAAAGTTGCGTGAGCAGACCAGGATCATTTTCGTGGATTTTCATGCGGAGGCGACCTCGGAAAAGATCGCGTTTGCGCGGATGCTGGACGGGCAGGTGAGCGCGGTAATTGGGACGCACACGCACGTGCAGACGGCGGACGAACAGATTTTCCCGGGCGGCACTGCTTATTTGAGCGACGCGGGATTTACGGGTCCGCAGGAGAGCGTGCTGGGGCGGGAGATTGGGCCGGTGATTCAGCGGTTTCTTACCTCGGTGCCGCAACGGTTTGAAGTGGCCAAAGAGCGCGTCATGCTGCATGGCGCGTTGATGGAGATTGATGAGGTTAGCGGAAAAGCGACCCGGATAACGCGGGTTATGGAAGGCTGGCCGACGTAATTTTCCGGACGTATTTTTTCTTGCTTTCGAGGTGGTTTCACCTATTTGTAATCAACGTTAACCAACCATGAACCGTCGGAGGCAATATGAATAAAATCACATCCATCCTAACCATCACGGCGCTCACCCTGGCCGCTCTGCCGGGCCTGGCGCAAGAGAGGCGGCTTAGCCCGCACGAAACCATCAGCGCGAACTTTGGCGGCGACCGGATCACCGTCACCTACGGACGGCCCTACACCATCAAGCCCGGCACCACCGAGGTCCGCAAAATCTGGGGGGGACTGGTCCCCTACGGCGAGCCGTGGCGCATGGGCGCGGACGAAGCCACGACGCTTATCATCCAAAAGCCGATTGAGTTGGGCGGCTCCAACATTCCCGCCGGAGCTTATACCCTCTACATGATTCCGCAGGAGAACGGCCCGTCGCAATTGGCCATCAGCACCCACATCGGCGGTTGGGGAATCCCGGTGGACACGGCGGATGATCTGGCCCGGGTGGATATGACCAGGACGGCGCTCGACAAGCTCGTGGACCAGTTCACGATGGCCATCGCCAAAACTTCCTCCGAAAGCGGTGAAATCAAGGCGATGTGGGAGTCCACGCAATTTTCCGTGCCGTTCACCATTCAAAAATAGCGGGCGTATCGTCCCCCGTCCGGCAATCCAGATCATGTCATGCTCCAAGCGGAATGCCACATAACCGGGGCAATCTGGAATGCCCGTTCGGGGCGAATCGCGCGCGCGGTCATCATCCGGGGGGTTGCGCTGGGTTACCATGGCTCAGTCTTGACCTCCTCATTTAAAATTTACCCGTCGAGGAACCGATTTTTACTACTTTTGCCGAGCGTATGAGCACCAGCGTTTCATTCCGGACTGCCAACCGGCGCGGACGCGGACGCATCCTGTTCCTGGTGGGTTGCGCGTGCGCGGTAGCCCTTTTTTTTGGTATCCGCCATATCAAGCCCGCCACCCCGGCCAACCCTTCCCTGCGCGTCAACGCCACCCCGCCGGCCTCGATCCTTCGTGACCTGGACAATTTTCGGGAAATGGGCAGCGTCCTCTATGTGGCGGCCCATCCCGACGATGAAAACAACGAGCTGATTGCCTATCTGGCGCAGGGGCGCCATTACCGCACGGCCTACCTGTCCCTCACGCGCGGCGACGGCGGCCAAAACGTGCTTGGACCGGTGTTTGGGGACGATTTGGGGGTGGTGCGCACCGAGGAGTTGCTCGCCGCCGCCCGCTTTGATGGCGCCCATCAGTATTTTTCCCGCGCGGTGGACTTTGGGTTCTCGAAGGATTACCGGCTGGCGCTGCGTATATGGAACGAGCGGGAAGTGCTTGCGGATACCGTTCGGGTCATTCGCGAATTCCGGCCGGACGTTGTCATCACCCGCTTTTCTCTCATTCCGGGTGGAACGCACGGGCATCACACGGCGTCGAGCATTTTGGCGTTGGAATCGTTCAAACTTGCCGGCGACCCGAACGCATTTCCCGACCAACTTGGCGAAGGGCTGACGATTTGGCAGGCCAAACGAATCCTCTGGAACGTCGGCGGCTTCCAGGGCCGCGAAACCAATGGGACCCCGCTTATTCGGATTAATGACGGGGGGATTGATCCGCTTTCGGGGCTGCCGTTCGTAAAAATCGCCGCGCGCAGCCGTTCAATGCACAAGACCCAGGGTCTTGGAAATTTCACCGGCTTTGGCGGCAACGGAGGTCCCCGATACGACTACTTCGAACTTCTGGACGGCGAGCCTGCAACGAATGATATTATGGACGGGGTGGACACGACATGGTCGAGGGTCCCCGGAGGCGCGGACATCGGGACCATGGCGGACGCGGTCATCGCGAAATTCAATCCGCAGGATCCTGCGGCCAGCGTGCCCGCGTTGTTGCAAATCAAAGAACTTCTTGCTGACCTGGCTCAAAACGATCCGGTGGTGGACGAAAAGCGCCGGTTGCTTGATCACATTATTCAAGAATGCCTCGGACTGACCGTGCAGACGGTAATTCCCCAGGCCGAGGTCGTTCCCGGTGAGCCGCTCCAAATGCAACTGGCTGCCACGGTCGAATCCGGCGTGGTTCCCGTTCGCTGGGTGGCGGCGCGGTATCCATCAATCAATGCTGAAATGGACGTGAACGCGGACCTTGCCCCCGGGGCTGTCGTTGCCCGCGAATCAATCGAAACGCTCCCCCCCGATACCCCGGTGAGCCAGCCGTATTGGTTGCGGGAACCGCACACTGCCGGCATGTTCCGCGTGGATGACCCCAAGCTCATCGGCCAACCGGAAAATCCGCCGCCTTTCCCGGTGGACCAAATTTTTGACGTGGCGGGTCAGACCCTGGTTGTTCCGGACCAGCCTGTGCAGGAAACGGCGGATCGGGCGGCGGGTCAAACCCGCCATCTGGAAGTGGTTCCACCGGTGACGCTCCAACTGGCGTCCGGCGTCGAACTGTTCCCCCCCGGAGCGACGCGTCCAATGACGGTGACCGCCACGTCCGCGCGGGAGAACGTCGCGGGCGTTCTGACCTTGGACGCGCCCGCGGCTTGGACAATTTCGCCGGCGTCGCAGTCATTCAACCTGGCCGGCGTCGGAGACCAGACGCAGTGTACTTTCAACGTTACCGCGCCATTGGACCCGGCGACAGCGAGCATCGCCGCGGCGGCGGACGTGGGCGGCAGGCGCTACGACAACGAGCGCGTGGTGATTGACTATTCGCATCTTCCGCTGTTGCTGTTGCAACCGCGCGCGCAATTCAAAGCCGTCTGTTTGAATCTGGCAATCAACGCCCATCGCATCGGATACCTGCCGGGGGCGGGCGACGATGTGGCGCAGAGCCTCGCGGACATGGGTTGCGAAGTGACCCCACTTACCGGCGCTGATCTGACGCCGGAGAATTTGAAGCAATTTGACGCGGTGGTCGTCGGCATCCGCGCGTTCAATGTCCGCACGGACCTGGTCTCCCATTTGCCGGCGCTATTTGCCTATGTCCAGGCCGGCGGCAACGTCATCGAACAATACAACCGTCCCGGAGGCGACCTGAAGACCGACCAACTGACGCCTTACAGTCTCGAACTTTCCAGCAGCGATCGGGTGACCGACCCGGCCGCGCCGATGACGTTTCTCGCGCCGGACAGTCCGGTGCTGAACACCCCGAACAAAATCACCAGCGCTGATTTTGATGGTTGGGTCCAGGAACGCGGGACCTATTATCCCCGCGAGTGGGACGCGCATTTTACGCCGATTCTCGCATGCAGCGATGCCGGCGAAGCGCCGCTTCAGGGCGGCCTGCTGGTGGCGCAATACGGCCGGGGTTATTTCGTCTATACGGGCCTTTCGTTTTTTCGACAACTGCCGGCGGGTGTGCCGGGCGCCTATCGGTTGTTTGCCAATCTGATCTCCCTCGGTAAATGAATTCATCCGATAAGGACCTCCCGCCGGCCGGGCCTGCCAATGACCCCGATGAAGCGACCGGCTTGCCGGGACTGGCGACCTGGCCCGGCGTCTATTTTTTTGTTTTTGCCAGCTTCATTTTGTGGGTGCTTCTGCTGCTCGCGCTGACGATGAGCTATTCATGAACCTCCTCGATTTTGTCGTGCTCATCGGCAGCCTGCTGGCGATTGCCGCTTATGGCACATGGCACACCCGCCGGCACCGGGATCTGAGCCACTATTTGCGCGGCGATGAGACGGTCGGGTGGGTGACCATCGGCATTTCAGTCGCGGCCACGCAGGCCAGCGCCATTACGTTCATTTCCACCCCCGGCCAGGGTTATGAGAGCGGCCTGGATTTCGTGCAGAATTATTTTGGCATGCCGCTGGCGCTGGTTTTAATCGCCGCGGTTTTTCTGCCGCTTTTTCGCCGGTTGAACGTCTATACCGCGTACGAATTTCTGGGCAGGCGGTTTGACGGCAAGACACGGCTGCTGGGCGCCGCCTTGTTCCTCATTCAACGCGGCCTGGCCGCCGGCATCACCATTTACGCGCCGGCGATTATTCTCTCGACCGTGCTCGGCTGGCGGCTGGACCTCACCATCATCTTGAGCGGGTTGCTCGTGATCATTTACACCGTCAGCGGCGGCAGCCGGGCGGTGACCCTCACCCAGAAATACCAGATGGCCGTCATCTTTGGCAGCATGGGGGCGGCGTTTGTCATTTTGATGCTGAAGATGCCGGCCAGCCTCGGCGACGCCTTTTCCGTGGCGGGCGGTTTCAAAAAGCTGAACGCGGTGAGTTTTTCGCTGGATCCTGACCGCCGCTACACGCTCTGGACCGGGCTGTTCGGCGGCTTTTTTTTGTCGTTGTCCTACTTCGGTTGCGACCAGTCCATGGTCCAGCGTTACCTTTCCGGCTCGTCGCTGCGCGAGAGCCGGCTGGGACTGATGTTCAATGCCGTGCTCAAAATTCCAATGCAGTTTTTCATCCTGCTGCTCGGCGTCATGGTGTTCGTCTTTTACCAATTCGAACAACCGCCGGTGTTTTTCAACCGGGCGGCCTGGCGCGAAGCCGTGCGGCATGATCCCGGCGGTAAACTCGCGGCGCTTCAACAACAATTCACCGAGGCTTATGCCCAAAAGGAGCGCGACATTCGCCAATGGCTGGACGCACGACATGCCGGCAACCGCGTTGCGGAATCGGCGGCCCGCGCGCAGGCTCAGACCGCGCTGGCCCGCGTCAACGCGGTTCGCGATGAGGCCAAAACTGTCATGCAAGCCAATGATCCCGGCGTGAATGGCAACGACGCCGATTACGTCTTCGTCACCTTCGTCCTCGACCATCTGCCGCACGGATTGATTGGACTGTTGATCGCGGCATTCTTCGCGGCGGCGCTCCAATCCAAGGCGGCGGAGTTAAACGCGCTGGGTTCGACCACGACGGTGGATTTTTACCGGCACCTGCTCAAGCGCGAAGCCAGTGACGCACACTACGTGGCCGCTTCCAAATGGTTCACGTTGTTCTGGGGCCTGGTCGCGCTGGCCTTCGCGCTGTTTGCGAACCTGGTGGAAAACTTGATCCAGGCCGTCAACATCGTCGGCTCGGTCTTCTATGGCGTGATGCTGGCGCTGTTTGTGGCCGCCTTTTTTCTGAAGCGCATCGGCGGGACGGCGATTTTCTGGGCGGCGCTGGCCGCGCAGACGCTGGTCTTTGTCCTCTACTTTACGCTCAACATCAGCTATCTCTGGTATAACCTCATCGGCTGCGCCGCCTGCGTGCTGCTGAGCCTGGCGCTTCAGGCGGCACTCGGATCACCGAAGAAACCAGCGGATGCCCACGGCGGAATGACTAATGACTAAACCATAATGACGAAGGAATTCTGAAGCCCCGATGACTAATGAGCGACCCGGTTATATGTTTCGGCCAGCAGCCGTGCGGATTTTTTCCGAAACGCTTCCTTGTTGCCAAGATCCTCACCGCCCGCCGGCTCCAAAGGGAAATCGGCGGCGAAATCGTCTTCTTCTGCCACGACAGCGACCACGACCCGCGGGAAACCCGGACGCTGCTGCGCCATCGCCGCACTCAGGAACCGGCGCAATTGAATTTCGCCTTCGCCAACCGGCTGCAACGGAAATTTTCGCCCCTGTTCCTCAAACGCATTCCGGATGGCTGGCAGGCGAAGACGCTGCTTCAGTTGCCAAATTACGTGGACCGCCGCCTGATTGATATTTTTGAGAGTGTTTCGGCGTCCAACGCCGCTGATTTCTGCCTGGAAATGTACCGCGCCCTGGGTTGGCTCCGCGGAATCCGCCTCGTCCGTTCCAGCGATCCCACCATCCGCCGCGCGGCCTGCGATGTGCCGGAATTTTTCGTGGATGTGCCGCTTGAAGGCGAAATTGTGCGCGCTCGTCTTCTTGGCGGCAGCCTTCAACTCCATGAAGGCGGAGAATCCTATGTCACCGTGCCGGCGACGGGCTTTGGCAGGGAGCAGGTAAGCCCCGCCCGCGACAGCCGGCTGCGTTGGATGCAGTCCGTGGTGCATTGCACGCATTACGTTGCCGGATTGGGCGAAAGAGCCTATCTTCGCCCGGAAGAAACACCGGAAATTACATTTGTAAATCGTGAAACGATTGAACGATCGGATGAAGCCTGCATCGAAATTTCGACCTGAACTTGCGCCGCTGCTGGCCTGCGGCGCGCATCCCGATGACATCGAATTCGGGTGCGGCGGCGTCATTGCGAAGGAAACTCGGGCCGGGCGGGCCGCGCACTTGGTAATCTGCTCGCGCGGAGAATCGGCGTCGCACGGCACGCCGGCGCAACGGGTGGCCGAGGCGAAAACCGCCGCCCGTCTCCTGGGCGCCACGCTCGAATTCATCGAATTGGACGGCGACGCGCATCTCGAAGTGCGCGCCCGTCATGCCATCAAATTGGCGGGGATCATCCGTCGCCTGCGGCCGGGCATCGTGCTCGCGCCAAGCCTTGCGGAGGACCAGCATCCCGACCATCCGCGGTTGGGCCGGCTTGTGCGCGACGCCTGCCGGCTCGCGCGTTACAGCGGCATCAAGGAACTGCGGCGCTCGCCGTCTCATGCGATCGGGCAGTTGTTCTACTACGCGGTGACGGCCGAAGCCGAACCGTCCGCAATCACGCCCGTATTCATTGATGTATCGGCGCCCGGAATTCTGGCCGCCTGGTCCTCGGCAATGGAAGCGCATGCCACGCAAGTATCTGCCCGCAACTACGTGGAACTGCAACTCAGCCGCGCACGGTTGCGGGGGTTGCGGGCGGGCGTCGGCCACGCCATCGCGTTGTTTCCCGCTACTCCCCTCGTCCTCGACTCGCTGGCGCAGGCGGATCGTGGCGCGCGGGGATTTTAATTTCAACCGGATGAAAATCGGCATCGCCTGTTATCCCAGCGTCGGCGGCAGTGGCGTTCTGGCCACTGCGTTGGGAGAGGAACTGGCAACGCGCGGGCATGAGGTCCATTTTTTCAGTTATGAACGCCCCTTCCGGCTTCCGGAAAACGCGCCACGGCTTTTTTACCATCCCGTCGTGATCAGCGACTATTCGCTGTTCAAATATCCGGATTACACACTGCCGCTTTCGGTGAGAATGGCGGAAGTCAGCCGGGACCGCGGACTGGATGTGCTCCATGTCCACTACGCCGTTCCGCACGCCACCGCGGCCATCCTCGCGCGGGCCATGTTGCCGCCGGACCGGCAGCCGCGGGTTGTGACAACCTTGCACGGCACCGATACCACGTTGCTGGGTTCCGATCCGGGCTACGGTCCAGCCATCCATCACGCACTGGCCCAATCGGACGCCGTGACTGTGGTCTCGGATTTTCTCAAGCGCGAAACGCAGCGGGTCCTCGGTTTCCGTGGGCCGCTTGAGGTAATCCACAATTTTTTTGCGCCGCGGCCGCCGGGCCGGTCACGCGGGGAGGTGCGCCGTGAATTGGGGATTACCGACAACGAAGCGATGGTCCTTCACTCCTCGAATCTCCGTCCATTGAAACGCATTGATCTCCTGCTGGAAACGGTTGCACGCGTCCGGGCGCCATCCAAGCTGGTCGTGCTGGCCGGTGGAAGTTTTGGACCGTTCATGCCCGAGGTGCGGCGGCTGAAGCTGGAGGGCCGTGTCGTCGTCCGTGAAAAGGTCACGGATATCGAGGAGTTTCTCCAGGCCGCCGACCTCGGGCTGTTCACCTCCGAGACGGAAAGCTTTTGCCTGAGCATTTTGGAAGCGATGTTCTTTGGCTGTCCGAGTGTCGCCCGGCGAGTGGGAGGGATCCCGGAAGTGGTGGAAGACCAGGTAAGCGGCCTCTTGGTGCCATCGGACGATGCCGACGCGTTGGCCCGGGCAGTGGAAGGATTAATCCGCGAGCCGGCGCGAAGGAAGCAGATGGGCCTGGCGGCGGAGCGTCGGGCGCGGGACCGGTTTTCCGCGGAGGCAATTGTGCCGCAATATGAAGCGCTTTACCGGCGGGTTTGTAAATGATCACGAAGGAGTCAGAAGGTGTTATCTTTAAGGATTGAAAAGTTGAATTATGAAATCGCTGAGGTCACTGGGTATTTTATTGCCGGCAATCTTCGCCATGGCGGCCGGTTGCAACGCGGACACCCATTCGACGGTAACCGTGGTCAGTTATTATTTTGGCAATTATCATCCCGGCGATCCGCGCAACGTGAAGACCAAGGGTCCGGACTGGTCTGAGTGGGATCTGGTCAAGAACGCAAAGCCGCGTTTCCCCGGTCACCAGCAACCTCATGTCCCCCTCTGGGGTTACACCGACGAATCCAAACCGGAGGTGATGGCGCAAAAAATTGCCGCCGCGGCCGACCACGGCATCAGCGCGTTCATTTTTGACTGGTATTATTACAATGACGGGCCGTTTTTGGATTCGCCGATTGATCGGGGATTTTTG